>JABDKO010000310.1 GCA_013002165.1 Rhodothermales bacterium | reverse complement strand
GTGCAGCGTCTGATTTGTTTTATAACCGAATAGTTGCACGCATTCGGGTCACGCCGAGCCGGCATCTGACGAAAATTGTTTAACAAGCCACGCCCTGGCGATCGTCCATCGCCTTTTGACTGTAGCTTCTGAAACGCCAAGAGCTTCGGCAGCCTGCTCAATTGTCAAGCCTGCGAAGTAGCGAAGTTCAGCAACCTCGGCAGCCTCCCGGTCGATCTGTGACAGCTTGCCGAGAGCTCGATCAACGCTCAGGATTTCATCGATGTCGATTGAATGCGACTTGATCTGCGCGTTTGGCAAATCGCTGATTGAGACCGGCCTGGAACGACCGCCGCGTTTAGCCGCAGACTGGGCGCGGGCGTAATCCACAATAATGTCTCTCATCACGCGCGAGGCAACCCTGAAGAAATGTCCGCGGTCTGCGAATGAGTGTCTTGACCGATCAGCCGCACTTGCCATCTTCTCGTAAGCCTCATGGACAACTGCAGTCGTGTTTACGGTACTAGAAGCTCCCAGCTTTCTCCTCTGGCCGCGGGCGATTGTCCTGAGTTCTTCATATATGTTCTGAACGAGGCGATCGAACGCATCACTATCTCCTTCCCTGGCCCTGTCAAGGAGCTGCGTCACTTCAACATTTTCATCCACCGCGAGACCCTTCAGCTATTCTGAAATCAAGGATACATCAAAGTACGAGCAACCTGCAAGATTTTGCGCTTAAAGTGGCCCGAAGAGACGAAACTTGTGTTTTGCAAGCACCCTTTTCGCTAGAACCCGAAGCCCAGATTGAGGCTAAGCGTACCGAGTGATCCCTCAAACAGATCGAGGTTAAACGACGAAGCGCTTGCTGCTGTCAGTTCGAGGTTAATCAACGCTCGTGTTCCGAATGTCGTTTGAACACCGAATCCGGCTATAAAATACGTGAGGGAAGTGTCCGTAGAGTCAGTCACCTCTTCCCCATCAAGGTCTTCGGAAAAATCTCGCAGTTCCACTATGAGGACCGATCCGTATCCTGCGCCCGCCATGAGATACAGGTGCGACCTGTACGGATTCGTCACTGCAAATCGAACGACAGGTTTGATGTCGACCGTGTTTATCCAGTAGTAAAAATCACCCTGCGACGGAAAGGTAACGGGTCCGGCAAGCTCATCGACATCTGTGTTTCGGAAGGTCAGCGCTACGTCGGTTTGTACTCTGATTCGGCGGGAAAGGGCGATACCTATCCCGACGCCAAAATCTCCACCCACAGAAGACACATGTTGATCATCCTGGAGCTTCGCCAGATTTACGCCTGTCTTGAGATAGTTTACATGTACGGGTTTGATGTGCTTGAAGAGCTTGCGTACTCTAAAGCTTTGTTGCGTCCGTGCAATCTCCTTAGCCGTCTGGCCCGCCTTGTTGCGAACTGACTTTCGCGCCCCTTCTCGAAGCAAGATTTCAACAGACCGGTTTTGATCCGATGCAGCGGCTCGCATCAATGCGTTGTTACCGTCCGAATCAACGAGGCTTATATCCGCACCCGTTCCGAGCAGCATGCGAACTACTGCGACCTGTCCGGTTTCTGAAGCAAGCATCAGCGCCGTTGTGCCATCGTTCGAGGTCGCGTCGACTCGCGCACCAGCAACCAGGACTCTTCCCACCTTATCCGGACTTCTGGAATTAATCGCATGGTGCAGTACAGAAAGGCCATTGGAATCGGAGGCATTGATGTTGGCACCCGCATCAATCAGAAGTTGAACTACACTGCCCGTCGACTTACGTACTGCGTGAGCAAGTGGAGAATAACCGGCTCGTGTCTGCAACTCTATGTTGGCGCCTAGATCGATCAGTGCTGCAACTGACTCAACGTGTCTCTGGTTGATTCCATGAATGAGCGGTGTGTCGTTGCCTGCTGCGCGTAGGTCTACTTCCGACCCGGCGTTGACGAGCGGTTGGAAAAGCCGAACTGCGTTATGTTTTGCGGCAAGATGGAGTGCGGTTCTACCGTCGTCTGTCCACGTGCTGACGGATGCACCCGACTGCAGAAGTTTATTGACAGCGTCTAGCTGATCGTTGACGACGGCGTAGTGTAGTGCCGTGAAGCCACTGTCCGACGCAATGTCGACGTTTGCACCGGCGTCGAGTAATAGCTGAATTACGTCTAATTGATTAGCCACTGCGGCGCTCGCTAGAAGCGTATGGGCAGGGTTATCCAGTGGTGCCGTAAAGAACCGTTCGCCATCAGGGTAATAAACTCTTCCGTACGGTGATTCAATCTGCAACGCCGAAGTCCAGGATGCAGTAGAGCCCGCTGTGTTAGACGAAACTGCCTCCCGGACGATACTTGATACCATAAGATCACCGGAGCGGCATCCGTATGCATTCTCGGCTGATCCATACGCCGATACGCCTTGAACTACCATATAATACGTGAACGTGGGCAACTGTCGACATACAAACTGCGCATCGGCACGGTCGGTGTACAGGTATGGAAAGACAATCCCGATTACGAATCGCCTTCTGTCGTCAATCGATTCAACTCCTTCCGGGAACGGGAAAGACAGGCTTTCAATTATTCGGTCTACGGATCCGCCTGGTAGTGTTTGTATGCGCTCAAGCGCTTCCTGCAGGATCTGCATGTTGCCAGATCGTGCGGCGATGTCAGCTCTGGCGTAGGCGAGATCGGACAGTTCCGCATTTGAAGCAATACGCTGGCGATAGTCCGAAAAGGCATCGTATACGGTAAACGGTGACGCTGACTGCGAATAAGACGTAACGGGTATCATAGTCAGGACCGCTACAGAAATCACAAGAACGGTGAGTACACAAAAGCGGATCGCGTGGTCGTACGGAGATACAATCGACATGAACTTCCTGTTTACTGAATTGAATCCAATACGCCGTTCAAGCGCCATCTTAATGTATACTGATTTGGCAATGAAATGCTAATGCGTCTGTAATAATCCGAACGGGAAGACAAATTTGCGAACAGGCGATTTCATCGACCGGACACCAGATCCCTGGCTAACAAGGAAAACTAATGCGTGTAGGTCGATTCATCGCCTGGCATTTCTTTGTCCGGGCTGGATACTCCGATAACGTCAGAGTTGCCGAACGGTGTTGACTCGGATTTATCCGGTGGAACAGCTGCAGATTCTTCGACGGCGAGAAGCACCTCTTGAGGCTTCTGGCGTGTGACGAAGTGATACAAACCGAGTACGGCGAGCCCTGCCGGCAGCGTGATCGCAACCCATAGTCCCGGTATCACATCAGTCGCACCGAGATCAACGCCGCCGACAACCGGTCGGAAATATAGTAGTGAGACGACGAGTGCATTATTGGCAAAGTGGGCCATTATGGCTGGAATGATGCTCCGAGATCTGAAATAGAAATAGCCAAACAATAGACCCATAATCGCAGTAGCCGCGAGGCCGATCGGCTGCAGATGAAAAAGACCAAACAGAATGCCGACGATTATAACAGATTTCCATCCGGCGACTCTCTCAAGAGTGCGCTGCACGTAGCCTCGGAAGAAGACCTCTTCGCAAATCGCAGGTGTCACCGCGATCACAAAAATCAGAAAGATAAATTCAAGCGGCGACTCTGCTACAAACAGCGAGACGCCCATTTCGGAAATCTCGTCTGGCAGATCCATCCTGCTTGAAAGTTTCCCGGCCATGTAGTTTCCAAGCGGGATAATTAGCAGCGTGCTTACGACGGCCAGTATGCTATGATGGAGACGCCCCCTGTTGAGCCGAACATACCGCTTGACATCGCTCGTATGAAACCTTCGCACGAACCATATGGTCGGTGCCAGCATCAGTGCGTATTGCGATACGACTATTGCTATCCGAATCTCAGACTTGAACTGGCGCATGAATTTACCCATATCGTCCAGCGTATCATCGCCAAGCTCGGCAAGAAACAGGCGAGGAAGCATTGCAACTGTCGAGAGAATCAACTGTCCGTTGAAATAGATAAGGCCTATCCCAAGCAATCCGAGCAATGCACCCGCCGCCAGATTGCGTTGCTGGGCTTCCCATACGCCATCCATCAAGATGGGTTTGTAAGGACCGCCATTATATCCGTCAGCCATCGGACTCTGGCTGAGATATCCCAGGATCGAACTCGCCCTGTCTTGCACGCAAATCGAAATAGAAACTTGTCTGGTACGCCGTCTTTATTCCAGATGTTAACAGCATGCTCAGACCAATAAGAAGAGCAAAGCCCGGTCCGAAGGAGGTCAGCGATTCGATAACACCCGATACATCCGGTTCACCAGCGCCCAGCTCCGAGACGAGTGACAAGTATGAAAGGAAGAAGTCCCACAGTACGAAGAACTGCACCGGAGTCATTATCAGTGTGACTGCGAAAGATGTTATTAACGAGAAGAGAGCAAACAGAAGAAACGTTCGAACTGTCTGGCCATGAACGAGAGACGAGCTCCTTCCAAAAGCTTCCAGCACGCCGGTCTCTTCCCAGCCAATGGCTGTCAAGCCGAATGCCCACCGAACGCGCAGGTACAGGACTAGAAAGATGCCGGCAAAAAAGATCAGCGTGCCAAAAAGAATCGCAATGGCTCCTGCATCAGCACCAATTGAGAGAATGAAAATGAAGTATGGAATGGCCATTGCCAGGATGCACCCGATCTCGGCAAGGATTTTTTGCAGGACTGCCCGGGCACCGCGGGAAGAGAACGTGAGTCCGATCAGTTCTCGTGTTTCATAGTTCTTTCCAATTGTTTTTCCGCAATAAGTCAGTACGAGCCCGACGTCGAATAGCGTCTCGGCGGCAAAGAGGATGACGATCGCGATGCTTACGCCTCCCATCGCCTTGAACAACTCGGCCAGAATTGCGGCATCGGGAACGTCTGTTTCCTCGAGGGTGAGTATAAAATCACCGAGGAATGAAAAGAAGCCGGAAAAGAGCAACCAGCTAGCGATAGCGGCTGGCACAACGATCACGGCTCCCAATCCCAATATTTGCTTCAACGATCCACCGACCAGGCTGAACGTCCGGTCAAAAATATCGGCTACGGTCAGTGGCCGAAGTTCATATCCTTCCATCCTGTACCTCTTCTGTGGGTTTGATCGAAAGTTGGTCTGGCGCCCTCTCGCTTCCTGACAATATCGCTCTTCGGGCCGAATCCATCACTAATTCTGCAAATTGGTCAGGATCCAGATTACGGTCCCATGGCACAGATGATACAGTCTCCCGATTGACAAACATCCAGTTTGCAAGAATGCGCACTTCATCGACATCGGACTTTTGATATCGAGATGGTGGGACTAGATGACGATCGAATGTTTTCCGGATAATCGAAATAACGGCGTTTCTATCACGTTCGAAATCTGATCCATCAATCGCGAATGCTCTCGTCAGTCGGCCGAAACGAACAAAGAAGAGATGTGCCACGCGCCGATTGTCGTCAAGAACCACGACGACAGAATTGTGATCAACGACATTAGAGGCAATTTGCCGCTGTCTGACAAAGAGCGTCTGTAATCGGACAATCCAGTCGCGGTAGAGTTTGGCATCCTCGAAATCAAGCCTTGAAGCCGCGTCCTCCATTCGTAATTGCAGGCGATCAAGAACGCTTTCATCTTCGCCTCGCAGGAATGCCCTGACACGGTCAACTTCTTCTGCATACTCGACCTTCACCTCACCCGTACAAGGTCCGATACAGCGTCCGATCTCATAATACATGCACGGCTTTCCCTGTGCGAAAGTTGTTTCATCACACTCACGGAGCTGATAAACCTGGTTGATCAGATCAACGAGGAATCGCGCATAGCGACCGCCCTGCACCGGGCCGTAGTACTCTGCTCCGTCATCAACAACCTGGTATGTACTCTCGATTGTCGGGCAGCCATGGGATGTATCAAGTTTGATAAATGGTTTTCTACCATAGCGTTTAAGCGCCCTGTTAAAGCGTGGCTGTAACTGCTTGATCAGCTTTGACTCCTGGAGAAGAGCGTTCAATTCATTGCCGGTTTCCATCCACGTGACATTGCGAACAACCCTGGTGAGTTCTCGCGTTTTCGGTGGATGAGCCTCTATCGCATTGAAGTAACTTCGGACCCTTGATTTGAGGTTCTTGGCTTTTCCTACGTAGACAACTTCGCCGCTGCCGTCATACATAAAATAGACGCCCGATCGCGAAGGGAGGTCGACAAGGATTTCGTTTTTGATCTTCTTGATATGGGAAGGCTGTGGTCTTGCACTCTTGTATGGTCGCATCTGCATAGCAAGGACGTCCGCCAGTGATGGGGACTCTACCTGGATGCGGATCTTGTCGAGCAGCCTGATCAAAATATGTCCTGTCGCTTCGGCATCGTCGAAGGCGCGATGCCGATTAACGATGCGTATCGAATAAAAGTCTGCCAGCGAAGTCAGACCTTTGGATTTCAATCCCGAAAGAAGCCGTCTGGCCAGCCGCGCCGTACAAAGCGTCTTGTTGCGCATTGGAGGCCTTCCTGTCCTTCTCAAAGCGGCGTTGATGAACCGTTTATCGAACCTTGCATTGTGGGCAACAAATACACCATCACCGAGGAATTCAACAAACGAGTCGAGAATTGAACCGATTGCAGGCTCGGAATAGACCATTGCGTTCGAAATCCCGGTCAGCCGTGTGATCTGGTATGGAATCGACGTGCCTGGATTGATCAGCTGCTGATAGGTATCGATGATCTGCCCATCTGCGATCTTAACGGCACCGATCTCGATGACCCTGTTGTGTCCGGGTCTGGTGCCAGTCGTTTCGGTATCGACAACGACAAACGTTGCGTCACTAAGGTCCATGGAGATGCTTTCGTTGATGCCCTCCAATATAGCGTACGGCCAACTTTGTTCTTGGTCGTTGCCGGTACGATTCTGACCGGCTATGCCGCCTTGCCTATCGATCGTGAAACCGGGACAAGAGCTTGCTCCTTGTATGGAACCACGAGAGAAAAGCCGAAGTCGCCGGCATCCGATGTCGTCGTCAGCCTGGCAGATAAATGGTGTGCAAGCTCCGCGGCTAATATCACTCGCCTGTCGACCTCGACGGGAAGAATCTTGCCGTCTGTTGAAACGACTCCGGGCGTTATAGACATCATGAACGAAGCAGAGTCGTGCTCGAGAGACAGGTGGATCGAGCCGGATTTGGTACGATCGATTGTGATATCAAGTAATAGATGAATCAATCTTTGCAATGCAATGTGATTCAAGGATCCATGAATATTATCAAGGCGTGTATCGATCGAGATATTATTGTTTTCTGCCCGGCCTTCGTAGTCTGCAACGACTTCGCTGACAATCCTGTGAACATTAATCGGGAGGAACTCGGCAGCATCCGGACGATGTGATTTTGCCAGCAGCAGCCCGTCAATTTCATTCAACAGTCGCTGTCCACTCTCCAGAATTGCCTCTACCAGTTCAGGACTGTACGCCTTCTCTGAGGCGAGCATCGAGGCACTTCCAAGAATAACTGTAAGAGGAGTTTTCAGGTCGTGATTGAGGCTGGCCAGAAAGGAGTCTTTAGCGTTTTGCAATGAATCGCTTTCGGAAAGCTCCTCACCCCCGCCCCCGTGGTCGGCGGACGCCTCTTCTATTAGCAGGACTTCGGCATTTTCCCGGATAGCCGGTGGCGATGGAAGTACGAGAAAACGGACGCGAATCAGAGCGCCGGTGCGTTGTCGCAGAAACACTTGATGTGACTCACCGAAACGGTCGAGCATACCCGCTACCTTTGAGGGTTCCACATAGTCACTCCGATCGGCGAAGAGTGAGCTAAATCCGATGGTTGTCAGTTGCGTGGCGGTATATCCGGTCAGGTCTTGAAGCGACTTGTTACATAGCACGAAGAAGCCTTCCTCGTCGATAACACCTATGCCTACCTCAGCCTGATTGAAGAACTCGGAGAAATTCTCTTTTGATGTAGAGTTTTGCGGTTTCTGGATTCCTGAACCGATCCTCAGAATATAGATGATGATCAGTCCGAACAGAATGATGCATGCCGCGATCGCAACTGCCGGAAACCACACTTCTGCGTCGACGGATTGCTGGAGGAATTCCGTTCCCCCGAAATGCATAGCGAGGTGCATCCACAGGCTGGATATTGAAGTCTGGACTAACGCGATCATCGAAAAGTGGTGGGATGACAACAAGTGATTGTCTATTCCCAATTTATCGACTTCGAAAAAACTAAATAAAGCCCGTTTTGAGACAGATCGCTATTAGATTTCGAGCGACGCCACGCTAATCCGTTTGCAGACCCATGAGGTCCGGCAAAACCAGGCCGATGTGCGTGATGTCGAAATGATTTCGAAAAGCACTGCTTCCCGGTCCAAAGGCATACACGTTTACGTCGACCGCTGTGTGGCCCGTTGTGGCCCAGTCGATGAAAAGCCGATCGCCGATAACCTCACCGAGTGCTCTATCGTAGTCATTTCTAAGCGTCAGGGTGTCGAGGCGCGCCAGCTCGGCCGGGGACACGTCCTCGATCCCGTAATATTGCTTCAGGACGTCAGTCGGACTCGCTCCATTTTGAAGCATAGTTACGGTTGAATCGTGCGACGCGGTCATCGATTGCATTTTGTCCGGGTACCAGGTATAGCTGCGACCGATGCTTAATCCGCCGGTCTCATGGTCCGACGTAGAGATGACCAGGGTTTCTCCGTTTTTGCGGGCAAAATTGAGTCCTACGTTCACGGCTTCGTCATACGCTATCAAATCGTGGAGATGTGCCGGGGCATCATTATCGTGTCCGGCAAGGTCTATTCGACTTCCCTCGACAAGCAGGAAGAATCCTGTACCTGCCTGATCGAGCATTTGAATTGACTTGTCGACCAGTTCGGCAAGAGATGGAGCGTCAAGTGGATTTCGATCGATCTCGTATGCGAGTTTGTCCCTGGCAAGGAGGGCAAGGACCGGCAGGTTTTGAACCTGATCCCATTCCTGCCTGGATGTCACTACCTCGTAACCACCAGCGCGGGCTTCCTCAACAAGGTCGCGACCATCGGTTCGTTTCCCACCCTGGGATTCGAGCTGAAACATCTCAAGGCCGCCGCCGACAAGAATGTCTGCGCCAGAGGAGAGCTGCTGAACGGCGACATCCAATTCATTGTCGTAGCGGTGCGCGACATGTGCTGTAAACGCTGCCGGAGTTGCATCGGTTATCTCCCGGGTTACAATAACACCGGTGTGCATTCCTGCGGCTTCAGCTTTCTCCAGAATAGATCGCAATGGATTACCATCGGGGTCCTGCCCAATGACCAGGTTATTTGTTTTGTATCCCGAAGCCATGGCGGTCGCAGCCGCACCGGAGCCGGTGATTAAATGGCTGGCCGAGCTGGTTTCCATGGTCCCAACAAGGATATCGTCCAGGTACAGATTGCGCCGATTTCCGGTCGCTCGAAGATAATCCCTTGCAAGCGTGAAGCTGGCAGGTCCCGTACCGTCAGAGATGAACAGGATTACATTCTTTGCCTTGACAGGTTGGGAGTCCTGGGGGTTTTGTACCATCCCGGAACAACCTGACAGGATTGTCACAAGGAAAACGAGAAGTAGAGGTTGTCGAAGCATACGAAGCAGTTGTATGACAGATTTGAAGTGCAATCTTTGCAGAATATTGGCTACTTGAATGTTAGACGGATTATTATTCTGGTAGATCCTGATTCACACAATTGGAACATAGTCGGAGAATACAATGAAGGTAACGGTTGTCGGTGCTGGTAATGTAGGCGCCACGGTTGCGGATTGCGTCGCCCGGAAAGACATGGTAGAGGAAGTTGTTCTCATCGATATTGTTGACGGCCTCCCCCAGGGTAAGGCGTTGGATATTGCCGAATCTGCTCCAATTCACCTGTTTGATACAGAAGTCAGGGGCACGAACGATTATGCTGACACAGCTGGTTCTGACATTTGTGTGATAACGGCTGGCTCCCCGCGGAAACCGGGAATGAGTCGTGATGATTTGCTGTCAATCAACACCAAGATTGTCTCGTCGGTAACGGAGCAGTTTGCTGCTGGATCTCCCAATGCAATCATCATCATCGTCTCGAATCCGTTAGACGTTATGACATACGTTGCATACATGAAGTCCGGCTTCCCAAGCCAAAGGGTTATGGGGATGGCCGGCGTTCTGGATACTGCCCGGTACCGCGCCTTTCTGGCGATGGAGCTTGGAGTTTCCGTCAAAGACATCAGTGCGCTTCTTATGGGTGGACATGGCGACACCATGGTGCCCTTGCCGAGATATACGACTGTTGGCGGCATTCAGATAACCGAGTTGCTCAGCGATGACGAGCTTGAGGCTATCGTAAATCGAACGAAGACGGGTGGCGGTGAGATCGTCAAGTTGATGGGAACGTCGGCATGGTATGCGCCGGGTGCGGCAGCTGCTGAAATGGTTGAGTCGATTGTCAAGAACAGCGGGCGGGTTGTACCTGCAGCAGCGTGGCTCAGCGGACAGTATGGACTTGAGGGCATGTTTATCGGAGTGCCGGTGCGCCTTGGGCGTAACGGAATTGAGGAAATCCTCGAGGTAGACCTGAACGCTGCCGAAACGGCAATGATGAAGGAGTCTGCAACTCACGTTCAGTCGAATCTGGAGGCGCTCGAGCGAATCCAGAAGGCATAATCTGATAAACCCAGAGGGGGCCACCACTCCTCCTCCCCGGTAGTAAATTATTCGATCGCCGTGTGAAGAACATGAGCCGATCATTAGTTCCTTATTAGGATCGGCTGTGCCCACAAGCCTCAGTCTTATTCGGCCCTCGCTATCATCGTACTCCCACCTCACCGTTCACTGAGTCAATAAGGCTCTTCGAATCGTAGCCAACTCCGTTTCGAAATACGGTCACGACGTTTCGGATGGTCGCAGGTTCATTCACGATGTCTCCGTTTATCAACACCATGTCGGCAACCATCCCGGATTGTACGCGGCCGACCTTGCCATCAATACCCAGTACCCTTGCGCCATTCAGCGTCATTATTTGTACGACCTCCTCAGGAGTGAATCCCGCTTCAAGAAGGAGTTCATAGTTTCGCTGATCTCCGTAGCCGGGGAGCGCACCGCCATATCCGGTCGGGTCGACGCCGGCAGCAAGCAAACCACCAGCCCGATAGAATTCGTACTCATACTCCTGGGCTTTTCTGAACAGTGCCTCGCTAAACGGAGCGTTCTCTCCCTCGCGAGCAATTTGCTCTCGTCTGACGAGATACTCGCCGCGGACCTCTTCCGACATGGCATCCAAAACGCGCTGCTCCAGCGGCGGACGATCCGGTACATACATCTCATAAACTGCCAGCGTCGATGTCATCGCAACATCATTGTCTATCATTGCCTGATACGTCGACTGCACCTCGTCTGACGCGAGATCCAGACTTGCCATCGTAGTGCGGAAGCCAGCCGGGCACTCATCGGCAACCTTATTGTCGGCATAGTCCGTATTGGCAAAAAGACCGTGTTCGAGATTGTCAATTCCCATTGCGACCGCTTCCTGATACGTCACTGAACAAAGGTGTGCGGTAACCTTGACGCCGTTCTTGTGAGCCTCATCGATCGCAGCCGCCAACTCTTCACGACTAATCTGTGTATACGCCTTGAACCACGTAACACCTTCTTCAGCCCAGTACTTGACGAGCCTTCGCGCATCTTCGGGACCGTCAAGTCGCGTCATGCTGGACATTCCCGAGCCGCCGGTCATATAGGGTCCGGTTGCGTAGATATACGGTCCGGGCACGTCACCGTTCTGAATGGCACTGTGCAGGTTTATCTCCGCATACGGCGCGTTGCTTCCCGTGGTGCGAATCGTTGTGACGCCCGACGCCAGATACAGCCGCGGTGCCGTATAGTTGAGCTGAATACTCCGCTTCGACGTCATGTAAAAAGTGTGGTTGTGCAGACCAACCATTCCCGGTATTAGAGTATGACCGCTTCCATCTATAACGAAAGCACCCTCGGGAATGCTGACTGAGCCATCGTCGCCAACCGCTGATATCATGTCGTTCTGAACGACAACGGTCTGACCCGGCTGCGCCGGAGATCCTGTTCCGTCAATTACGGTAACCGAGGTAATAGCAAACACAGGCTCGGCAACACTGACGTAGTCCATCACCGGAGGCGACAGATCAGCGAGGCGTTGACCGAATGCTGAAGACCCGAGGGACAACAGAGAAACAAACAGAACTGTGCAAAAAGTCTTCATAACGTTGATCACTTATGGTTTGGAACAGTGCTTTCCCCATCTACAGTAAATACCATCTTCATGCCAGCCTCGAGGTGCTCAGCAATATGACAATGTATCATCCACTTGCCTGGATTAGAAACGTCGAGTAGAATGTCCGCCGTCGATCCGACTGGCAGTAATATAGTATCCTTCCAGACCAGATTCGTATTGCGAACGCCATCCTGTTCGAGAACAAGGAACCTCTGACCATGCAGATGCAGAGGATGCTGCATCGCGTGGAACGCGTCACGATCATTGTGCAGGCGAATCTTCACCACGTCACTCGTCTCGAATGACCAGGCAATGTCTGCGTTATCTTCACCTGTTTTCCGGTCTCTCAGAATCCACCTCACCTGAGAAGTAGAACTCTGCCAGTTCATCATCTGCATCGTCCCACTCCACTCCACCGGATTAAAAAAAACGGGATCGAGCTGCATCAGCTGACTTACGACCGGGTCGAGCCCCTCCACCTCGAGCGTAAGTAGCAGCTCCTTCTCCGGCGGGACATCAAAGAAATCCCTGTAGTCATCGATATCTGCCACCACGTCAACATTTTCTTCCAGTGCGAGGTGTTCTGCCTCATCGAATGAGTATTCAGATGCTTCAACGTTCACAAACCCCAGCGTGTCTGATTCTTGAAAGAAGACACCTGACAGATGATTGATTCCCTGAACACGATTTACCAGTGGCACATTCCCGGCCGTCGTGAACTGCAGCTCGACTACGTACCTTTCGGCCGGCGCAATTACTACGTTTTCGACCCACGATTCTCGTTCATACTTGCTGACGTCGGAGGCGATTACCTTCATGGCCAGACCGGGCAATGAAAGATTAAACACTCTTGTGTTCGACGTATTGGTGAGAAACAGTCGTACCCGGTTACCCTGCTTGACGTCCAGCGAGTAGGCGGGATCTCCATTTACAAGAATCGTATTCCCGAAACGTCCCATGAGGGCAAAGTTTGCCTCATCGCGACCATACGCGATGACGCCCGACTCGTCCAGAAGGATATCGTCAATTAGCAACACATCCTCGACTTCGACTTCGTCAAGGAATCCCTCACTGTCGACGAGCATGTTGCCGTACAGGCCGAGGTCCTGCTGGATGTCTTCCCGGTGATGGGGATGATACCAGTAGATGCCGGCGTCCGGAAACACAATCTTGTACGTGAAAGTCTCGCCCTGTTGAACAGGCTCCTGCGTCAAGCCCGGAACGCCATCGAACTGATTGTCGAGGCGGATGCCATGCCAGTGAATAGCTGTCGGCCAGTCCAGACCGTTGTAAAACTCGACCGTGATCGTTGCCCCCTTATCTACATCCAGCCTTGGTCCGGGAAACTGTCCATTGAATCCAAACAGAATCAACTCTTTCTCGTTGATCGATTTGCGAACCCGGCCGGTTGACAGACGCAGCGTATCTCCGTCTGACAGCGATACAGTCTCTTGTTCGCTCGCAAGAGGAATTTGTCCCGTATCAGATGGCAGGTATGGTCTGCCCTGCGGTTTGAGGGAATGCATTCCAGGCGCCATCTGAATATCCGGATGTCCAGGCGGCATTCTCCACTGGTCTCCGTGATTGTGATGCATGGTGTTTTCGTTCTGGATATCTGCGCTTCTCAATACGGCAACGGGCGACAGGATTGCCAGGTCGTGTGCTTCCATCAATGAACTGGGTGACAAAGCCCGCAGTACCAGTTTTCCTGAACGCTGCTCGACTGCTGAGTTTTCCTCTGCCGATATCAGGATGATGTACTTGTTTAACGACACTTCTCCGACGACCTGGCTGCCATTCTTGACCTCGCCAAGTTTCGCGACAAGCCGCAGTTCCGGAGTGGTAAGCCAGGCGATATAAGTCTCGTATCCGACTCCGAACGTCGCTGGATCCGGGAGATTTTCAAGATCAATCTTGATCCGGTATCGATGCATCCCATCCCGGTCTACGGCAACGGTGAATGGAGATTCAGGTCGAAGAAGATCGACCCGTCCGACGACGCCCCGCGCCTGAGGAGTCGGAATCAGATCAAAACAGTAAATATTTGGGTATCCGGCTTCTGTGAGTGGTCCAATTTCACACGGCTCGGGAGTCTGAGACGAGGTACGACTACGATCCTCCTGCGCATATGAACGGTTACTGCAGAATGCGAGGCCCGCGAAAGCCAGCATGAGAAAATGTAACTGCAGTGTTGAGGGCATTACAGGTC
>JABDKO010000115.1 GCA_013002165.1 Rhodothermales bacterium | reverse complement strand
CCCCAATTCGCTGCGTACTGATTCGCCATGAAGGATTTCTGTTGTGCAAATTTAAACTTTCTTGCGTTTTCCTCCAGTTGATTCGTGAAGAAACCCACGCGGGTCAAGCGATCAACCAGCAGCTCTTTGATCCCGCTGGTCAGCATTACATACAAACTGTACCGTCGATCCCTGATCGGCAACAGGACCTGGAGATGTACTTTCGCACGTCTGTACAACAGTATCTGAAAGTAGATAACCGGCAGACTCAAGAGCAACAGCAAGGTCATGGCCAGCGGCGTCATCCAGAGTAAATAGACAATGCAGAAAAACACTCTCGTAGAATTGGTTACCAGAACAGGAATTCTTGTAAATGCTACTGCAACATCCGTCAGGTCTTCGGAGAGCATGGCAATCAGCCGCGGACTGCCAATCTTCTCAATCCGTTCATAACCGGTACTCACTATTCGTCGACACAGTGCCATCCGTAAGGAATAACTGTGCTCACTAGAGGCCTCGATCAAGACCTTGCTTGCGTATAGATTGGTTGCTACTGACAATATCAATAGCACTGCAAACAGTGCAATGGACTGCATTCCAAATGGTTCGGTTCTGACAAACTGTTTACCGATGAACGCAATCAGCAGTGCGCTACTGGCACCGCTGACAATGCTGGCCAAAATTGCAGTGACAATTGCTCGTCGATCCGAGTCAAGAAAACTTCGTATTAACGTAAGTTCGCTACGAGTCTGCATTGACTTTTCGATCCAGAAACTGATTTATCCTGTTGCCGATCATCTGCATATGACTATTACTGTCCACCAACATCTCCAGGTGTGTCGCATCGGACAGTATCTCCGGCTCGAGACTCCCCCCGATCAAGGACTGCCATCGCTCCATATAGCCGTCTCTTTCAGCAAAGGTCTTGCTGCATATCAGCAGGACATCGGCATCTACTGGCACAGCCCTGTAACATCGCAGCGCACGGGCCTGCCGACTCTGTAGTTCACGAAACTGCTGTAACCTGTCGGACAGTGGGCGAATCAGCTTGTGCAGGGATCGTTGGAATACTCTTTTTCTGGAACGCCGATTGAATCCATGATCCATCAGATCGTTGAAATTTCGACGCAGGACCATTCGTAATCGCGGTTTTTGCCATACATCTGACCAGTCAGGCCCATTGAAGGGCACCGATGTATCCAGCATGACTACACAGGCCAGCGACTGGCCTGATAGTCGCAACTGCCGGGCCATCTCCCACGCAACGACTCCACCAAAACACATACCGCCAATGACAAAAGGGCCCTGGAATCGTACTGTGCGCATTTCCTCGATCAATCGCGCAGCAATCATCTCCATTGGTTCAAACTTGTCACCACCCGATCCGGCCTTAGCCAGATTGAATGTGTAGACGGGCTGTTGATCTCCCAGATAGTGGGCCAGACGACGGTAATTCAATCCCGTACCTGCGGCTGGAGGAACCAGGAAGAGGGGTATCCTGGTGCCTTCAGAGCGAATGACGACCAGCGATGCTTGTGCTCTTCCGATAGTTAATTTGCGGATTAACCCGGCTTGATCGGCAACGGTCGAGGCATCGAACAGCGTGGTAAGTTCCAGCGACGAACCTGCAACACGAGCTAATTTATCGAACAACTCTACTGCCATCAGGGAGTGTCCACCAAGATCGAAAAAATCATCATGGATACCAATCGCCTTTTTCTGAAGCACGGACTGCCAGATAGACAGGATCTCCGACTGCAGGGCGGTGCGAGGAGCACCGTTTGTTTGCATGTCCTCTGCTGGCCTGTGCCAATCCAGCGCCTCTAATGCCATTCGATCTGTTTTTCCACTCGGCGTGGTGGGGAAATGATCTAGAAGGACAATCGAGTTCGGAATCATATACGCGGGCAGATGCAGCTTCAGATGCAAACGGAGAGTGGTTTCCGAAATACTACCGGTAGAAATACCCGGATCGACTACCTGTACATAGGCCACCAGCAAACTCATGCCTGAAGAGGATCGTTTCTGCACGACGGCCGCCCTGCCAACGCCCTCGATTTCACAGATCTGATTTTCGATTTCCGCAGGATCGACCCGAAACCCCCTGACGTTGAAATACCCGTGATCCCGCCCGGAGAGGTAAATAGTGCCATCTGGCAGATACCGGGCATAGTCACCTGAAGCGTACATGCGACGACTCTCGTCCCAGGGTTTACGAACGAAATGTTCCGCACTGCCATTAGTACCTTCTATAAAGCTGTCGGCCAGCCCATCACCACTGACATAAAGCTGACCGATGACGCCTACCGGCACAGGATTCAGTTGCTCATCAAGAATGTGAATTTGCGTGTTATCCAGTGGTTTACCAATGGGAACATTATTCAGCGTGGAGTCAACGTCGATCACTTCGTACCAGGTAGAGTCCCAGGCTTCAGACGTGCCATACAGGTTGTACAGTGATACACCAGGCCACTGCCTTGAAACTTCCAGGGCCAGGCGACTCGGCAAGGGTTCTCCACTAACGACCACAAACTTCAAATCTGGCGGTGCCTTATTCCTGGCCTTCGTGGTCTTTAGCAGCAGGTCCAATAAAGTCGGGACCAGCCACAGTCTGGTGACTTTATGACTCGTCAACTGATCGAGCAATCGCTGCGGATCCTGGCATATATTCCCTGATAGAATAACCGAGGGAGAGCCCTGAAGAAGTGGTCCTAATAGCTCCCACAGCGAGTCTACAAAACTGATCGCAGTCTTCTGACAGTTGATATCCCCGGAACTGAAAGGGTACTCGCGCCACATCCAGCATAAACGATTCAGGATTTGACGGTGCGGTACATTGACGCCTTTCGGAACGCCGGTGGAGCCCGATGTGAAAACAATATAGGCAAGATCATCTGCAGAGCAGGTAATGGCCGGATTCGTCCCGGGCATCGAGTCCAGCAGACTACGCTGCTTATCCAGAAGAACCCGAAGGAAATTTTCATGTTCCGGGAAAATACTGGAATTCAGCGTTTCACGAGATATCAGGCAGCGTGCATGACTCGTTTCCACCATTCGAAGTAATCGTGCTGCTGGATAGGCTGGATCCAGTGGCAGGTACACAGCATTTATCTTGAATATGGCAAGCAACGCTATGGTCACGTCCGGTGAGCGTTCCAGATGTACACCGACAACACTTTGTTTCTCGACACCAATGGAGATCAGGTAGTGAGCCAGCTGGTTTGCACGTTCATTCAACTCTGCATAACTGACTCCTGCGTCGCCGTACAGCAGTGCCAGACCAGTCGGTGTCGCACGAACCTGCTGCTCGAATAGTCGTGACAGGGCAATGTCCCGGGAATACCTGACATCGGTATCATTCCATTGGTAGAGCATTAAATGCTTCTCAGCCGTCGAAAGCATCGAGTAGTTCGCAAGCAACTCTTGCGGATTTCCTGTCACTTCATCGAGCAAGCCAACAAAATGATCTGCCATTCGGGCAATTGAATCTGCCTTGAATAAATCCCTGTTGTAGACAAATGAGCAGCTTATCTGGCCTTGTCGTTCAACAGCGGTCAAACTCAGATCGTAGTCAGCCGATACGTCGCCAGATCGGCCGATTCTCTTGACATCCAAGCCACTGATACTGTACCCCTGTGCCGATTCTTTTATTTGCAGGAAATTGAACATGACCTGGAAGATGGGGTGCACTCCTGAGCTTCTGTCCGGCCTGACAAGCTCTACTATTTTTTCAAACGGCACATGCTGATGTTCAAACGACTCCAAGGTCGTATTACGCACACTACTCAACAATTCGTCGAAGGTGAGACCGGGGGAAAAATCAGTACGGAGAACTACCGTGTCGAGAAAACACCCCAACATAGTTTCCAATTCACTGCTGCGTCTATTGCTGACCGGCGAACCCACGAGAATGGTCTTTTGTTGCGAATACCGATGCAACAGCAGACTGAATAAAGCCAGCAACACCATGTAGCGCGTCGCGTTGAAATTGCTGCAAACATGATCCAGGCCTTGTACCTGCTGCGCAGACAGTGTTCGTACCAGTCGCTCTCCTACGTACCGTTGATTCAGAGGTCGTACAAAATCTGTGGGAAGTGCAATGACCTGAGGCACGCCTGTCAGTTGCTTTTTCCAGAAAGCCAGATGCTTTTCAGTACCTGTCAACGCTTCGGATCGTTGCCAGCACGCAAAGTCTGCATACTGCAGTGCTAAAGCGGACTGGCTCAATGGCCGCGCATGCACAAGAGCGTCGTAATTGCGGCTGAGCTCCTGCCACATCAGTGTCATGGACTGATCATCGTAGACAATATGATGCAGCTTGATCAGTAGGATGCAATGCTCACCGGGCAGCTGTATCAATCCGGCCTGGAAGCTGCACTCTTCAGTGAGGTTGATTTTCCGGCTCCGTTCGAGCTGCAGTAATCTCTCAAGCTCATCGTCTGTCGATGATGTCGCACTGTGTTTGATCTCACTACGTGCCAGACTGAAACTGTCTGGCTCATCAATCTTCCTGGACAGTCTTCCTTCCTCAAGCACATACCTCGTGCGAAGTATCTCGTGTCTTGAGACAAGGTTCAGCAGACTTCTCTCCAGTAAAACGGGGTCCAGCTGCCCCGTGATTCGATAGGCATTGAGAGCCTGGAAAACCGGTTTATCATGACTGAGTGAACTTATGAACCACAATCTCTCTTCGACGAAAGACAGTGGCAATTTCGAGTCCCTGTCAACCGGGGTAATGGCGCGCGCCTTTGAAAGGCTGGGGTCATCCTGTTGCAGAAATTCAATCAATTCCTGTCTGTACTGTTTAACACACTCCCGCAGCTCGGAGGGCAATGTGCCGTCGGCGGTTCGGTAACGCAGTTTTTCACCGTCAACCCAGACCTTTACCTGCCTGGTTCTCAACTCGCTGATCAGTGACTGCAGATTCATGCCGGGTCCGACCCTGTCTCTTCAATCCGATGAATACGTGACATAGCCTGTCTCGAGCACGACCTTGAGTCGTCATCAACGAACCTCTTCTGGCTCCAGATCCATTGCTTATTCGTGTAAATCTTCACTGGTTAATATCAAGTCTGTCGGCAAGTCTAGAATTTTTCAGTCGCGACGTTTCTGTACGCCTCCAGATCCATCTCCATGGTTGTCCAATGGTCGATATCCGGGGATCCAAACGACGAGACTTTTTTCAATGTGCCAACCGTCTTATAACCGAAGTGTTGTTGGTACCACCTGATCGTGCTGGGCAGGTCCGAATTTGTAGTGACCTTCCTGATTCCAAGTTTATACATCGCCTGACAGCGTGCATGATGCAGGCGCTTGCCAACACCTTGTTTTCCATAGCCTGGCAAAACGCCGAGTAGCGTGGTTTTGCCTGTGGTGGGAGTCAATATTTTATAACCAGCCGCACCGATTACTTTTCCATCGCTGAGCGCCACGAAAAATCTGGACAGATCAAGCTCCTCCATCTCCGGAGACGGAACGTGATGCATGTTCCACGGCCGCATGACATCCAGTATCGAACTTTCATCATATTTTCTAGCCGGTAAGATTACGATGCTGTCTGACATGTGCTGATTTAAACTCCCTTTCGTTGTCTCATGGTCATGCATCCAGGCTGGATGTCTTCTGATCCGCTTCGATCCAATGCGATCGTCACAATTCGCCTTCTTCCCCGTATACATTCTCCGACGGTGCGCTCTGGCCGAAAACCCAGTTCAGATTGTCGATGGCTTCTGCATATTTTTCCAGGGTCGGGTGCTCGAAAATCGAACGCAGTGGTATTTGTATCGAATACTCTTCATTGATTCTTGATATGGCTTTAACTGCCAGCAGCGAATGCCCGCCGAGTTCGAAGAAATTGTCTTGCCGGCCCACACGCTCCACCTCGAGCAAGGTGCACCAGATACGCGCCAGGCTCTTCTCGGTGTCGCTCTCCGGTGTTTGGTATTCTTCGACCGATACTCGGTGGATCGACTCCGCACGGGGCAATGCCGAGCGATCAACCTTTCCATTGTGCATCAGTGGGAAGGCATCCAGATTAACATAGACGGCCGGTACCATATACTCCGGCAATGCGCGCGACAGGAATTCTCGTAACGCGCTTGCCGCTACCTCTTCCCGGACTACGATATAGGCGACCAGTCTCTGGAACTCTGGCTCGTCCTGGTAGATGACCGCGCTTTCGACCACGGCAGCATGCTTGTCCAGGGCTGCCTCGATCTCACCCAACTCTACCCGGAAGCCGCGTACTTTCACCTGGTTGTCCGTGCGACCCAGAAATTCGACATCCGGTGGCGATCCGTTATCCGTGGGCAGGTACCGGACCAGGTCTCCACTTCTGTACAACCTGCCCGAGCCAAACGGGTTGTCAACAAACCGCTCGGCGCTCAGCTCCGCCCGGTTCAGGTAGCCCGCTCCGACACATTCCCCACCGATATACAGCTCACCCATGTGCCCGGCCGGCACCATCTGCCGGTGTTTGTCCAGGATATAGATCCGAGTATTCGCAATTGGACGTCCGATTGGCACGGTCTGCTCCGGGTCGGATTGCCGACAATCGTGAAACAATACGGAGATAGTCGTCTCTGTCGGCCCGTATCCATTCAGAAAACGTACGCTCAATTGTTCCATCGTGCGGTTTCGTAAAGACACGCTCATCTCCTCGCCGCCGGAGAACAGCCGGATCAATCGATTGTCACGAACGAACTCTGCCTGCTCCACCAACAGCCGCAGCAAGGAGGGGGGAACGTGCAGTTGCGTAATACCCTGGTCAATCACCAGCCGATTCAATGCATCCAGATCATGGTGTCTGTCCGGCGGGGCCATGACCACTGTGGCGCCGGTGAGCAGAGGGGCGAAAATCTCGCTCGAGGCGACATCAAAACTCAGGGTGGTTTTCTGCAGCACCCGGTCCGTTGAGCTGATCAATCCGCTGAGTTGTCGCCAGTGAAAATAATTACCCAGGTTCCGGTGAGTGATCATTGCCCCTTTGGGTACACCGGTAGAACCCGAGGTATAGATGATGTACGCCAGATCAGTTGACGACAGCGCAAGCGATGGATTGGTTCGGGCTTGGACATCCAGGCGATCTGCCAGTGTGTCGACATGCCATTGCCGTGCAGCGGTCCCGCTCAGCGCAGATTGCCATTCTGTCTGGGTCAACAGCAAGGCGCACCCTGAGTCGTTGACCATGAACTCCAGTCTGGCTGCGGGCAGGTACGGATCCAGTGGAATGTAGACGCCGCCAGCTTTGAGCACGGCCAGGATACTCACGATCATCTCGAATGAGCGCTCCAGACAGATGCCCACCATCTGACCCGGCTCGACAGTCGAGCCGATCAGATGATGAGCCAGCTGGTTGGCCCGCTCATTCAGCTCACGGTAGCTCAGCTGCTGCGCGTCCAGTTCCAACGCGATGGCGTCGGGGGTGCGGGCCACCTGCGCCTCGAACAGTTCGTGCAGACACCTGTCCTGCGGAAAGTCTGCACCGGTATCATTCCACTGCACCAGCAATTGCTGTCGCTCCCGTTCGCTCAGCAACGGCAGGTGCGAGACCCGGCAGCCAGGCTCTGCCACGATCCCTGCCAGCAGCCCCTCGAAATGCACTGCCATACGCTCGATCGTCGATGCCTCGAACAGATCGGTGTTGTAACTCAGCTGCGCACTCAACCCTTCCTTCTGCTCCACCACGTTGAGTGTCAGGTCAAACTTCGCCACCCCCTGGCCCTGCTGCCGCCCCTGGTAGAATCGTTCGACACTCAAGCCCTCCAGCGACAACGCCTCGCCCGGCGTGTTCTGCAACACGAACATCACCTGGAACAGCGGCGAGTAGCTCATCGATCGACCCGGCTGCAACGCCTCCACCAGCTTCTCGAACGGCA
>JABDKO010000286.1 GCA_013002165.1 Rhodothermales bacterium | reverse complement strand
GTACTTAGCATGATCCCTTCAGCGTAGCCGTTAAGGACTGCATCCATTTTGACCAGCGAGGCATTCAGGTAATTTCCGCCAGCTTTCGCCATGGCCGGAATGGTATTCGGGGCAACCCGACTCCATGACGCAACCTGCACGTCTACACCGTCTGTAAGTGCCGTTTCGCCGAGGTAGGCACCCCACTTCCAAACAGCGACAAATGTCTCCACCTTATTGCCGAGAGGGTTAACGCCCATCCTGCCTTCGCCTCGATAAATCACGGGTCGGATGTAGCACGATTCCATACCGCTGTTGGCTACTGTCTCCACACATGCATCGACGAGCTCTTCATGCGTGTAGGGTGCTTCCATACGATACACTTTTGCCGAATTAACCAGTCGACTGACATGCTCCCTTAGCCTGAAGATCGCCGGACCCTTCTCGGTATCATAACAACGGATGCCTTCAAATACAGACGACCCATAGTGGACAACATGCGACAATACACTGATCTTTGCCTCATCGTGAGGGATCAGCTTGCCGTTAAACCATATATCGTAACTCATTTTCTCCTGGATAATCGCGCGAGCCGCGCGGGGTGAAGCGATTCGTATCTCCTAACCCAACATAGCGGATTTTGTTCTACTTAACACTGTTAAGTTGCTGTCGGGGGCTGTCTGCATTTTGACGTCAAATATCCGTTCTCAAAGTTTTCTAACCCCTCGGTCGTCTCCGTAGCAGACCGTAGTGAAATAGCAGGCCGAGAATTTTGGCGGAAGCGTTGACGGTACCTGAAACGGTCCCTGTGATTTTTGAAACCCCGACTCGCTTTCTATAAGAGACGGGAATCTCGACATATCGTAACCCGTGCTGCAGAATCTTAATTTGCATTTCCACCGTCCACCCGTACGTTTTATCCTCCATCTCGATGAGATCCAACGCCTGCATTGTGATGGCGCGGAACGGCCCGAGGTCCGTGAATGTGCCGCCCCAGAATATTTTCATTAGAAACGATGCTAAACGATTTCCAAAAACTGCCTGGGGAAGCATGGCTCCGGGTTCACGATCTCCGATCATCCGGGAGCCGACGACGAACTCTGCCTTGCCCGCTATGATAGGTTCGGTAAGAAGCGGGAGCTCATCTGGAAAGTCGCTGTAATCGCCGTCAAGAAATACCACAAGCTCATAGCCCTTTTCACGAGCGTACGCGATTCCTCGAAGGCAGGCCCAACCGTATCCGCGGCGATCTTCCCGAAGAACCGTGGCGCCTGCAGACTTCGCATTGTTTTCGGTTTCATCCGTTGACGCATTGTTGACGACGACTATTTCATCAACTGCGTCCGGAGGGATGTCGTTTACAACCAGCGCTATTGATCGACCTTCATTGAATGCCGGGATGATCACTACGGTCTTCATGCCGGAGTAGTCACGGGTTTTGCTGCGGCGGAACGTAGCCGAGATTTCTAACGATGTCGTCAGGTATTATCCACTCGACCGTGAATCGACCCATTGCGCCAACGAATCCGAATCCATTCTCGACGTTCGAAAACACTCCCGGTTGAACGAGCACTTCCGGATCGAAACGTCCACCGGGAGGATCGAACTGGTCATCCAGAACGGTTATGCCCATGCCAATCCCCATGAACGTAAGATTACCCGGCTGCGGAACTACTTCTATTATCTTGTCCTTGTCAGACGAAAGGTCGACTTGAATCCGCCAGCCGTTCGCGGTATCTGGAGACCGGTTGGCCGGATCGTACTCGACGGCAACGTCCGTGAACGGGGCACCGGGAGCGGTCAGGAAGCGATAGTACGTCTCGACGTTGAATGGATCATATTCGACACCCAACCAACGTACTGATTGTGTGATGAAGAGCGACCCCGCGTCGGAGACAGGATCCACTACGGGAACCGGAAGAGCTGGTACGGTCGTCTCGGCGCTTGCAATAATACCGTCAGATCGTTCAACCTCAATACGATACGTATGGCCGGGCTGTATCCGAAGTGGTGCAAAAAACACGTGTCCCTGCGACCCGTCATCGAAAGTAAAGAGTGAGTCTGTCCAAGGCAGAATTGACCCATCCGTCAAATCAAATGTTGTCAGAACGGCATCGATAGGCCCACCCTCATCAAAATCAACCTCCTGGCGGATAGGGGACACTCTGACGAATTGCGAGTCTGCGTTCATGTCCAGTGCACCAAAGAGTGTGAAGTAGCGAGCTTCCTCCCGGAACGGATTGACATTTTCTTCGCACGCAGAAAAAGTGATGCCGAGGAGTACCCAGACCAGGAGAATCGATATGCCTGTAGAAAACCTACGCATAATTAAAACTCCAGTTTGAGTCCGAGAGACGGTATGAGCGGCAGCTGATCGGTACGCTGTAGCGTAAACAAATCGAGGAAGAACAAATTCGAGCGATCATAGATGTTGATTGCGCCTGCCTGAATCGTTGCCGATGCCCCCGAAAGCTTGAACGTTTTGTTCAACGATACATCCAGCCGGTGATACGTTGGTAGTCGACCCGTGTACGGAGCACCATAGAGTACTCGTAGAGTTCCGGGGTCAGTTCGGACGTCGTTCTCGCCGTTGATAAGCACGAACGTGTCGAAGCCTACCGATTCGTTAAAGGGGAGGCCGGAGCCGTACTGCCACCTGGTGCTCAACTCGAAGCCGGCGAACTCAACTGCGCCAAGGGCACTCACCTGGTGCCGTCGGTCATGAGCCGGAGAGAACTCCTGTGTCACACTTTCAAACCATAGTGGAATGACATCTCCGGTGGCTTCGTAATCAACTTTGGACCAGCCATACGAAAGGAAACCTTTAAAGAAATCTTTTTCATAGCCAGCGCGAACGTCGAAACCGATGGCTTGTCCATCTGCCGGTTGCACATTTACCGAGAAGCGGGGGAACGCCGACCATTCGGGTATGACCAGTTCTTTCAGGTCCTTGTAAAAGCCTTCGGCAGAGAAGTCGATGCCGGAAGCCCCCGAATACTGATATCCGCCAATCACATGAATTGCTCGTGGCACAAGTCCGAGCGGAGAGCTCGTCCACGCTGTGTACACGTTGCCCGCGTCGCGGCGGTCGTTAAGACCAACTATTTCCTGATGGTAAATACCGCTGGCGGCGCTTATTGTATGTGGCCCGGTTTCGTAGAATACGCGCAGACGTGGTTCAAGAAACTGCTTGCCCTTGCTCGGAAAAGCATGTAGTCGTACTCCCGGGTTTATCTTGAAGCCGGAGTTGGTTTTAAACGTAGGCTCGATGTACGCTCCAGCCTCGGTTATGAACTCCTTCTGACTCGTCACATTTTGAAACTGTCCGCCAAGGTTATTCTCGAGAGTGGATGTCCTCAGGAACAGTCCCCAACCAACCTCCGCAGCACCGGCAAAGTATGTGAGATCGGCGGAGCCGTTGAAACGTCCTACATCGGTGGTCCTGTTTGGATCTCCGATGATGCCAAATTCCTGGTCAAGGATTGAGTACGATAGTTTGATCTCGGCGAATATGGGCAACGCTGAGGGCAGCACGATGAATCTGGCACCCAGTGCAGTGTTTGTCCAGTCGATTTGCTGTTGTTCGGGATCATCGATGTCGATCTCGGTTCCTGTACCTCCTATAACTCCTCGATCGTGCGTACGAATTGCACTGAAGGATGCCTGGCTGTTGGCACCGAGGACGAAATGTAGCTTGCCAAAAGCATCCCCGAATTCGAATGGAAGTTCTTCGTCGATAAGTTTGGCGGCTCCCTGCTTGATCACCGACTCACGGACAGATACAATGAAGGAGGCCTTATTCCTGATGAGTGGGCCCTCGAGTAAGCCTGTGCTCACGAAAGGAGCGACCGTGAACGCCCCGCCGAATCGCCTGTTGTTTCCGTTTCGTGACGCCACGTCAATTACTGACGATAGTCGGCCTCCATACTTTGCACCAAACCCGCCTGCATATACGTCAGATGTTCGGACAATGTCCGCCGGAAATGCCGAATAGAAACCAATGATGTGAAACGGCTGGTAGATGAGCATTCCATCCAGTTCAACAAGGTTTTGAGTGGGCTCTCCACCACGGATAAACAACTGACCGCCACGGTCACCTGAAGAAACTACGCCCGGCAACGTCGTCAAATAGTTCACAAGGTCAGCTGACACGTCCGGTGCGGGAACCAGCTCCATGTCCTGAGGCCGAATTGTCTGGAGTCCTGCGGTCACCCGCGCCCCGCCACCCTGTCGCTCACCCTCAACTACGACTTCATCCATGTTGGCTTCATCGAAGTTAAGAGTAACGTTCTTTGTGATGATCTGGTCGGCGCCGAGAGTTAGCGTTTCCTCAACAGAGATATACCCGATAAAGGATGCTCTGAAACTATACGTTCCCGGAGTCAGGCGGCGGATAATGTAAAAGCCGTCCGCATCCGTCGCACTACCTACAAGGTCACCAGATCCGTCCGTTACAACAACGTTGACACCTTCCATCGGCCGTCCATCGCCCCCGTCGGTGACGAACCCTCTGATGGTAGCCGTCTGACCCGTCGCGGTCTCGATACAAAGCAAAGACAGAGACAGCAGTAAGACAGAAAGCGTCGAGAAGTGTGAAAGCCGCATTGCGATCAGGCCATGTTACTTGAGGTGCGGAATTTTACGGACAATGATCCACGTAGAAAAGGGTAAAACCAGAAGACGGCAAGAATCTCGCTCTGCTACGGTGTTGCGTATCCCATGTCATCAAGGACAGATTCGGGCAAAGTCCATTCTTCCACGTAAGATGCTGCGGATGCAAAAAAATCCAGACGGTTTGGATTCCGCGGGATCCTCCACTCGTCACTTAACAAAGCATATTCGAGGCTGACATTTTGCAATACCGTTGTGCCATTCTCAATTGGAAGACCAAGCACACTCAGGACGGTGATCCTGTCCTGTTCAAGCCTGACTGTCAGTTGGTAACCTGAAATGGTAGGCACCTGAACCATCAGGTCGCGATAAGGGATAACAACTCTGATGGCATCTCCCGTCCCGTTCCTCAACACCGTATACACCACATCAACAGATTCAGGGCGCAGGGGAAGATTGGCAAAAGTCAGCGTTTGAACGTACTGCCCGGTACCTTGGCCGTTCGTAGCAGTATTGCGGGCGAAAGCGATACGCCCGGGGACAGTGGTCTGCTGTGCGGAAGTACCGCCACCCGGTCCGGTCGCTGTAATTCGGTAGTCCCTGTCACCCAGTATAGGAATGTCTGTAAAGAACAGGTGAGCACGTTCTCCATCACCGAGACTGACTAATGAGTCGGTCATCGCAGTCACGGCTGCCGTGTTCAGGTCACGAAGCTCAACAGACAGGCTGTCATTGAGACTCGCAACTTGCTCAATTTCGTTTCGGATTATTGCCACTCGCACAAATTGTGTGTCGACATCAGCATCGAGAAATCCGTTGATAGAAAGTATCTCAACTCTCTTTTCTGCGAATGGCGTGAACGAATTTTCGCAACCGGTAATGATAAACCCGATTACACAGATAAGTGTCGCACGAACCGCTATTTCTCTCAATGGTATCAAAGAGTCCTGAGCCTGATGCCTAATGACGGTATGAACGGAAGCTGATTTATCCGCGTAAGCGAGAAGTAATCGTAGTCGAAGATGTTCGAGCGATTATAGATGTTCAGTGCACCAAGTTGGACGGTCAGTTCACTTTGCCAGAGTCGAAACGCTTTCTCGGCCGTCACATCCATGCGGTGAAATGCCGGTTGCCTTTCTGAAAAGGACTCCGCGTAGACGATAGCACGAGAACCGTCATCGTCGACGAAGTCATAAGATCGCTCCGTTACTTCAATCTGATTAATGAATCCGCGTATGGGTGTGTATGGCAAACCTGACCCGTACTGCCACTGGAATGCAAATTTGAAGTCCCGGAATGAGCTGCCCAGGCTGAAGTAGAACTGATGTCGGCGGTCTTGCGGGGGATTGAAGGTTTGTGTTGCAGACGTGTACTCTACTCGCGAAACGCTGTACGTCGACGTTGCAAAGTATCGAGAGCGGGACACCACGGCTTTGAAATCAATCCCCTTGGAGTCCGACCTGACCGGAATAAATTGGGTACTGAGAGTCAACGGTTCTCCCAGCTGCGGAATGATCAGATGTTTGGCCTGAAGCATGAACCCTTCTACCGAGAAGTCAAACCACGGGAGCGGTTTTCCGCCAAAGCCGGCAATGTAGTGTGCACTTCGCGGCACAGGCCGTTGCTGAGGAGATGGGGACCATGCAGAAAAAACATCGGAGACCGTCCTGTCATCTGAAAGCGCAACTATCTGCTGGTGAAAGATTCCCCAGGCAGCACTGAAGGAATAATCTGGCATGCTAGCTGGCCGATAGCGCATGCGCAGGCGTGGCTCCATGAACAACTGGCCGCGACTCGGGAATGAGTGGAAGCGGAATCCAGGATTCAGTTCGAGACGCTTCATGCGTGCGATGCCATCTATAAATGCTCCTCCCTGTGTAATGAACTCCTCTCTGTCGTCCAGTGTCGAGGTTGTTAGACCATATGAAAAGCGCGAGCTGTGACCGAAAATTCCAAAGTGGATTTCTGAGTCTCCCAGCAGATATGCAAAGTTGAATTGCCCCTCGAATCCGGATGACTTTGAGTTTTGAACAACTTCCTGGTCGACTAACCGCTCGATGTCGAACCTCGAAATTGAAATCGTGATTTGAGCCAGAACGGGTAGTGTGGGAGCCAGGTAGTGAAACCTGCCTCCGTACGCTTCATTCGACCATCGAATGTTTCTGGAGATCTGCGAGTTGCCTGCAAGGTCACCTTCGTCAAACGTCTTTAGTGCCGTGACCGACATGTGACTCGTCTGGTTTAGAAATGCATGCATCTTTACGAATCGATCACCAAACCGGAAGGGCAGACTCTCGTCAATCAGGTTCGGCGCGACGTCACGTATCAGTGACTCTCGTCCAGAGGCGACGACCGAAACCTTATCTTTTACTAACGGGAATTCAACACGTGCAGCTCCCAGAAACGGTGCGACGGTTACAGAGCCAGCAGGTCGTTTTTTATTTCCGTTTCTCGTGGTAACATCGATAACTCCGGCAAGGCGTCCGCCATATCTGGCTCCATAGCCGCCGGCATAAATGTCCGAATACGAAATGATCTCGGATGGAAACGCAGAGTACAGGCCGACGATATGAACCGGTTGATACACACGCATTCCATCCAGGAGAAACAGGTTCTGAATAGGTGTACCTCCACGGACGAAAATCTGCCCGCCCCTGTCACCCGCTGTCTGAAAACCGGGCGATGCATTCAGGTATGATACCAGGTCAGCGGATAAGCCGGGTTGCGGAACGCGCTCAAGGTCGTTCGGTCGGATAGTCACAAAACCCGCTATGCTTCGCTGCTGGGTTTCGCGGCGTTCAGACTCGACAACGACATCTCCCATTTGCGCCTCGTCGAACTCCAGCGAAGCATTGACAGTCAGCTGCTGCGCAAAGTCGACAGTAATCGTATCCACATGCGATATGTACCCTACAAAAGAGATTGTGATTGAATATGTCCCGGGCATAATCCGTGACAAAACGTAGAGGCCACCCGCCTGACTGCTTGTGCCCGTAAGCTGGCCATCTTCCGAGCGCAGCGCAACGTTTGCGCCGTGAATGGGCTGCTCATCGCTCGCGTCAACGATAAGCCCACGTACAGTAGCGAACTGGGCATCTGCCGGCTGAATGACAGTAAAATGCACGATGCTCAGCACAAGAATTGCGACACAACGCACGAGGAGAGATTGTATGGATTTGGAAGAGGTCAAGCGCGGAGAGGTAATCGGGGCACGCGGAAACAAACGAATCCCGAATCTAATGCATACTTTGCCAAACCGGTATGAAAATCCGAGTGACCTTTGGTGGAACCCTTTCATGAGATCATCGGTTTCTCAGCTACATTCTCCAATCAGCTTACCGAAATATGCGGAATCGTTTCAAATGGATCGGACTCACAGTTCTGGCGGTATTTATCGGACTGGCAATCGCGTCGTCGCTCGGCGTTTTTGACGATCGACACTACTACGAAGTCCCGCACGGCAGTCACACTCACTATGTGGCCAAGGATCGCGATCCGAACGCAGATATTTCGTCCTTTCCAACCAGACCTCCGCGACCCGGAGAACGCATTTCACCCCAGGGTCAATTTGTACCTGACACTACAGCGTCTAACTAGAGGTCTTTGTAAAAGTCTTCCTCGTCATCATCGGTTGGAAATGAGCCCAGTGATGACAGCATGGATCCCATCATATCGGAATACTCCACATTCACAGCGTCAAAGTCTTTACCAATGAGAGACTGCTGGTGAAGTCCTTCGAGCACAAGCTCCATGAGCGCAGCTGTCTCGAGGGGGTCGGTGGTGTTCTGATGTTTTCGTACTACCTCAAGTAGTCCGTCTACGGCTTCAAGACTCGAGACGTATTCACTTGAAGACATTTCCGTTCCGAGCTTGATCGAGCCTCCTTTCGAAAACCATTCGATGATTTCAGAATAGGTCGCTTTCCCGGTAGCCTTGTTGGACGGATCAGGGAAGTGGCTAGTAAACACATTGTGAACTGCTCTGCCGACAAGCAGACGGGCGACATTCTGGGCGCCTTCCTGTTCGCCCTCATAGACCAGCTCAATCTTTCCGGTTATCGCCGGTTCCAGTGAATACAGATCTGAAACTCTCGCGACAGTCGCAACCTCCCCGCGAAGAATAGCCCGGCGTTCACCGGCTGACACGAGGTCTTCAAGGGCCGCGCGGGTCAATCTCACCGATACTCCCGATTTCTGGTCGACGTACTCACTGGTTCGCGCCTCGCGGGCAATGTTTTCAATTATCTCCCGAAAGAAGTACGGTAAGGTGATCCGGATACCGTTCCGATCTTCCCATGCTTCCTGTTTTGTGATTGCGATTCCAGTCTCGACTGTCAGCGGGTAGTGAGTAAAAATCTGACTGTCGATCCGATCTTTCAGAGGAGTGATAATGCTGCCTCTGTTAGTATAGTCTTCCGGGTTGGCCGAGAACACCATCAGGATATCGAGGGGGAACCGGATATTAAAACCACGTATCTGGATGTCCTTTTCCTCCATCACATTTAACAGCCCGACCTGTATTCGCGGCTGTAAGTCCGGCAGTTCATTGACTGCGAAGATTCCACGGTTCGTTCGAGGAATAATTCCGAAGTGGATTACATCTTCATCCGCGTAGGACAGCTTCAGGTTGGCCGCCTTTATCGGATCGATGTCGCCGATAAGATCTGCCATCGTGGTGTCAGGCGTCGCAAGTTTCTCTCCATAACGTTCCGATCGATGAAGCCAATCGATGGGAGTGTCGTCACCCATCTTTGCCACGAGTTGTCTCCCCTGCGATGAGATGGGGTGAAACGGGTTGTCGTTGACTTCGCTTCCACGCACGACTGGAACAAACTCATCAAGGAGTGACGGAAGCATACGCAGAATTCGACTCTTGGCCTGACCGCGAAGGCCCAGAAGGATGATGTCATGCTTGCCAAGGATCGCGTTCTGAACCTGGGGGATAACGGTGCTATCGAATCCGATTATACCGTCGAATATGTTACGACCGTCTTTTAACTGCTGGATAAGATTTTCCCGCAGTTCGTCCTTGACCGGGCGATCCACGTAGCCCGTCTTTTTCAGGTCTCCTAGTGTTGCTGCTTCAGGTTTCTTCATTCCTACGCTTCAGATTCTTTCGGGTCCTGGGTGTTGTGTACTAGTTTGCGTTGTCCGTCCACTCATACATTTCAATTCGGCCATCCGGCTCCACGTACGCAACTGCGATAAGAAAGCTTTGTTCAGTTAGCCGGGTGACGGCGATGTCTGTGGGAAAGAAGTCCTTGTTAAAAGAGGGCTTTTCCCGGATTAGAATATCTGTGAGCCGTCCATCGTCGTTATAGACGTCAATGCGCGTCCATCCGGGTCGGATATTCAGAACGAAAATACGATTGGCGGCCAGTACGGCAGACGGCGTCAGCAGGGGCGGCGCATTAGCATCTCCCCTGAGGTACGAGCGCATGCGTGCCAGCATAGGTGAATCAAATCCGACAAGGTTCAGAGAGTCGAGCCGGCCATCGGTGCCGACCAGATCAATTCGCGGCTGGTAGCCGCGAAGGCTCGCTATGCCCTCATCCGTTGTCCGCATGAAGCCTGCCCACTGCCATGCCGGACCGGGAAGGCTGACTCGAGAAGATTGCTCTCCACCTGAATCGTAGTAGACCAGCTCGGAAGAACCTTCTTTCGGTACTATCTTCAGCACAAAACCGGAGTCGGTCACGGACATGTATCGCACGGAATTTTCAGGGATATCATAACCAGAAAGATTGGTCGTGCTGAGTACAGTGGTGTCGTGAACGGTTGACACAGAGTTCAGTGAGGCGTCGAAGACAAAGACGGTGTCTGCATCGGCACCGACTACAAATGGTAGCTCGAATGTCGCAGAGACCGTACGCAGGACTACTCCCTCTCCGTCCAGCACAAGAACATTACCCTTCTCAACATCCCCGATCCACAAGTGACCGTTAGAATCGAAGAGTATCGAACGGGGATACTCCAGCTGACTTTCTTCTGGCCCGAATGAAAGTCCGTTGAGGGTCAAGGTATCTTCAGGAATCAGGGCAGCAAGCTGGCGCGACAACGAGTCGGCGGCAAAAAGCTCACGCGACTCGATGCGTTTGCAGGAACTGGGGAGACACCCGGCGACAGTGATACAGCAGAGGATTAAGAAAACGACAGGGGTTCTATTCATAGCGTCCGAGTTGCATCTGCAACACGACTGGTCTTCCGAGACGCACCGCTTCAAAAGCGACAGTGTCGCCCGGCCTGAAGTCATACAGTCGGGCTACAAATTCGCCTCGATTGGCAACGAACTCTCCCTCGACTCCGACGATGACATCCCATGGTTTGAATCCTGCAATTTCCGCGGGCGAATCGGGGTCGACTTTTTCAATCAAGACTCCGGCAGGCTGTTCGAGTCGTAGTTCGCGGGCGACTGCGGCGTCGACATCGACACCGTAAAGACCTGTATAGTACGACCGATCTACTTTTCCCTGCGTCCGTATCTCATCCACGATGCGACTGGCCTTGGCTGCCGGTACAGCAAAACCGAGCCCGATCGATCCTCCCGACTGGGTAAATATGAACGTATTGACCCCGATCACTTCGCCGATGGCGTTTACCAGCGGACCGCCCGAGTTCCCCTGATTAATTGACGCATCTGTCTGGATCATATCTCGATAGACATGCCGGTCTTTGACTTCAAAATCCCGATCTCGCGCCGACACAACACCAACGGTGACTGTCGGTTCTGTCGCGTCGAACAGGCCAAAAGGATTACCTAGTGCAATTGCCCACTCACCTACAATTGCACTTGATCTGGCGAAAGGGATGAATCGAAGTTCTTCGTCTGAGTCCACTTTCAAGAGGGCAAGATCCGTTGCCTCGTCCGTACCGATAACCACGGCCGGCAATGTAGATCCATCACGAAACGAAACGGTGATTTCGTTTGCGTTGTCTATGACATGATGGTTGGTGACAATGTATCCGTCTGCTGAGATTACGAACCCTGAACCCAGTCCTTGAACAAGCCGCTCGTACTCTCTCGACCTTCTCCCGAAAAACTGTTCAAAAAACGGATCCGAGAAGAACGGATCCCGCACCTGAACGCGTTCAACAGAAATCACATTGATACTGACGACGGCGGGGGCGGCAACCTCGACAGCACGGGTTATGGCTGTTTGACGGCCTGAAGAGATAGTAGTGTTGGCATTATCCAATGCCTCCAGATTCTGTTCATTCGGGGATTCAATCGATTGGGCCTGACACCCGAGGCCGGAGAACATTGAGACAGCAGCAACAAGAATGAAAAGACGCATCGGAATATGCAGAGATAGTTCCTGATTAATAGAGCAGGAACTCTACTACGGGAATCCAATTGGTGGGTTTCTCCGGTAGATCTGGTAGCCGCGGTATGCCGGATCAGGTGACGACTCGCCACGAACGGTATCGAACAGTTGACAATGCTCCGTTCAGTCGCCAGTCACATCGAAATGCTGGACAGGAGGGCATTAACCAAAAAAAGCGCACGACACAGGATGTCGTGCGCTCTTGTCAGCTATGCCGGTGGGCATTTAGCCAAGTTTTGGTATGCGGATCTGCTGACCAGGATAAATAAGGTCCGGATCCTTGATCACTTCACGATTTGCATCAAACAATGCCTGCCACTTCATGGCATCACCATATTCTGCTTTGGCGATCTTGGAAAGAGAGTCTCCTTCTTTGACAGAGTAGAAGACCGGCTGATCTGCCTCAACGACAATTGTATCGTTGACACGCTCGACTCCCTCAACGTTACCAGCCAGAAGAATCGCTTTCTCCCTGACTGAGCCGGTAGCAACTGAACCCGACAGAGTCACAGTGCCATCATCAAAGCCGACCTGAAGGTCCTTTACCTGTCCACCAAGTGACGCTGTAATGTCATTGGTGATTTCTTCGGCTTCGCGGCCAGGCACGACTTTCTTGCCAATGCCTTTTAAAAAACTAAATAATCCCATTTACTCGAACTCCTAAAATTGTAATTACGTAGAGTATTGCAACCCGCGAGCCCGGACACTGCTGTCGCGAGCTCCGAATTGCCATTCATTATTTTAATATACAAATGTAGTACCCTATTCATAATCAGTCCTGATTCTGTAACATATCGAATCGATAGTGTCAGGTTTTGCCACATCCTGTCCGAGATTTAGACGCTATTTGAGGGTGATAACCTTACATCGCTTAAGTGGCACGGTACGTGTTCTATATCTTGCATTACATCAAATCTTATCGCGGGGAGAACGCCAATTTCTTGACACACTTGTATCTAATTGGTTAATTCAAGTGATAGCTCTTTTAACGTTCCACGAGGACTTATTTCATGGCAAAATTATCCACCATTGAAGGTGTTGGACCAGTCATTGAAGGAAAGCTCAAGAAGGCCGGCATTGGCTCTGTTGAGGCATTCCTGAAAATCTGCTGCGACAAGAAAGGTCGTAAGGAAATCGCAGCTAAAACGAACATTGACGAAGGCAAGATTCTGCGCTTCACGAACCACGCTGACCTGATGCGTATCAAAGGTGTTGGCGGTGAGTATTCTGAGTTGCTTGAGGCTGCCGGCGTTGATACCGTTGTCGAGCTAGCGCAACGAAATGCTGCAAACCTCCATGCAAAAATGAAGGAAGTCAACGCCAGGAAAAAATTAGTTCGTCAAGTTGCGGCTGAGTCGCAAGTTTCCAACTGGGTCGCCCAGGCGAAAAAGCTCAAGAGAGTAGTTACTCACTAAGTAGGAGTTCCTGTCCCGCGACCGACAGTAAACATTTGTTTTTGAAGTTCTCAAAATTGATATAATCCATGTCCATAGCAAAAGTAATAGAAATTATCGCGGAAGGTAAGAGCATTGACGATGCTGTAGAAAATGCAGCAAAGGAAGCGTCCAAGTCGGTCCGCAATGTCAAATCTGTCTACGTCGATTCAATCCAGGCACTCATCAAAGATGAGGGAGTCTCGAAATATCGCGTAAACTGCAAGGTCACTTTCGTAGTGGACTAAACAGCGCGTAGACAATCCAGTCTGTCAAAGGGGCTCCACGGTGTGGTGCCCCTTTTTTATTGAAGAACCACACTGCTCACCAACTTTATCGCAACCAGAAATGCCAGAGCTGCGAATCCAAGTTGGAGAGCCTTACGGTTGATACGGTGAGCAACGTAAACACCGAGCCGGACCGACAAAATGGATGGTCCGACAAGCAACAGGCTCGTCCCAAAGTCAACTGCGCCTACCGAAAGCGCTGATAAACCAAGCGGTGGGCCAAGGAACATGTAGCTTGCAACCCCGGCAAGGGCGACAAAAATAATGGTGGCACTTGAGGTACCGATCGACCGGATCATCGACATCAGGATTCCCTGATTATAGGCTGGGATCAGTACCACGCCACCGCCAACACCTGCTGCAGCGGATACCACTCCGGTAGCACTTCCGACAGCAAACAGGAATGCTGAACCACGTTTCTTCGAAGACTGGGGATTATCAGCGACCCTGTCTTTAGCCAGTACCATTCGTCCAACGACCGCAAGCAGGACCACTGAAAATGCAATCTTGAACACCTCTCCACTGAACCATGGCTGCGTGGTGACAAACCGCGTCATGAGAAATACAGCAATTGAAGACCCGAGTCCGACCCGGGCCGCAGTAGACCAATCGACAGCGGCTTTTCGCTGATGGAAGTACGAACTTGCCAGGGATGCTATTAGCGTACAGAAGAGACTGCTGCCTATGACCAACGGGGCAATTGCCGCTTCGCTTATACCCTGCGATTCAAAGTAGAAGTAGAGTACCGGCGCAAAGATTACTCCACCGCCGACGCCGACAACACCAGCGATGAAGCCAGCTCCCAGCCCTCCCGCGACGAGTAATACGATGTGTTCAACAGCCACTCTTACTGTGCCAGGATTTGTGAGAAGCGCTCGGGATCGGTCGCAAGCGACAACGATTGAAGTACCAGTTCGTCCGAATTTGTTGTTGTACGCGTGTACGTCCTATCGTCAAGGTATCGTCCAAGTATCTCGCGATACAAATACGGTTTGATCTGTGCTTCTCGCCGCTGTACTTCGATTCTTTTTTCCGATACAAGTCGTTCCTCAACTTCATCCAGCGTAGACGTCGAATAGTCTCCTGCCTCGAAGGCAAGCCTGACATTCTTCAGCTGGCGCTCTGCGTTTGTTTCGAAAACGAAATTTCGGTCTTCCAACCAGTCCTGGAATTGAAGAAAAAGCGAGTCGGTCACGGTGAATGATTCATCAGCCGTCGCACCGGTGTCGCGGTAGTGATTTGCGAATTCAAAGAATGCCGATCGACGCTTGAGAGCTTGCACAACTTCAGCTTCATTTTCATTCCCGGCATTGATGTCAGGTTCAATGCCGGCACCGTCAAACACTATCCGCCCGCCGTCCGTTTTGAACTCACGCATCAAATGTCGAGGGACGTCCCGGGTGGATGCTGTGCGCGCAAGCACGTTCTGAATACTCCTTCCGCTCGGTATATAATAACGCGATGTCGTGATCTTGAGTGATGTGTTGAAAGGTAGCTCCTTGATCACCTGCACGAGTCCCTTGCCGAATGATCGCGTCCCCATGACAACTGCTCGATCATGGTCTTGCAGTGCCCCTGCAACAATTTCACTTGCTGAAGCGCTTATCTCGTTGATCAGAACGATCAACTTGCCCTCATATAACGGACGACCCGATGATTTGTAAAGCTGGTCTGTTTGTGTCGTTCGTCCTATTGTAGAAACTACCGGAGTTCCCGATGGAACAAACAGCGATACGATACCGACTGCTTCGCCGAGGAGACCACCCGGATTATCCCGCAGGTCGAGTATCACCCCGTTTGTAGTTGGCGAGACAAGAGAATCCAGCGCATTTCGGACCTCTGTTGAAGCACCCTTGCCAAATCGAGCCAGTTTGATATAAGCAGTTGATTCTCTCGACTCGTTTTCTATGGAGCCCGCATAAGAAACACTATTGTATCGCACACGCTCACGAAGTAGAGTGAAAGGAATGAGATCTTCCGCTCCGCTCCGCTGCACGATGACCTCAACAACGCTTCCGGGTTCGCCATAGAGCATGTTGCGCGCATCTGCGGACGTGAGGCTTTCTAAAGATGTACCATCAATTGAAATAATAACATCACCGGTCCGGATTCCCTGCTTGTAACCGCCTGCCGCGTTCTCCGGCGCCAGTACCACAATATTTCCTGAGATGCTCCCGACACTGATCCCCGGGGATCCTGTTTTCCCGCGAACAGCAATGTCAATCTGTTCGTTCGTTGCCTCGTCAAAGAAGACAGTGTACGGATCGAGCTCCTTGAGCATCGCCTCGATTCCTGCACGCATCAAACGTTCCGCATCCACCTCATCGACATATTCGAGTACGAGATCTTCGTAAATGGATCCGAAAATTTCAAAGTTCTTGCGGATAGCGAAATAGTCATCATCGCTGTCGAACCAGTGAAACGGGGCGGCTGCAATCAAAAATAATGAAGCCACCAGGGCCAGGCGCTGCATATCGGAATCAGGTTTGTACGGGAGAACAAACAGGACTTACCGAGGGGAAACACGATCGTTCCGCGGCGGAAGGGTGCAAACGACCTTAGACGTTTACGAGAGAGCTTCTTCCAGCTCTTTCTCTCTTTTGCGTGCCACGGCAGACGAGATCAGGATTGACAGCTGATAAAGCCCAAACAATGGTACGGCGACCAGAACCATTGACAACGGGTCCGGCGGCGTAAACATGGCACCGAGAAACATGATGATAACCAGGGCATAGCGCCGATTTTTTCGCATGGCGACGGGCGTCAGTATTCCAATCTTTGACAGGAAGTACACTGCCACGGGTAGCT
>JABDKO010000274.1 GCA_013002165.1 Rhodothermales bacterium | reverse complement strand
ACGATGGCCCGGGCAGGTTTGTGTGATCCAAGCATCTCCGAGTAGACCTCGTTTACCTGACCCCAATCCGACATGTCAGATATGTAGATGGTCACTTTTAGAAGGTGATCGAGTCCGCTGCCTGCGGCGTCAAGAATTGCCTGCAGATTACTGAACACCTGGCGACTTTGCTCTGCCATGGTTCCAACTGTTCGATCAGATGATCCGGGGACAATAGGGAGCTGCCCGGAAACGAACACGAGCTTGTTATGAACGATAGCCTGTGAGTAGTGCCCTGCCGGGGGCGGGGCTTCTGCCGTGGAGATAGATTCCATTGATAGTGTAACCGTGAAGTTTAGTTAGTAGGAAAAGAAAAAGCGGCCACCCCTTCGGGGCAGCCGCTTTTCAAACATGTCAATGTAGAACTATTCGATCTACATCATCGAAAGATCGCGTACTACACCGGCAAGCTTCTGAACCTTCGCAGGATCCTTGGCGGTTGCTGCATACTTGCCAAGATCTGTTGCCAGTTTGCGGAACGCACTCGTACGCTTCGTGCCCTGGGCCATCGACGCTTCGTTAAGAGCAGTCCGTGCCGACTCGAGATTCGCACCGGAGAGACCGCCATCCCTTTCAAGCTGATCGAGGTATGCATTCGACAACTCGACAGAGGATGGCCAGACAAACTTCGGCTGACCCTGTGCATTCAGATAATCAAGTTTGACTGTCTTCGCAGCTGCTATTTCGTTTGCCGAAAGATAGCCGCTCGGAACGAGCTCAAGGATATCGAGACCACGGGCGATTTCAGAACTGACGATCAAGCCATTATACCAGTAGACTGACCAGCTTCCACCCATCTGCATCTGATCGGCGTTTACCGGGCCGCGATCGTGGTATGCAATCTCAACGACGTTGTTCAGGTCCGTCCAATCGAAAATGGATATTCCGCCCTGGTACCATGACTGAACCATGATATCGCGGCCTGGCACTGGAATCAGCGATCCGTTATGTGCCACACAGTTCTCCTCGGGAGTCTGTGCTGCGGGCAGCTTGTAGTAACTCTGGAAATTCATCTTACCATCTTCCAGAGTGAAATAGGCGTTAGCTCCCCATTCCTTTGGATCACTCGCACGGCACTTTGGCTGACCGCCGCCGCCCCATTCGTCCGTAAAGAGAATTTGCGTCCCTTCATTATTGAATGTTGCAGAATGCCAGTAGGCGAAGTTTGAGTCTGCGACTGCATCAAGACGCTTTGGATTAGCAGGGTCGGTGATATCAAGTAGCAAGCCGTAGCCTTCACATGCGCCACCAGCCAATCCGATTTCAGGATAGAGCGTAATGTCATGACACTGTGTCGGGCCTTGTCCGGGGCCGTCATCGTCACCATCGTCTCCGCCACCAAACCGTTCGGCGACGATTCCGGGCAGTGCTTCGCGTAGAGCAGCACTATCAGCGGCTGTCGGCGTTGCACCTTCACCTGCACGCTGCTGTGCGAACTGCTGCAGCATCGGGATGATAAACTGATCAGGTGCAACCATGGTTTGATCGCCGATATCGACAGTAAACTTGCCCTGAGCCTTTGCTTCCTCAACGGCTGCAATGTCAGCTGGCGCCATACCATGGGTCGGAGGAGCCACGAGGTCTTCAAAGATCCGGGGTGAGCTGACGATTGCCGCTGCCATCGGATTTGCAAGAGGAACCTTGATCACTTCAATTCTGAACAACGCGGAGTTAGGATCCTCGTCCGGACCCGCAGCCGAGCAGCCCTCAAGTTCATCTGACGGGCGAACGGGAGCTGATCCGGAAACGTACACGTACACGTTCTCGTCATCGTTCGGGTCTTTGAGAACTGAGTGTGTGTGTGAACCACGGCAGGTCTGGACGTTCGTCAGATAAACTGGTTCGTTGATATCTGTGATATCAAAGATGCGAATTCCACGGAGCCGGTCGGCGCTCACTGCTTCCTGAACTCCTTCAGTGCCGCAGTCAAGTCGTCCGCCAAATCCCTCTCCGGAAATGAAAAGAAGATTCTCATAAACCGATACGTCGCTCTGTGACGCAGGACAGACGTATTCAACTTCAAGCACGGGCTCTGCTGGATTTGAAATGTCCCAGATCATCACACCGTTATAGTTGCCCTGAATGGCATATTTACCTTTGAAGGCCAGGTCGGAGTTGGTTACACCAACAAAGGCTTCACCGGGCTTGGTAGCGGAAAGGAGATTCAGGTTCCAGATTGCCTCTTCAGCATCAAAGAGTCCGGCACCAAGACCAACACGGGGATCCGGGCTGGGGGCCATCATCGACATGTCATCAGACTGGTCGTCCATCGGCTCCATAACCTCTTCAGGTTCCGCCATGGATTCGACCTCCGTGGTAATCTTCTTGGGAGCACAAGCTGATACGCCCAGGAAGATGATTGCCACGATAAGCGGCAAATATTTAGTATGGTTTTTCATGGTAAGCGATTGTGTGGTTGAAACTGTAATGCGGAATTATTGAAGCATCATATCTACTGTGCTTCCGGAAGAGCGTTGAGCATTTTTTCCATGCGCGCTATCTCGGTTATCTGGTCAACATGAATGTCTGATGCGATCTTGAAATTCTGTTCGTCCATTCCGGCACCGTCCTGTTCGAACAGGTCGTCGACCATGGTGACTGCTCCTTTGTGATGCTGAATCATGAATGTTAGAAACAGCCGATCAAACTCAAGGCCTCTTGCCGCCTCCAGTTCGGACAATTGCTGGTCTGTGAGCATACCGGGCATGTGCATGTGGTGCTCACCGGCGCCGTGAATCATCAGCTTGGAGCCGGAAATGTGTACCTCGGGGACCGCCTCGTTTCTGTCTCGCAGCCATTGCTGCATCGACGCGATCTCGTCGTTTTGAGCGTTAATGATTCGCGCGGCTAACGTCTGGATTGAAGGCGAGGCCCCGTTGTCGGGAGCGAATGCGGACATCACCAGAGCCTGAGCGTGGTGGCCGATCATTCCTGTCATGAAATCGACGTTCGCCTGGGTATAACGCATTTTAGCACTGTCCTGTCGCGCCCAGTAGAGAGACTCAATGGCCTCATCGCTATCGGCTGTCGAGGCTGTCGGATCTTCGACGATGGTACTCCGGGTGCTGGAGCAGGCCGATAATCCTATGAGTAGTAATGGGATAGCGGCATACAATAAGAAAATGCGTGAACTCATATGAAATCTTTTTTGACCAAGAGGATAGTTTGAAAAGATAACTAATCAGTTCCGAACGAAGTACACCACATGCTGGTTTTCAACAAGACTCCGTTTTGCTTCGATGATCGCTTCCGATCTCGTAGTACGGACCTATTGGCGGATACTGAGCCCTGCACCGATAAGGATGTCTGGTCCTGCATCCGTGAATCCTGTCGCGGCATGGAAATCCAACTGGACGAGAGGCAGGGGTTCAAATGTTAGCCCCGAATGCAGCAGAACGGCTGGATCCCCGACAGCCTGTTGCTCACCGGCAAGCTCTGCAAACACGCCGATCTTATCTGAAAGCCCCGTTCCAACTACAATTGTAGCCGCTCCAAGAAGGTCTTCCGTGACTGAATCGTAGAACCCGCTAATCTGGGTGCCCAGACTAAATCTGCCGAAGTCCCGGCCAACAGCAAAGATTCCTCCCGGTTCGGGAGTGTCCAGTCCGGAGACATCAGTACCCAGGGGGATCGATGTCACGCCAATAACCGCGGCATCCCACGGGCCCAGGGGTCCGACTTGGAGCTTGAAGCCGACGGATGGGTCAGCAAGAGTGGCGGTGCCGTCAGCTATAACGTAGTCGGGAGCGGCTACGCGAAACTCAAATCTATTTGCAGGACTCCAGCGTATCAGTAATTCCGATCCCGAGAAACTGGATTCGGAATTAGCGTTAGATAGAGTTACCCCACCTTCAATCTGGACCGAACCAACCGGGACGGTTATGCCTGACTCGGTGAAATCCGGCCGGTCCGTGACGATGGGGGGAACCGGTTGTGCTTTGACTACCGCAGGAATCGAGGCGAGTAAAAGCACGAAACAGTATCGAATAAATCTAGACATTCCACCAATATTTAGTCTTGCCTAAAGATAACGATCATTTTCGAGAGCACAAACGATTGCCATTCGACCAGATTCTACAGCGTGGATATCTTGTGCAAAGGCCTCGCAAGTCGTGAATGAACCATCCGCTACAGAATTAACATCTGCCGGTCTGTTGCGCCGGTGTTGGCCGGACGTAACTGGTGAGACAAATGGTGCCGGTAAATGGAACGGCTGTGAGATTCTGTCCAGAATTACTATTTTGAATCTCAACACACCGTAGAGAGGCAGCTGTTTTATGATTGTCAGATAATTGGTGTTTGGAGTTTCTTGCTCCTGCATCTCTTGCCACGTTCACCTCGGGTACTCGGCTACCGCGAGGCATAGGTACATCAATTATAATCGTACAACAGGCATGACACTGGAAAATCTTGGCTGGCGTGAATCTCATGCCCGCTTCTACAAAACCCTCGATCCTTCTTTGCAACCTGTCCGGATCGTACGGCGTGACAAGCACCATTATACCGTCTTCGACGGCGAGGAATACCGTCCAGGAATGGTGCTTGGAAAGCTGTTACACTCAAGTGATGCCAGCGATCTTCCCGCTGTCGGCGACTGGGTAGCTGCGGCAAAGATGGAGGATGAGTTCATCATTCACACGGTCATACCACGAGTCACTGCTTTCGAGCGTAAGGTGGTCGGCAACATAACAGCTCAACAGGTAATCGCGGCAAACATCGACGTAGCCTTTATCGTGTGTGGTCTGGATAATGATTTCAACCTGCGGCGAATCGAGCGATATCTTGTTCAGGTCGAGGCCAGTGGTGCGAAACCGGTTGTTGTTCTGAACAAGGCAGATGTGCATCCGGATGTATCCGGTGCCATCGACAAGGTCCGCAAGCTTTCAGAGGGGATAGGTGTTGTCGCCATGAGTGCCGAAGCGGATGAGAATGTCGATGTGCTGCGTGACTTTCTTGGTGTCGGTGATACGGCAGTTTTTATCGGGTCTTCAGGTGTCGGGAAGTCAACAATTGTCAACCGACTGCTGGATGACAACCGGTTTGTAACCGGGGCTGTGCGCGAGGACGACAGTCGTGGTCGTCACACTACTTCATTTCGCGAGCTTGTAGTTCTGCCCGGCGGTGGCGTTGTCATTGACACACCGGGTCTGCGCGAGTTGCAGTTGTGGACGGATGAAGAGAGTCTTCATTCAGTGTTTTCTGATATCGAGGAATTTGCCCGCGACTGTCGATTCCGTGATTGCAGCCACTCCGGTGAACCCGATTGTGGAGTAGCTGCTGCCATCGAGGATGGATTATTGACACTCGATCGTAAGGCCAGCTATGACAAATTACGTCGCGAGATAGCATATCTCAATCGGCGTCAGGACGAGGTTGCGGCACAGCAGGCAAAGAAACGCGAGAAAGATTTTGGAAAGATGGTTAAAGACATGAAGCGGAATAATCCGAAGTATAAATAGTAGCAATTGTCATTGACTTCACATTGTACCGCACGTATTGTTACCGGGCACAGAGAACCGGTTGGATTTCGCACCTGAATGTTAAAGCGCATTCTGCTCCAACGTGCCACACGTGTCCGCATTTCAGCCACAGATAAGTCAATATGGACTCGAGATATCTTTCTGACATAAGTGAAGGCGAATCCGAAGGTCGGAAGAAATTCGGAACTTTTGGTGGAGTATTTACACCTACGCTTCTGACGATCCTC
>JABDKO010000261.1 GCA_013002165.1 Rhodothermales bacterium | reverse complement strand
AATGAGGAGGAGACCGGTGACTGCAAGATCACTTTTATCCATCAGATGGGCGTGGCGCCGACCTTGAAGCGGATTGCACACATGCAGACCCGGATCGTCTTGAAGGAAAACGCCGTCAGTCACTGGGAATACTTCATCGATGATCAGATTATCGACGAAGACATCTGGAAAGAAGCTCTGAAAGATCGGCGAGACATTCTTCGTTCGATCTGTTCCAACTGATACACATCGGTCCTTCGAGACCAGATCAATGAGTCCGGGCTGTCATGACTGCTGCAAAACCTTCCATTGTTGAAACGCCTGCGTCAACCCTTCCTCGAATGCATCCCTGTCGTCCATTCGAAATCCAAGTCTCGTAACCTTTTTCTTGAATCCGTAGTACCCCTTGCAAACTATCGGCGCACGCAGTTCGAGCAGATAGTCGGGATCTCCGATAATCGACGCGTTCAGGTACCCACTCTCGCGATTCACCGGTTTGGTTGCCGGGATGAGACGCTCGATTTGTTCGAATGGAATATCCGCGTTCCAGCGGAGGCCTAAACGGAATTCTAATCTGTCTTCGTGGATTGTCGTAGTCCGCCACTGGATTGCCCGGAAGTCACCTACTATCCAGAGGACCCCATAAAGACTTAGCAAAGTGAGAAGCCATGCTAATGTGCGCAGTTCCAGATAAGTCAGCAGCAGGTGCATCGCAAATAATTCGACAAACATGGCGATCAACAGGCCGACAAGGATACTTCCATAGCCCGCTCGTTTGTGTGCAGAAAACGGATTACGCGCCGCAGTTTCTGGTCTTTTCCTTGCAAACGCATACACGGGCAATGCAATCTCATATGACAAAATCTCGGCCACAGCCGGGTACGGGATATGATCACGTGTAGCCTGAAGTATCGACTTGAAAATGTCGTTCCGCTCCACGAGGTATTGCTTGTTTGCACCGGCGATACGCACAGCTTTGATAACGATGAGCGTAAAGATGCACAGCTCGAGTGGAATCAGGAGCAGTTTTATCCAGTCGAGGAGGCCTTGATCTGGCTCGGGTATAATTAGCCACGCTACTCCAATGCTTGCCAGCCAAATGGGTAAGATGGATGCTTTCGGCCATTGTCTCCATCGCCGTATCGTAAACAAATAGACTCCCGGTACAATGAATACGATGTCAAGAGTCAGCGCGTACCAAATGACCTTTGATTCGGAGCCTGAATACCAGCCGATGTTAAGGGCCACCGCGACGATCGCAACTGTTACTGCAAGGGCCGTGAACAGTAGAATTGATACCCGGGACCAATGAGTTAGGTGATGTGCGACGTGTGATCTTTCCATCTCGTACCTGTTTGACGCTGAGAAAGATTTCCATTTGATCCAAGACCACCATAAGCGCCGGTCATTTCGCGCTTTCCAACTTTCGCGTTCTCCATTTCCCCGGCGATGGGATTAATTCGCAGCCGCTTAGAATCTCCAGAATAGCTGAAGCCGCAATTCGCTCAGCGTGTTACCTTTGGTTTCGTCGAGTCCTGAACCAACGGTCTCCTCATTTTCGAACCGCGTTACCCCAAACTTGGCCTGAATCAAAAAGCCATCGATTGCCTCTATGCCTGCCAGAATATAAGCTCGCTGACCCTGACCTGAAAACGCTGGCACTGCAAACGTATAGCGTAGATCGTACTCGTAAGCGAAAACACGGGTGTTGAACGAATCCGTATCAAAGAACAGCAGGCGCCAGTCGAGAGTGATTCTGCCAGTAGCGACCCACCGCACATCCTGGTAAAGAAGAAATCCGAACTCATCGTTTGTATCTCCGGTCAAGAAACGCACTCCTTCTGTACGGGTCCTCGTCTTCAAACGCTTGCTAAACTCGTAATCCACGTGCCAACGCACCGACTGACGAGTCTCCTCAATGACGCCGTCAAGCTCAATCCGATTCGGTTTGAAGAAACCTGTACCTGCTTCTTTGGTCTTGCTCTTGAACTGAACGTAGTGCGATAGCCATCGTCTGGGTTTATGCTGAACGGAAATTAAAGCTTCGTAACCGTCTGAAGGTCTCGGAACTCCGAACCGTGCCCATGGAAAAGTAAATTGATCAAAGTATGCATCGATGCGAAGTGTTCTTGACGGTACTACTTGCATACCGGTGTATACGCCGGACTCATTGGCTGAGATACCGTTTCGTTCACCGAAGGCGTGGCCGTGTAACGATGTGAAGTCCCGTGGATAGTAGCGCGCAATTACAACAGCACGGGCGATACGTCCGGCCCTCGCCGTGAATCCACCGACCGCAGCAACGGTGCCGCTATTGTCTCGAGCAACCTCGCCGAAAAGGGAGTAATCGACGAAGAAGGCTCTGGCGTAGAAGCTCGACAATGCGAAGTCAGTTCCGGAGAACTCAAAGATCTCGTCAATGCGCTTGCCCTTGACAATCGGCTGATCGAATCGCGAACGGTAACTGTTCGCTCCGAAGATCGAGTTCGTGAACGAATATTCCAGCGCACCGCCGATAACATCTTCTCGCAAAGCATCTTTGAGACTAATTTCATGTGGAGTTCTGTGTAAGCCAGTTGTTGTCAGCCATGAGATTGCTGTTTCGTCCTCGACGCCAGCCGTAGTCTGCATCGCGACAACCGAGGCATCGAGGCTCCGCCGCGAATAGAATGATGATGCTGAGAGCGACGGGGTAATCAATACTGTTGCGCCGACTCCCCGGAAAAAATTGTTTTCGTCTGTAGATCCGTACGGGGTGATTCCAGGTCCCGATCTCACGACTGAACTGGTTGATTCTCTGCTCTTGCCGCTGGCACTGCCCTGCCAGAGTCCAAGGCCCTGGCCAAAGTTCGCGACGTAGTCCCCGACTATGAGGCTTCGCAGGCGACCATAATCACGCAGGAAAACGTGGCCAGTAGAGTGGTCAAACGCATAACTCCCGTTACCGGGATTCCACTCGAACTTTTCACCCGGGTCCTTCTCAAGCGTAATATTGAACCCGGCTCGTCGTTCGAAAGCACCTTTCAATCGGGTGTATACTCTTTGCGGTGATCCGGCATATGTCGTCCGTGAGGTATCATCGTCGAAACCACGACCTAAGTTCAGTCTTCGACTTAAACGCTGAATTAGGTCGAAGCGCATGTTGGAGGTAATCTCGCGGAAACCTGGCGCTGATGGGAATCGGGACGTTCGATCGGTGATATCTTCAGGGTTATCATCGATTGTCACGTAGGGCCGCGCCTGCAACAATACCATCACGGAAAGACCGGGAACAAGCTGCAGGTCGGTAACAGATTTGAAGGATCCATTCTGCTGCCTGTAAAGAATTATTCGATGAGCCAGCTCAGATCCGATAGGCGGGATTATTGACAGAGCTTCGGAAGTTGCCGTATTGATATCGAGGGGATTGTCAATCAGTGACTGAAGCAATTCTGCCAGTTGTGCAGCATTCCCATCCTGTTCGTCTATAGACTCGAGGATGGCCTCTTCATCAAATCCAATACTTAAACTATCAGGAGTCTGGGCCAGTAAAGTCGATGCGCCGATTACCGCACACAACGAAAGGAACAGCGTCGGGCCCACAATCTTTATCGGGACTACAATCCTTATAGTCATCTGGTCCATGATGTCTACCAGAGAATGCTTAGTCCCGCTGCTGGCGACCAACCGAGATTTTCGTGTCGTTCGGTTGTAAAAGATGCTTCGATATTTGTTACGCGAACAGCAATGCCAGATGTGAAGCGTGTAGGATTAGTGGTTATTCCCGACCGGACAATCAGAACATCTGCCGGCTTTACCTCTATTCCAGCCCGGAAGGATACCGGAAAGCGAATTTCCTTCAACACGTCGCCTGCAAAACGCATCCTTTCAGATGCTTCGTAGAGCAAACCGACAGAGAGATTCCGGTCAAGGTTACTTCCCGCAACCTTCGGTTGATTGACGTTCGATGCTGCGAATCCAAGACTCAAGCTGGGAAGCAAGCTTGTTAATGCACCAAGCGAGATACCGATCGCAGACGTTGAATTATAGCCAGTAATTGAGATGTGCCTGTATTGTACTCGAACTCCTGCGATGAGCTTTCGTGTAGAACCAAATCCCAGTGCCCGGGCAAAATCGAACGCCGCCCTGGTATCCCGAAAGTCCTGAAACCCGAACGACTGAATCTCCAGACCAAAGTTGCCGGGCGATAATGGTTCGACGTATCTGATCGAAGAGTGCTGCAGTTCATCTAGCCCGAATGCCTGACTTGCGAACAAACCGATAGCTCGGCCACTAACACTACCACTCACAGCAGGATTGCCGGGACTCCAGAAGTCACCTCGCAGTGCAGTGGAAGCGTGACCCATTCCCGATGAAGCCGGACCGCCAACCAGCGACTGCGCACAAGCTGCTCCGTTGCCGGCATAAAGTAATCCGGTGATCAGGAAGCTCACAATCACGTTATGTGACTGCTGAGAGATAATCTGGAAACACCGGAAAGTCATTGGTGTAGCAACGGGCACAGGCCAAATACTAAAGCCGTTGCTGCTGAGTTATTGTAACGGATCAGGAAGGAGATACCCCTTATACCATATATGTATCGATTACTTGTCATTTTCATCGGTCTTTCGTTCCTGGCAGGAGATGTCACAGCACAGGAACTTGACTGCACGGTTGACATCGACTATCGAAGTCTGAGTGGGTCTGATTACACTTTTCTTGACGACCTCAGGGATCGCGTTGACGAGTATATCAACAGGCAATTCTGGACGGAGGACAGGTTTCAGGAATTCGAGCGAATAGATTGTTCATTTAACATCGTTGTCGTAGAGGCTTTGTCGCTTACCTCGTATCGTGCAAACATTATCGTTGCGAGCAGGCGTCCTATTTACGGTAGTATGCAGAACACGAAGCTACTCCAGATAAATGATGAGGAGTGGCTTTTTGATTACACACAGGGCGCTACCCTTACTAGTAACCGCGACGTATACGATCCCATAACCACGTTGCTCGATTATTATGTCTTCCTGATCCTCGGGTATGATTACGATACTTTCTCAGAGCTCGGTGGGACGCCCTTCTTTGAGAGGGCCAGGATCGCAGCCGATCTTGCCAAGAACGCCGGCGGGACAGGATGGAACAAACTTGGTGGAGAGCGTGGTCGAACCAGCATCGTAGAAGAGGTGCTTGACCCAAGGTTCAGAGAGCTTCGACAGGCATACTATCTGTATCACCGTAGGGGTCTTGACCTTTTCGTGAGCAAGATTGAGGATTCGCGGCTGAATGTTCTCGAGGCAATACAGTCGCTGAAGGCCGTCTACGATGTTAATGCCCGCTCCTACGTGATGGATCTATTTTTTGCGGCTAAATATCAGGAGATCGTTGAGATCTTGCGCGACTCGCCGGTCGGCGGAGAGGCCTACGACCTTCTGACTGAAATGGACCTTTCGCACGTGGCTGACTACGGAATTCTCATCGAGTAAGTCAGGTTACAGGCGTCACTATTCAAGAAGGTGATTCGCGAGTCTCAGTGACAGGGCGCCGATTGTAAACGTCGGGTTTGCATATCCACTGGTTGGAAACACAGATGAACCCGCGACGAACAGATTCTCCATCCCGTGTACCTTGCAGTTTTTATCGACGACTCCTGATTCAGGGCCGCTCGACATGCGCGTCGTCCCCATGTGATGGTAACCTCCCCTGATTCCCGGAGGAGGCAATTTGTCATACTGCACAGGCCTGAGCAGCCCGGCGCCTGATCTGGACAATCCAGCCTGGATCAACTGCTGGCCCTTCAGCACCCGAGCCAGATCATCATCAGTGAGTCGCCATTCCAATCGTGGCCGCGGTTGGTCAAATGCATCCCTGCTCTTGCCGAGAACGACGCGACTGGCTGGATTCGGTATCTGCTCTGACATGTGGTACAAGTCGAAATGCCCGGGTGTCGAGTTACTGGCTTTGGGGGAGGAAATCCGTCGCTTCAATTCCGACAGAAGATCAGGGATGCCGCTGGCTATCTCGACCAGATAGCGCGAAAGCTCAACAGGCATGGTGCGTCCGACGGCGTACGATCGGAGTACCCTTACAGCATCATAGACGCGCGTGCGTTGCAGCTCATGCCCCGACATGTTTGAAGCGGGGCTAAGGTGCATACAGAAATTCAGAAGACCGTGCTCCCTTACCAGGTCGGGAGAGGGAGCTACCTTGCTGATTTGAGTAGCGCCGTCATATGAATGCATTCTGTATCGGCTCCCGGATTCGAGCCACCGCGTATTTGTGGGAACGATGGTTCCCGAAAGGAAGTGCGGGTGCTCCATAAAATACCGTCCCACATTTTCTGTTGACGTTCCCAGCGGCTTGCCGCCCAGCTCACTCGACAGCAACATCAAGCGGGGGTTCTCGATGCCGCCACAGGCCAGGACCACCTTGTGCGCCCGGATCTCGAACAGGTCACCCTCGGCGCGACGAACCAGAAGGCTATCTACCCGTGACCCGGAATCGTTAAGCTTCAGCTTCAGGACCGTAGACTCAAGAAATAGTTGAACGTTCGTGGACGTGATTTCGCGGTAATACTTTTCCGAAAACAGGTTGCCTGGACTCAAACGGAAGTTAACTGTTCGCAGTTCGGACGTGTTATCTGCGAAGACTGTATCGTCAGAAGCCGGATTCCAATCTTCGCCGTCGCGTACTTCAAACAGGTCCTCTGCTTCAAGGTAATATGGTTGAACGTCACGGTAAGACACCGGCCATCCGGAATTCGGAATATCCCGACGGACCTCGAAGTCGACAGGGTCAAGTGGTCTGAGTCGTAAGCCTTTACGACCATCCATCAATTCAAGAAACCACATGTCAGCGCAGCCGCCGAACCTTCTTGTCCTGGTATAGTCCAGGGACCAGTACGGAGTACCAACATGTTCTCCTCGCGAGAGGTCGTGAGCTAACGGTGTATCCCTTGTCGAGCCGCTTTCAACAAGTGTTACGCGAACGCCCGAGCTGCTTATCTTGCGTGCCAGAGTAATTCCTGCCACACCGGCGCCAACAATGCATACGTCTGTATTGTGCAACTGCATTGGCGATCTAGGCGGAAAGGGATAGGTGTTGACCTTCTGACCTGGGAAGATCGTCGTCATTTCCAGTCGTTGCAGCGTAAGTGGCGATTAACTGATCTGCAACATTCTGCCACGCTGTGTCCGCAACGTAGCTGCGAACGCCCTCGACCATTTTTGCATATTGGCCGGGATCTTCAATAAACGAAATAATTGTGTCAGCGAGGCTCTCTGCCGAATGTTCGGCAACGGAGCCCATCCCATACTTGTTCACCCAGTCGCCGAAGTCGCTTTCGATGGTTGCGATAATCGGGATTCCCTGCCCGAGTGCTTCTCGGGTTGCCAAGGCAAAGCCATTGAACCTGCACATGTGAAGGAAGTAGTGTGTGCTGTTCCAGAGTTCGTCTTTCGCGTCCGACCATACACCTCCCGGGAATTCGATATTGGAAACTTGCAGGTGTGCAGCACGGCGTTGCAGATGTTCCAACGACGTGTTTTCTGACGTACCGGCGAAAACAAGCCTGACCTTGTCAGCAAGACCTTTCTGTTGCAGTATTCCGAAAGCGTCAACGATCGTATCAAGACCCTTGTGAATGATGGATAGTCGGCCCAGGTATGTAAATGTCAGCGGGAGGGAGGTCGGCTTAATGGGCCTGTGCGTTTTGCGCACCCAGGCATCATCAATTCCGAATGGTACGATACACGTAGATTGAGCACCGTATCTGGTAGCGATGCGTGATTCATTATCAGATGTAGCATGTACAAATGCGGCTTTTCGAATCATAGGATAATCGAAAGCCCTGAAGAAAAGCCGTTTCAGCAACGGGTGATAAAAACGGTTCGTCTTGTTTCCCCATCGATGGTAGTAGGTCGGCTCGCTGAGATTGCCACAGGCTGACACTGCATAGGGGATCTCCTGCCGTCGCGTCTGAAAGGCCCAGCCATTTTGTACCGGTATACGCGGCCCGCCGGTGAAATGGACAAAGTCTGGTTGAAACTCTTTTAGGATCCTCGTGAACGATGTTGAGCCAATCACGGGGGAAGCAAACCGCACCGTTACGCTGTCGTCGGGAAGAATCCTGCCGTGGTCTTCTGGTCGCTCGACAGCAACAGCGCAAACCGCGTGTCCTCTTCTGGCAATATGATTCACGATCTGACGGCAGTCATGCGGTCTTCCACCCTTGGATATGAATTCAGGGTAGGCGTGAAGTATTCTCATCGACGTTGCCAGTCTATCGATTTCGGATGCTAGTAATCGATGATCGTTCAAGTGTCGCTGAAAGATCGTCCTGCTCTTCGCCGAGAACACGATCGCGCGTCGCCAACCATGCTTTCAACGCCAGTGTCTCGGGTAGCTCGACATCATCCATTCGCAATATTTCGCCTGCAACGATCTTGCGTCGCAAGACAGCATCCTTCAGAAGCCCGATTGGTACGGCATCCGGTTCATTGACAATTGAGACACACTCGCCTCTGACCTCAAAACTTCCAATGCCACAGCTGATTCTCTGGCCCGGAACGAGTGGGGCTTTGGCAATCGCCGCTACATTCACTGACGGAGTCGAGGAGTTCGTCAGCAGGGCCTTGCCGGTCTGGACAAGGGAACGAATTGTCCGGGGAGCCTGCAAATGAACAAGCACATCGCTTTGTGTCAGGACGTAGAATGGTCCCTGTCCCATCTTGACGTGCTCAAGAAATGCGTGCTGTGATTTGTCATGTTCTGCCACGATGAAAACGCCATGTGGAGCGTTCGGGTACAGGATATAATCACTAAGTCGCTTGCCCGACTCTTTGGCCCGACTACCGAAGAAATCCGCGGCGTCGTCGAGATTAGAAGTTCTGAGGCCGTGCATGCCTTGTATATCTATTGATGCATTAAGGCCGTTGGCAACGAGCGCTTGTTCGATCTGAAGCTTCGTACCGTCGGTGAACGACGTAACCTTGTCCAGAGAGATTCCTTTCTTGCCTGCCCAGAAGAGCATGTCCTCAAGAGAGGGCCGGTGGTTCATGAACGCCTTCATGTTGCAATAGGCGAGCGGCCGAAATCCCATCTCAACGATACGCTCATTGAGCGCCGCCAGTGAGCCCGGTTGGTCTCCTTCAGCCTCACTTAAGAGTCCCTTGTCCGCGAAATATGATCCCGCAGTCACATGGAACTCAGCATTCATGGTCACTACTGGTCGCGATGCCCGAAATGCCGCGTTGACAATATCGGCTGCATAGACCGCATCTCCGGAGCACTCGAAAACGACATCGGACTTCTCCAGCAGTTCATCAATCGCGGATACAAGAAGGTCCGGACGGACGAACGACTGCTGAATTTCCGAAGACCGGCGTGAAAGGACCGCGCTGATTTTTAGTCCTTGATACCCATCAAAAGCGGTGACGAAGTGAGATCCAACGTAGCCGCTTCCCACCACTCCAACTCGAATGGTTCGCGGAGCGGTATACTTAAATCTTTTTCGAGTACTGTCCATCCTGAATTTCTTTCTGGCGGCGCGTACAACTCCAGTAGCTGAAGTTGGACCCGCTTTGAGAATCTAAGCTCTTAGATTAAATAAAATGACCCGGAAAGGATCAAATAGCGATATCTAACCCAAATTGCATGGATCGTGCCAAGACGATTTCAGGATACCATAGGTCTGAGAGCACGAACCGGGGACGGAAATCTTACCGGATGTCACCGGTCGAAGAAATGGTACGAGAGGGGGGACTCGAACCCCCACGGGTGTTACCCCACTAGATCCTAAATCTAGCGTGTCTACCAATTCCACCACTCTCGCAAGCGGACTGTCATATGCTGCAGGTCTTCGGTGGTTTCACATCCCCCTCACGGATGATGGGTCGTAATACGTATATTCACGGCTTCGTCATGCGAGCGCTTGAAGTCGGTCGACCAAACCCGACCGGCATATCCAGGCGCCTCTGACTATTGTCAAACGATACGACTATTTTGGGATTTCATGAAGCGAACTGACGGACTAGCAATTACTCTGATAGCACTTCTTGTCGCAGCCGGTTGCACGGTTGCGAAAGATACGGTTGTGGTCACGGAACGGGCGGAGCGCCAGCCCGTGGCAAGCACCGAACCTGCTGTCGTTGATACATCTGAGGTCGATCCAGCGCCAAGCCTCGGGATATCCAACGGACGTTTCGACGGCGGCAAGATGTGGACCTTTGATCATCCGCCGACAGAATATTTCACAGAGGCGTATGCTTTTGCACCAGATTCGCAGTGGTTCGCGAAAGCTCGGCTGGGAATGCTCCGGTTTTCCACATACTGTTCGGCATCATTCGTATCACCGGCTGGCCTTGTACTGACGAATCATCACTGCGGGCGTGAAAGCATCTCGAGTGTATCGAAGAAAGATGAGGCCCTCCTGGACAACGGATTTTATGCCGAATCAGAAGAAGATGAACGCCGTGTCGAGGATCTCTTTGTCGACCAGCTGATGTCGATTGAGGATGTAAGCGCAAAGGTATACGAAGCAGGTACCGATGTTAGAGGTGCGGACGCCAGGAACAAGGCACGTCAGGCATTCGCTGAGGTCCTGGAAAAGCAACTGACCACGACCGCCAAACTGGCGGACACCACGCTGACCGTCGAAGTCATCGGTCTATATTCCGGCGGGCAATATTCGGCCTATACTTTCAAAAGATACCACGATGTCCGGTTAGTGATGGCTCCCGAATTGTCTATCGGTTTCTTCGGCGGAGACCCGGACAACTTCACGTTCCCGAGGTATAACCTGGACATGAGTCTTTTTCGGGTTTACGAAAACGGTGAACCCTTTCGACCCGAAGTTCATTTCGCCTGGTCTGAGGATGGCGCATCCGTTGGCGACCCTGTTTTCGTCATTGGCAACCCTGGTACAACCAGCAGACTCAGCACGGTGAGTCAATTAATATTTGAGCGGGACAATAATTTGCCTCAGCAACTTGCTGTCCTAAAGTCTCGTGCCGGCATTATGAAAGCATTTGTCGACGAATATCCCGAACGGGCTGACGAGCTGGATTTGCGCAATACATATTTTTCAATTTTGAACACGATAAAAGCTTCCGAGGGTCAACTGGCAGGCCTGCAAGATGTCTCACTTATCGCGCGCAGACAAAAGTCCGAGGACGTATTGCGCCAGTCGATAATTAACAGCGATTCGTTGTCTGCCCTGTATAAAAATATTTTTCGCGACCTTGCTGAAATGCAGCGATCCAAGGAAGCTGTTTCTGATCAGTCGGCTGCTTTTACGTTTTTCTCCACAGAGCTCTTGACTTCCCATGTGCTGCTTCGAGCGCTCTACGGATATGTTCACGACATTCTGAAGCAGCGAGGTGCACCACAAGATCAACTGGATGAACTTGTTACCGATGCACGGGAAATAGCTGACTGGCCGGTTAGTGTCGAAAAAGAATACATCGAAGCCCGCCTTCTGGAACTTCGCAACGGTCTGGGACCGGCTCATCCCACAATGACAGCACTGTTTCGAAAAACTACTCCAGCGCAGCTTGCCGATTCAATCGCGTCAAATACTGCGATCGCTGACAGTGCCAGTTTTGACAGCCTGCTGTTGAACGGATACCTTCAAAGCAAGGACGTTACTGTCTCCTTAATACAATCTATCGCACCGCTGTTCTTCTCACTCGGTCAACAGCTTTCGTCCTTTGAGGAAAAAGAGGAGAGTCTCAATGCAGCGCTGGGTCGAGCCCAGTTCGCCGTTTATGGACACTCGGTTCCGCCGGATGCATCGTTCTCGCCACGGATTTCAGATGGTGTCGTCGCGGGTTATGAGTACAATGGTACGAGAGCGCCTGCCTTTTCAACCTTCTACGGGTTGTATGATCGAGCCAATTCTTATGAAGCGAGGGAAGAATGGGAGCTCCCGGAATCGTGGACGACACCACCGGCAGATTTCGATATGTCGATTCCCATGAATCTGGTGTCGACGAATGATATCACTGGAGGGAACTCCGGTTCTCCACTACTGAATACCGACCTGCAAATCGTTGGTCTTGCGTTTGACAGCAACATTGAAGCGCTACCCAACGAGTACCTGTTTCTGGATGAAGCAGGTCGGGCTATTTCGGTTGACTCGCGGGGAATGCTGCATGCTCTGGACAAAATTTACGATGCAACACGCATTGTCGCCGAATTACGGAATGGTCGTAATTAGTACGATTTTGCTGTGACTTAGTCAGGGATTGGCGAATACCTGGCCGATTCTGTTATCGTGTTTGTTCGAGACGACACTGAGGCGCCAGAAATTCACTCACAAATTCAGCGTTGAAGCGTTTTAGTTTTTGAACCCCGTGAGCAGGGAGTAGTATCTGGCTGGACATAAGCTAGATAATGTCGTGACGAGGGATATGACTGGAAGGTTTTGTGGGATGTGTTTAACAAGTCGCTTTGTGGGAACAGCGGCGTTAGTCTGGATTGTCGGACTCGCTGTAATCTCTACCGCTGTTGAGGGTCAGATATCTCCGGAAGTTGCCGCAAGTCAAATGGGACGAGGCATCAACCTCGGCAATACCCTCGAGCCACCAAACGAAGGGGAATGGAACAATGGGCCCGCACAAGAGGCATATTTTGACGAGTATGCTGCGGCAGGCTTTTCGACAGTAAGAATACCGGTGCGGTGGGACCAGCATACCGGAACCTCGGTCCCGTATGCCATAGACCAATCGTTTCTCGAGCGAGTCGAAGAAGTTGCTGACTGGGCCCTGGACCGGAATCTGTTCGTCGTCATTAATGCCCATCACGAAGACTGGCTGAAAGCGACGTACGATCAACCTGCCTCCAGGGCCCGGTTTGATAGCATCTGGGTACAAGTTGCCCGACACTTCGCCGACAAGTCGGACAGCCTCTTTTTCGAAATAATCAACGAACCGTTTGGCATGTCGAGAGATGATGTCGACGATTTGAATGCTCGCGTGCTTCAGTTGATAAGGGCGTCGAATCCGACCCGCATTGTAATGTACTCGGGTAACGAGTATTCCGCAGCGGCACAGCTGTTTGCTGCTGCCATTCCTGACGATCCATACATCATGGGTTACTATCATTCGTATGATCCATGGGAGTTTGCAGGACTGGCAAACCGCGAATGGGGGACTGAAGCAGACATTGCGGAACTACGGGCTCAGATTGAATCCGCAAAGGATTGGTCCGACCAGAATTCCGTTGTTGTTACGGTCAGTGAATTCGGCGCCGTTGTCGCAACGGACTATAATTCACGCATGCGCTACCTGCACGCATATACATCGGCTCTTATAGAATACGAACTCCCTTTTCAAGTGTGGGATGACGGGGGTGACTTTGAAGTGCTGAAAAGGAGTGAACTGGAGTGGCACGACTCGAAAGATATCTTGATACATACGTACCCGGATGGGCCGGATGAATTTGACGTTTCGATCACAACAGATTCGACCGTTACGTTAACCTGGAACAATCAGGCAACACATACCGAAATCCGCGTGGAACGCGCGACTGGCGACAGTTCGTTCCAGACAATTGCTACGCTCTCAGCCGCGGATACAACGTATGTGGACGCAGACGCAGACACCGCCACACAAGAGTATCGATACAGAATAATGGCGGTGAATGCCATCTCGGGCAATCGATACTCACATCCTCTACGGACAAGTATTCAACAGGTCCGGTCATCATTTATTGGTGAGCCGCATAGCATTCCCGGAGTCATTGAAGCTGAAGATTTTGATCTTGGCGGTGAAGGACTGGCATATCATGACAGCGATGCGGTCAACATTCCCGGGGGATACAGACCGGATGAAGCTGTTGACATTGAAAATCGGGTATCGGGTGGTTTTCATATTGGTTACGTCGAGGCTGGCGAATGGGTTGAACACTCTGTCAACGTGCAGGAGGCCGGAACGTACGTCGTAGAAGTCGAGGTGGCATCATTGCTTGGCGGAGGGAGAGTACACATTCTGGTCGGTCAATCGGGATCAGAACGCATGGTCGTTCCTGCGACAGGTGATTGGGAAACGACGGTAAGCATCAGTTCACAGATCGAGCTTCAACCCGGTGAACAGGTGATGCGAATAAGCATCGTATCTCTACCGGAATACAATATCGATCGCGTTTCATTTACGCGTGTCGATGCAACTACAGTTCAGCGCGACAGTGAATTATCCAGTTTTGAAATCTACCCAAACCCTGCTAACTCAAGACTGTACTTGATTGGGCCATCGTCCATGATAGGACAGCAGGTATCGATAGTGGACATTACAGGTCGATCGCGACTTTTCCATACCGTGAAAAGTGAACGCGACCAGATCAGTGTGTCGTCTTTGAGTCCGGGGATCTACTTTCTGGACACGGATTCACCCGCCGGAAAAAAACCGGCAAAGATTGTAATAGCCCGTTAGAAACCGCGAAGAAGCGCGTTCTAACTGATCGGGTTGTTGTACCAGGAAACGATTCTGTCGACGATTTCGTCGATAGCCGCAACGTCTGAAAAGTGCTCTGCTCCAGAACCAAGTGCGACGAAGGGTACAGGATTCCGCGTGTGCGTCTTGACAGTCAAATCCTCAATGTTTCCATGGTCACTGGTGAGCAGGAGTAAGGCCTCATCTATGTCAAGATGGGTTTGTAGATGCGCCAGGAAACGATCAAGCGCAGTGAGTCTCTTGTGGGCGCGGTCAAACGACATTGCGTGTCCTGCCTTATCCGTATGAAAAAACTCAAAGAGTGTAAATCGGTGAGCGCTGGCAAGCCGAAGAAGGTTGTCACCTGCCTCTGTTTCGGAAATCGGTGTCACGTTATCATCTATGCTGCGCAACCCTTCACCGGTGACGTCTGCGGCGACACCGTTACCTGTGGCGAGGTCTTCGGTTGATCGAATGTGGACGCCCGCCGACATACAGCACCTGGTTGTGACAGTCCATCTGTTGGTTCGATCGACGTAGCGGAAAAAACGAGCCGGATATGTGTTCGCGAAGGCTAGTTGATTGATGGTCGCAGTACCGGACTCCACGAGTCGGGTGAAGATATTGCGTTTTTCGATTGCCTCGGCAGAGGTCGAGTGCGGATACGGTCCGTAGTGACGACCGGCTTCTTTCGCACAATTGGTTCCGGTAAAAATCGACGCCTGACCCGTACCACTCTGAGGCAGACCATCCACACCCAGGTTGGCGTCTATTTGCGAGAAGACGAGCTCAGGTGTGGAGACACTGTTGGCCGAACCCGTCATCGGTTGGCCACCGGCCAGCGACTCAAATCCGGGAAGATCGAACCTTGCCAATGGATTGACGTCCTTGTCGTCTGAACCTAGCCCGAGGCCGTCAATAAAGATGAAAACTACATGCCGCAAATGCGCTCCCTGTGTATCACAAATCAAACGCTCCGATGGAAGCTAGAATCCATTCGGCGTCTTCGGCAGAATGGACGGGATGAACCCCGTCGGGCAGATCCTGTTTCATGTTTATGGCAAATATTGGCAGTCCCGATTCTGTCAACCTGAGCATCTCATCGAACGAGGGATGTTCGTAAGGCACATCCGCGTAGACTACGACACGTCCCAATCCATTGACGGTTGTGTTCAAGTACGGTATGTCGTGACGAAAATGTTGATGGTCCATTTCAAAGGGAGATATGATCAGCCCACCATCATTGACAACGCGTTTGATGATCTCTCGCGTCGCGGTCTGAACGGACTCCAGGCCCGTCCTGAGAACAAGGATTAGTGGACGATACGCATCCGGAAGGCGGGCAAAATCATCCTCCTGGACGACTAGAGGAATCTCCTGTTCGGATAGTCTGTCGACAACGACAGTAAAGGGCGAGGAGGCTGCCGGCGACTCCGGTATGTGCATTGCCACGCCCGGGGTATCCAGCAGATCGGTCTTTCCAAATGCGAACAGGAACGGAGGCCTGGCAGAGGCAGATATCTTACCAAAAAAGGGAGGCCACGATTCATGGTCGGGTGTTATGATCGAAATCCCTTTATCCTCCATGCTATGCACCTGCGCGAGATGTCGTTTGAAAGCTTCTTCGGTAGCCTCTTTTTGATTCAATTGTTCCAGAATCGAAGTCACGCGAGGTATACGCTTTAACCGGGTTGCGATTTGTTCATCCGGGTAACGGCGTATGTCATCAAAGGAGTCAAACGCAGTGAAGAGTTTGTAAGCGGCCGCGCGACCCACTCCATCCAGGCTCAGCAGACTGAGCAGAAATGCACTTCGAGTATGACCTCCGCTGATATCCACAGCGTATTCCTCATTTATGTAACGCGATTTACAAAATCGTCAATATATTCGATAAAGTCAGAACACTGCCTGAATGGTTAGCGATTTGGGATCCCAGACGATGCAGAATAACCTGATTTCCCGGATGAGGGGTCTATTGAGTTCTCCGCCGGAGGATCCGAGGTTTGGAATGCTCTTGAGTGGGGGAGGCGCAAGGTCATCGTATCAGGCCGGGATCCTTACCTATATTGGAGAGGAGTTTCCAGACGCAAATTTTCCAATTTTGACGGGTGTGTCGGCGGGAGCCATCAACGTATCACATCTCGCCTCGGCTGAGGGCTCTTTCCTTGACGCCGCCCGGTACCTCGTTGACTGTTGGAACGATACCTCCCAGGAGAAAATATTCGAGAGTCAATCCAGTTTTTCGCTGATCAAGGGATATTTTAAATCGCGGTCTCCGGACACTATCGAAGGGCTGGAAACTACGCGGGGTCTGCTGCAGACGAACCCGTTGCGATTATTTCTGGCCGACAAGCTAAACGCTGTCGAAGGACGCATACCCGGCATCGGCGACAGTCTCAGGTCGGGTCGAGTTGAGGCAGTCGCGATCGTGACTACGAACTATACCACCGGCCAGACGGTGACATGGGTCCAGGGTAGCGACATCGAGGGATGGCAGAGACCTACCCGTGTCGGTATTCAGTCTGACATCACCGTCGAGCATATAATGGCATCGACTTCACTGCCATTGTTGTTTCCCGCTATTCAGATAGGCGGCGCCTGGTATGGCGATGGAGGCATTCGCTTTTCTGCACCGCTGGCACCTCTTGTTCACCTTGGTGCGCAAAGGATTCTTGCTATTTCCACGAGGTATGACAGGTCGCGATCGGAAGCAGACATGCCCGAAATATCCGGCTATCCGGCCACAACCAGAATTTTCGGTCTGCTGCTCAATGCTGTGTTCCTGGATGCCCTGGATCAAGACGCACGGACCATGGCGAGAATAAACTCATTGCTGCGACAACTACCCAGAAGGAAACGGAAACACATGCGTCCGATTCACTTGCTCGTGATGCGTCCGTCCGTGGATCTAGGCAAGCTGGCTGCGGAGCACGAGAACAAGATTTCCGGCGCCCTCGGACTGATTACCCGATCCCTCGGATCCAGTGGCTCGTCAAAAAGTCCGGACTGGTTGAGTATGCTCCTGTTCGAGAGAGAATACATTCAACAACTCATCGAGATCGGCTACGAAGATGCCCGGACACGCCGGTCAGATATCGAAGAGTTCCTTACGGTCTAGGGCGTCATGTTTCACATAATGGTGTCCCCGGCGAATCCATATTAATCTGGATCCGTCCGTCGAGCTGCGGATTCATATCTCGAAATCCATCTCGTACGGGCAAGCTGTCAATTCCCTGATATATCAGTTCCTTCAGCATGATTTCAGACCCATCCGAATCCTTCAAAATGCCTACAATGTTTTCTTTTCGAAAGGTATATCCATCCTGATTACCGAAGAAGTCAGGATCGGCGACGAATTGTACGGTGACAGCATAAATATCTTCGGTGCCGATTGGTTGCCCGTCGACCACAACGTCTGTGGCTCGTCCGGCATTCGGATGTGCGGTGTAGCGGATACCCGACATCTGAAGCCAGGCACCTGAAATGCGACACTCCGCCGAATGCCCGAGGGCCTCAACGAGCTGGTCAGGACTGATTTTGATTAGAAAGAGCGGTCCATCGTATTGAATCAGTTCTTCTATATGCTGACGATTCACCAGACCATTTTTCAGAATGTTCTGATTCAGGCGCAGGGATCCTGAGTTGACAAACGAAACAACCGGCGCACCTTCCGGGATGTCTCCATGTGCCCGGCCTGCCTCGGCCATCAAGTCTGCAATGAAATTACCAACATTGGTCTCTTTTCCGCGTATGCTCAGCTCCTCTGCCACAAGTTTAGAACCCGCTTTAGCGAGGATATCATCAAGGCAGTCCAACGCCAGATCGATCTCATTGCAGAAGACCGCACTTGTCCGTTTTGTCCACCACTCGATTCGGGCTTTTACCTGTGGGTCTGGCGGCACGGCTTCGTATAGTCCCGGGTCCTCCACGGCTCCGATTCTTAGAAGGCTGTGTTCAACAATCGGTGCGGAGCCGTCGGCAGGAAGCGTGACATGTACGAGGCGAGCGGTCTCTGCATCTGCGTCTGCTTTAAACACATACTTACCATTGTACTCCCTCTGCAGCGCTTCATGTTCATGACCGCCAATGATCAGGTCAGGGCCTCCGGAGACGCGAAGCAGTTGCTCATCTACACCGATGTCAAGATGGGTTAGACCGATTACGATGTCAGCACCAGCTGCCCGAAGGTCTTGCGAAAGCGATCTGGCCTGCGCCTTCAGATACTCCGTGTCTGATCTGAAGGTGGCATATTCCACGCCGTCCACGCCGATCACAAGACCAAAAAGACCAACCTGCAGATCGCCAAAAGTGACCATTGCCGTAGGCTGAAGATTGGATGCGCTGATCTTCGTTCCCATTGCGGATGTAAAGTCAATGTTCGATCCCAGCCAGTTAAACTGGGATTCGAATATGTGGCGCTGTAATCCAAAAACATCTTCTTCCGAGTTCTGATCAAACTCGTGATTTCCGAAAACAACGAACATCCTGTCGTCGAATGAACCGTCATCCCCATCCATCATGTTGAGAATGTCGATCATCTGTGTCCCATCGAACAGGCGACTCATAAACGAGGGATACAGAAGGTCACCGCCGTGTAGAAACAGCAGATTCGGATGATCCTTTTCGACTGCTGCACGTATCGCGCGGAGCCTGTCCAGCCCGCCAGCGCCTGACGAGGCCAGTCCGTCTATACGGTAAACGTCATTGATTGAAAGAATGCTGAACGACAGATCTGCATTCCCTGGACTACTCTCCTCGATGTCCGGGAGATCAAGAACGGTGCGATCAGATGTCGCGCACGCAGATACAAGGCAGAGACAGAGAATAAAGGCGATTCGCATAACAACTCCTTTCTAGATTAATACCGCCAATGTATTATCTAGAAAAGACGTC
>JABDKO010000104.1 GCA_013002165.1 Rhodothermales bacterium | reverse complement strand
GCGAGCTCGCTTCGGGCTTTTTCTTTGACTAGCAATGTCGATTATCCAAGAAACACGATCGGTACAAGTCAATAGAATGACAATGCTTATATTCGATCACTTATTCGACAATCCGGTTTAGCACCGCGCAATGGCAAAAGTAGATGTTGTAATGCCCAAAATGGGCGAGAGTATTACCGAAGGAACCGTTATCGTCTGGCACAAACAACCGGGCGACACCATCGAGGTAGATGAAATAATCCTTGAAATCGGTACCGACAAGGTAGACACCGAGGTACCTTCCCCGTCCGCCGGTGTACTGACAGAAATCCTGGTCCCCGAAGGCGACACGGTCGACGTTGGAACGCTGATCGCGACAATCGAAACCGACGTTGATGCGGCTGTTGTGGCAGAGCCGTCATCTGCTCCACCTGCCGACGAGCCGACTGCAGCGGAAAAGACGGACCCGGCACCTGCCCCGCAGGCAGCACCTGCTGCTGACCCGCCGCCGCCACCTCAGCCGTCTGCAAACGTTTCACTGGTCGAGGTCGTGATGCCCAAAATGGGCGAAAGCATTATGGAGGGTACCATCCTGACCTGGCACAAGCAGGTCGGTGACGAAATCGAAATGGATGAAACGTTGCTGGAGATTGCAACGGACAAAGTCGATACAGAAGTACCATCGCCTGCCGAAGGAGTCCTCAACTCCATTGAGGTTCCGGAGGGCGAGACTGTTGAAGTCGGTACCGTTATTGCCCGTATCGCAACAGGTGAGGGTGCATCGGTAGTACCGACTCCGAGCCCCGCATCAAGTGATGCAGCATCGTCGAAACCTGTTCCGGCATCTCCCTCTCCGTCTGGTGATGGCGCTGCAACTGAAACGGTAATGGCGACGTCAGGTGAAACCATTCCACGTCACAGCAGTGCCGGCAAATTCTTTTCCCCTCTGGTCCGGTCAATCGCCGAGGAGGAGGGTGTCTCGGTCGGAGAGCTGGAAAGAATTGGTGGCTCCGGTCGAGAGGGCCGGGTGACAAAGGCTGATCTCATGGCCTATATCAGAAACAGAACTGCAGCACCTGCGCCGAAGCCGGCAACCGCACCAACACGACCAGCTGTCAGTCCGACGCGACCAGCTTCGCCGCCCTCAGAAGATTATTCGGGCGACGACAGGGTGGAGATCATCAAGATGGATCGCATGAGGCAGATCATCGCTCACCATATGAGCGAGTCGAAGAAGACATCTGCCCACGTCACGTCGTTCGCCGAGGCAGACGTTACCAATCTTGTGAAGCTTCGCGAAAAGAACAAGGCGATGTTTATGGAACGGGAAGGCATAAAGCTGACCTATACGCCCTTCTTCGTTCATGCTGCGGTAGATGCCCTCCGCGAACACCCGATATTGAATGCATCCGTTGATGGCACCAATATCATAGTCAAGAAGGACTATCATGTCGGGATCGCTGTCGCCATCGGCAAGAGGGGCCTTGTAGTTCCCGTCATCAAGTTCGCAGGACACAAGAATATCGCTGGACTGGCCCACGCCGCTTCGGATCTTGCGAATCGCGCACGCAACAAGCAGCTGCAGCCTGACGATTTGCAGGGTGGCACGATCACAGTGACAAACGTAGGATCGCTCGGGTCCATCATGGGGACACCGATCATTGCTCAGCCGCAGGTTGCCATCATGGCAACAGGAGCTATCAAGAAGCGCCCGGTGGTAATCGAGGATCCCGAGCTTGGAGACGTTATTGGCATCCGAAGCATGATGTATATCTCTTTGTCCTACGATCATCGAATTATCGACGGTGCCATGGCCGCTTCATTCCTGAACCACTTCGTGACGGTCATCGAATCTTACCATCCAGACATGGAGGTCTAGGTTTAATAGCCGTTATTGACTGGAATTTGTATATTCCCGTGTCAGCATTTCAGGCAGGGCGTCAGAGTACGCTCAACAGGCATGGGCAATGGGCGAAAAACCACTCAAAACCGGTAGCGGCGAAGTTGTCGTTCTTTCAGTAGGCGAGATTTCTCGTCGAATCGATGACTTCGTGCGCGAATATCTGTCGGACAAGAGTCCCGCCACCGTCGGCACGTACCGGCGGTCTTTGAATGAGCTTCTCCGCTGGATTTCGATACGGCGCCGTCCTCTGGCCTTTACCGTTGAGGGTGTAGAAGAGTACAAGCGATATCTTTCAGAATCGAAGGGCTTGCACGACGTCTCGATCTCAACATATTTGACGGCTCTTCGACGATTCTGTCAGTATTTGGTTGACATCGGCATGCTCGAGGTCAATCCAGCCCGGGCGGTCAAAGGCAACCGTCGCCCGAGTACCCACTCGAGACAGGTTCTGACCACCGATGAGGTAGACGCTCTCAAGCGGACGATCAAACCCTCAACCCAAATAGCCAAACGCGACCTGGCGATTGTATATCTGATGCTGCATTCCGGCCTCAGCGAAATCGAAATCGTCAGATCTGACGTAGGCGACCTTGAGCAGACACTTATGGGTTGGTTCCTGCGTGTGCAGGGCAAAGGACGCACGGTAAAGGACCAGCAGGTACCCGTCGACATCGAAGTGGTTACGAGAATTCAGGACTATCTATCGACTCGTCGGGTTCACCCTGAGGCTCCGCTCTTCGTTTCACACGGTCACCGGTCAGATGGCGAGCGATTGAACACAAGGTCAATTCGAACCAGAATAAACGAGCACTTGTCTCGCGCCGGCGTGAAGAGAAGCGGCATTTCGCCTCACTCGCTTACTCATACAGCAGCTCTGATCTGGTTAAAGAACGGAATGGATCTGGAGGAGGTTCAGAGCAGAATGCGGCACGGAACTCTTGAGACAACAATGATCTCTTTCAAAAAGCAAGGCCTTCTCGGCCCGGCAGATTAGGTCAGCGCGAGGAGTCTATCGCCCGACTCGTATTCGTGCGCGATATAAATCATTGTTGACAAGGCTGTCAATCGGGTACGGGTCCAGCCTCAGCAGGGATATCAGGAATCCATCTGCCAGGGCAGAAATGCGAGTATCACCTTCGCCGACACCATCAGGTCCAACGTAGCCCTCAAGCATGAATACCGTTTGTCGAGCGGGCCGATCAATTCGAAACTCAACGGATGCGCTGCCTTGCGTGATGCACTCAACGTCAGCGGGGCATCGAGAATCCGAAACCGGTCCCAAAAACGTAATACGGGCATCAGTATCGGGAATGATTCGGAAGTCCTTTTCGAGCAATTCGAACGTTGTCGTCTGTGACGACAAGGGACCACTGAGTGGTCGGCATCCAAAACCGGCGACGCTGATGATCAGCACAGAAACGAACGTTGCAGCACGCACTATCGTACTCTGGTTGTTACGGTAAACTGGTTCAGACTTCCACTTTCGGACCACGAGGTTCGCGCGTAATCAACACGAATTTTTCGGACAACGATTCCGGCACCCATGGCGAATCCCGCGAAATCCAGTCGGGTTTTCGTTTTAAGCTCGTCGTGTCTCCGGTGGTTGTACCCGAAGCGCAGGTCGAATGAACTTCCGAACTGAAACTCACCTCCGATTGCCAGATGGTGCAGAATATCGTCGACACGAGACGCATCTTCGTTGATCTTCTCGAAGTCGGTCAGATTGAAAAGTCCTACTGAAACGAGTAGGGGTAGATGTTGAAGCTGCTTGGACGCGCCGATCCTGAGATCGACCGGTAGATCATCCGACGTGCTTCCCAGCGAAGAAAGCGTAACGCCTGCGTTGCTTAGTGAGGCGCCCGCAGTAAAACCGGAAGAGGCCACCTGATACTGAAGCCCGAGGTCGAACGCCAGTGCCGTGGCACCATACGTATCTATACCAGAGTGTATCAGATGAACAGATGCACCATACCTGGTCCGCTCATCGTAGGCACGGGAGGCGTTGGCAGTGAGTGCGAGGCCCGAGGCATTGAAATCGCCCGACTCAATTCCCAGTTCGTCGGTTCGCTTTATGGTCCCCCAGCTCATGTAGCGAATAGCTCCGCCGAAGGTAGTGCTCAATTTGTCGCTGTTGTAGACATACGCTACAAGGCCTGAGTTTACATCTGCCAGGTGATTCAGGTAAGTGAGTGAGACGTTTCCCGCCATGTCTGGCGTGAGTCGCGCGGGGTTGTATAGAAACGACGAAATGTCATCTGTTGCCGAAGCAACAACAGATCCACCGAGTGACGCCGAGGTGGCCGAAGGCTCGAGGCGCAGGAATGAGAATGCAGTTGGTTGACCGACCTGGGCAAAAGCAGAGGTTGCCAGACTCAGGCAAGCAATTATGCTGAAGGTCCGAAGCATGAGATAATCGCAATGATTCTATGGAAGGATCGGCAAAAACTACAGCAAGGCAAAGGCCATTCCGTGTGCAGATCGACGTACCGGGAAATGCCGATCATCCCTTTACGTTCCGCAATACAAGCTCAGGCTCCCATCCCGTATCACCTATCACCCATCTCCTATCACCCATTTCCTATCACCTATCTCCTATCACCTATCTCCCATCTCCTATCTCCCATCCCTCATCCCTCATCCCGCATCCCTCTTTTCCCTCATCCCCCTAATCCTTTACCTTTTAACCGAACATCGGGAACGGACTGGTTGCGACGGAGCGTACAACCGTCTTCTGGGCTGAGACACTGTTTGGATCGCTGTTTGTAACGTGTCTTATTTCCAGTAAAATGTGTCAGGATGTCAGATTTCTGGAAAACACTGCCGACTTAACATTTCAAATGTGCCGTAACAATGCTCGATTTCGTTAAAAAACTTTTTGGATCCGGGGTAGAGAGGGAGTTAAAGAAGCTCTGGCCCATAGTCGAGGAGATCAAGTCATTCGAGTATAAGGTCCGGAATTTGAGTGATGACAAGCTCAAGGGCAAATCCGACGAATTCAGACAAATAATCAGGGATGCTGTCGAGGACATTGAGGCTGAAAAAGTTGAAGTTCAGAAGCAGTTAAAACTTGGTATTTCTGCTCATCAGGAAGGCTCCAACGGTCAGGTTGAAAACATGTCTCTGGCCGAGCGCCAGGACCTGTATGTACGTCTTGACGAGCTTGAGGAAGAATGGCTCGAAACCGTAGAAGACACACTCAATGAGTTGCTGCCGGAAGCGTTTGCGGTTGTAAAGGAAGTCTGCCGGCGAATGATCGGTCAGAAGTGGCTAGCCGGCGGGACCGAGATAGAGTGGGACATGGTCCCGTACGATGTTCAGCTTCTCGGCGGTGTTGCCTTGCACCAGGGTCGCATTGCGGAGATGAAGACAGGTGAGGGTAAGACGCTGGTAGC
>JABDKO010000202.1 GCA_013002165.1 Rhodothermales bacterium | reverse complement strand
GTTGAAATCCGGTGTGCGGTGAAATGGATCAACCTCGGCGGCGACTACCGGAGACGTCGATTCGACAATCAGATTGTACTCTGTAAATGTCCAATTCCATGGCTTCCCGACCGTCCAACCATCTGCGACAGGTTTGTGACCCTGCATAATGCCAAGCGGTACAGTGGCGTATGACTCGGTTCCGTCCCGGTGCACCAGTCGCACGTCGACTGGCATCACCATCTGGTTCTTCCGTTCCAAACCTATTGTAGACGTCCATCCATTGTCTCCGCGAAAACTTGCGATGGATCCTACACCGTAGTCCAGCTGCCGGGTCGTATTGGTCAGCTGCTCAAAGAACCAGTCCAATCGCAGCCCCGACACATCTTCAGCAACTTTTTCTACGTCATACGGATTTGGATGCTTGAACTTGTAGCGTCGAAAATACTCTTTCAGCCACTCATCCCGGACCTCATCGGACATTACATGACCAAGCATATCGGCGACCATGAGCCCACCAGAGTATGCCGCCACACCATATCCGAGGTTGGTCTCAAACCAGTCGGATGGCGTATTTAACCTTTCCGAAAGACCCAGTTTCTGAACCGTGACAATACCCTGCAGCGCCCCGCCGAATGACGGTGCCGGTCGTCCAAGCACGTCGTTCATCGCACGAGTGCTGATGTACTGAGTGAAACCCTCATCCATCCATGAATAATCCGCTTCATTCGAACCGAGGACAGCATAGAACCATTCGTGCGCCGCTTCGTGAGCGGTCACACCCAGCAGTGACATGGGAGATCGTCGACCGGTAATAAAGTTTACCATCGGGTATTCCATTCCTCCATCTCCAGCCTGGGCAACCGTAAACTGCGGGTACGGATAAGTACCTACCATCCTGCCGAGTGACTGAATCAACTGAGGTACTTGCTGGCTCATGTTGCTCCAGCTTTGCGCGACGTCGGGCAGGTACAACAGATGGTACGTCACTCCATCCTCTCCCTGAATCTTCTCGTGGATGTATTCTGTATCTGCCACCCAGGCAAAATCGTGAACGTTCTCTGCCTTGAACATCCATGTCAGAGAATCTGCCGCGCTGTACGACATCTTTATTGCATCGTCAGTCTGATAACCGTGGCCGACAACGTCAGGATTCTGAACCACGCCTGTACCTCCAAGAACAAAATTCGCCGGTGCCTTGATCGAGACTTCGAATGTCCCGAACGGCGCGTAGAATTCTCTTCCGACGTACGGGTCGGCATGCCAACCGCGTTCATCGTAGGCGGCAATTTTCGGATACCACTGACTCATCGAAAAATCAACCCCCTCATTGCTGTCCCGACCATTGCGCCGAGTCTGCAGAGGAACCTGCGATTGAAACTTCATCTTTATTGTTGTCGACGTGCCGGGAGGAACTGGCTCATTCAACTCGACTTGCATCACGGTATCATTAACATCGTGGCTCAGTCGCACACCATTTTGTGTGAGTGACAGAACGTGATGATACCCTATCTCATCATCGGACAAGTTCCATATTCGCGGAACGACGCGTCCATCCGGGTCAGGAAGATTCCTGTTGCGTTCGGCCATCATGGATGATGGCTGAAATGCATTGAAATACAGATGGTAGAATACCGTCTGCAATGTATCTGGAGAATTGTTGGTATACGTCAACCATTGTGTCCCTGTCATCTTATGATTGTCAGCAAGCAGGGTAACATCCATTTTGTAATGAACCCGCTGCTGCCAGTTCGGCGAACCCTGGGCAAACACATTCATTGCCGTGCAGAAGACAAGTAGACTTGTGATGACAGCTAGCTGGCGATACATAACGGTGGTGGTTGGTGGAAATCTGTTACAAACTAGCGAAATGGTCGAAAATTCTCGCGTTCCGCCGGTCACTTTCTTTTTGACAAGGTAAACGGACATTACCTTCGATCGGTTATTTGTTGGCACATGTACCACCAGATTTTATCGGTCGTACATACCGAATATCAATTGAAGAAATACCCCGTTCATCCATGTCGCAGCAGCCGACCGATACCTGGAATCCAGCGTCCTGGCGAAACAAGAAGGCACGCCAAATACCTGTATATGATGACGATAGTACAACGGAGGGCGTGACTGACCGCCTCCGCAGTTTCCCGCCGCTCGTAAGCTCGTGGGAGGTAGAAAGATTGAAAACGAGGTTGGCTGAGGCCGCGGCCGGACACCGATTTGTGCTGCAGGGTGGAGAGTGTGCCGAGTCCCTCGAGGCTACAAGTGAGGAAATTATTACAGGTCGCCTCAAGTTGCTGCTGCAGATGAGCGTGGTCCTGATCTATGGTTTGCATATGCCGGTCATCCGCATCGGTCGATTTGCAGGCCAGTTTGCCAAGCCACGGAGTTCGGATTCCGAAACCATCGACGGAATCAGTTTACCCAGTTATCGTGGTGATATTATCAATGGCAGCGAGTTCAGTAAAATCTCGCGCCGGCCTGATCCGGAACGTATGATCCGGGCATACAATCATTCCGCGATGACGCTTAACTTTGTTCGCGCCCTGACGTCGGGTGGGTTCGCTGATCTTCAGCATCCGGAATATTGGGACCTCGACTTTCTCCAGCACTCTCCTTTCGAGGAAAACTACAGAGGAATCGTTTCGTCAATTGACGATGCAATTCGTTTTCTGGAAACAGTAAGTGAAGCTCCTGTAACGGGGACCGACTCCGTTCAATTCTACACCAGTCACGAAGCACTCCTCTTGCCGTATGAAGAGGCGTTGACGCGATCGGTTGAGTACGGTCCAGGTATCTACAACCTGTCAACACATTTCCCTTGGATCGGATTGCGAACGAGTGAACCGGAGGGCGCGCACATCGAGTACATCCGCGGTCTGGCGAATCCGGTAGCCGTCAAGGTCGGCCCGGATATGGACGCTTCAACCATCAAATCCATTGTACGAACAGTGAATCCGCATAACGAACCGGGCCGGTTGACACTGATTACGAGAATGGGTGTCGAGCGCATCGAGAATGAATTGCCGGCGCTGATTAGTGCGGTCAACAGAACAGGATTTTCAGTTCTATGGCTGTGCGATCCGATGCATGGCAATACAGAAACAACCGAACTCGGTGTTAAAACCAGGCGCTTTGAAAATATTGTCGGTGAACTCGAACTCGCGTTCGACATTCACAAGGCATCTTCGAATGTGCTCGGCGGAGTCCACTTCGAACTTACCGCCGACAATGTGACCGAGTGCATGGGTGGAGCCCGCGGCTTGAGCGAACAGGACCTTCAACGTAAGTACACCTCACGCGTAGATCCTCGTCTGAATGGAGAGCAGGCTCTTGAACTTGCTTTTCGGATTGTAACAAAGAGAAAAGGTGATGACACCTGACATGTGTTTAGTGTCAGTACGACTTTTCTCCCGTTGCCAGCCTCTTGGAACCTTGATCGTAGTACGAAACGATGGATTTGATTTCACCGTTTTCGGCATATATCCATTCGGAGGTTGGTGTGGTACCGTCAGGACCGACAGCAAGAAATCGAATCACCGCTCGATTCTCGTCTGCAATGATCTCCTGAAACTCAAGCCGGGTGACATTCTGTTTGGCTGCCGGAATGATGATATCCAGGTACTTTTCTCGACCCTCAATGGTACCAAACGGACTGGTATGTGAGAAATCGGGAGCCAGCTTCAACAGCGTCAGATCTCCCGTTGTCCACGCATTGATCCAGTCCATGGCAAGCTGCATGGCCGTAGGGGTAGTCATGATGTCCCCGCTTTACGAGTAATTGGTGCAGCCCTGTAGACAGATCAGCGTTTTAGCAGTTCCACAAGACCGAAGCGAGATAACACCACCCAACGATTGCTATTTTCCCGTAAAGAAGCGAAGACCAAGACCGCCGCCGAGATGAAAATCAGTTTCGGGCATGAGCTCGAAACGTGGCGTCAAATGGACGTACACTTCGAACGGCTCGATATCATAACCAGCACCGAACTTGCCGCTTATGCCAAGGGTTGCAGAACTGGAAGCGTTATCCCGGATGCCAACAAATGCGCCAATACCCCAGATGGCGTGCAACTCCGGATAATCATCCGTTGCCCGAGTTACAAGCGCATGCGCATTCAGGAAAAGAAAATCGTCAAGGTCCCAGGCTCCTAAAAACTCAAACGCGTACCGCTTTTCAGTCGGTACCAGTACCGTAACGGCCGTCGGACTTCCTATCTCAGCACCAACTGCCAGCGTGTTGTACTGGGCTGCAGACTCCGGAGCGACTGCAAATGCTGCAAAAGCGAGGGCAATAAGAATAGCGATCCTCGTTGCTGTCCGGATGTGGTTTTCGACGGTTACCATAGAATATTTTGCGGGTTTTGATGTTACGTGTGTAATCGTCCCGATCGCGACGGAGAAAAATCCAACCTTGGTTTCAAATCGATTCTTCTTATTACTGCCCTCAGGTTGTTGGCCGTTCTTGATCGGCGAGTCTTCCACCCAGCCTGTTCGGCGTCCCCTAGCCAAGCGCGGCGTAGAAAACGCAAGCGGGAAAGGCTTCCAAATTCCTACAAAAAAGACAAATCGGCCAGTAGAGTCGGAAGACTGGTAAGTCGCCTTAGTCTACATCGGCTACGGAACGGATCCACCCACCGCCGACAACGTCATCGCCCTCATACACGACAACTGCCTGGCCCGGTGTTATTGCTCGACGTTTTTCGAAGAACGACACTTCAATCGAGTCTTCCGTCGGCTGGGCTACCATGCACGGGGCGCCTTCATCCTTGTACCTGATTTTTGCCTCGGCTTTCATATCGCCGTCGAGCCGGTCATACTTGATGAGATTGATTTGATCTGCAACGAGCGACTGCTGCAAGAGCTCTTCACGAGGGCCAATTACAATAGTATTCGTATCAGCATCGATTCGCGTGACATATGCGGGTTCTCCGGTGGCGATCCCCAGTCCATGGCGCTGGCCGATCGTATAGTACGGGTAGCCTTTGTGTTTCCCGATCGTATTTCCGGACGAGTCAATAAACGGTCCCTCACCTATCTTTTCGTCCAGATCGGGAACGCGGTCTCGCAAAAACCGGCGATAGTCGTTGTCAGGTACAAAACAAATTTCGTAGGAATCAGGTTTGTTAGCGACGCGGTCCAGTCCGAAGTCTGAAGCGAGTTTCCTGATCTCCGGCTTGGTGAAATCGCCAAGAGGGAAAATGGTGCGGTCCAGATTCTCCTGCGAGACGCCCCAGAGGGCATAGCTCTGATCTTTGTTGAGATCGAGACCGCGCATCAGGATCGGACGATCGTCCGAGCCCCGACGGAGGCGTGCATAGTGACCCGTTGCGATGAAATCGCAGTCGAGATCATTTGCGCGGCGTAGTAGAGACTCCCATTTGATATGGGTATTGCACAGTACACACGGATTAGGCGTTCGCCCCGAGAGGTACTCGTCGGTGAATCGGTTGATGACCCAATCTCCAAACTCCTGCCGGATATCTACGATGAAGTGGTGGAAATCGTGTTTGATACCGATCGCGCGTGCATCGTTCATTGAATCCAATGTGCAGCAGCCGATTTGTTTTCCGGTGCTGCCGCCCGACGAGGCGTAGTCCCACGTCTTCATGGTTATCCCGATAACCTCATAGCCCTGTTCTTTGAGAAGAACAGCGGCAACGGAGGAGTCAACACCCCCGCTCATTGCTACCAGTACCCGACCTCGTTTGCTCATTGATTCTTCACCATTCTTCGGAACGATACAGGTCACGTGCCTGAATCGCGGTGGACGTGCATAACACCCTTGCGACACGGATCGTTCCGCCCGTGAAGTTCAGTTCGTATCAATTCTACGGAGAATACGACCGCCATCCTTAAACCAATATTCGTTTGTTTAGACCCGTAATTCGCTGCAATTTACGCATGGTAGAATGACGCCCAAAATGGTTCGACACACGTAGAAGAAAGCCTACTGAGATGAGTGAGAATCAAACCAAGAACGGAGCTTCCCGGCGACGTATTCGTACGTCTCGTGCGCCCGCTGCCATTGGCCCATACAGCCAGGCCGTGCTGGTCAACGATACCCTGTACTGCTCCGGGCAGATAGGAATCGATCCGGAAACGACGCATCTTGTTTCCGACTCGGTCGAAACCGAAACCGAACAGATTCTAAAGAACCTTGGTGCGGTATTGAAGGCTGCCAGCATGAACTACGATCGTGTAGTCAAGTGTTCTGTCTTCATGACTGACATGAATGACTATGGCGTCATCAATGAGGTTTACGCGCGGTATTTTTCTGAAGATCCACCGGCTCGTGAAACGGTGCAGGTAGCTGCTCTACCTCGCGGTGCACGCGTCGAAATTTCCTGTATCGCGGTTAAAACCAAGTAGCTCTGACCGATCGGTTAGAACTTCAGGATACTCTCAACCGGAATGCCTTCTGGCAGTCTCCCGCGGCCATTCAGGGCTTCCAACTCGGCAAGGAACGAATAGCCCACTACATCTCCGTGGCCCAGTGAAACCAGCCCTGCTGCAGCCGCAGCGGTTCCTCCGGTAGCGATTACATCATCGTGAATGAGAACACGATCGCCGGATAAAATTGCGTCAGCATGCATTTCAATCGTATCTGACCCATATTCAAGATCATACGATATGGAGACGGTCTTCGCAGGCAGTTTTCCTTTCTTTCGGATCGGAATGAATCCGGCGTCCAGTACTTCGGCGAGCATGGCGCCGAAAATAAATCCGCGAGACTCGATGCCAATCACTTTGTCAATACGTGCCTCTCTGTAAGGTTCGGCAAGAAGATCAAGTGTCCGGCGAAGAAGCTTCGGGTCGGACAGGATTGGCGTAATGTCTTTGAATTGTATTCCCGGTTCGGGGAAATCCGGAATGGTCCGGATGGCTTCCAGAAGGCTATGCATGCCCGATGTTACTGGCTGGTCGTAAGGGACAGTTCCTTTTCGTACTCAAACTTGTAGTCACGAATAGCGCGATAAATAGCGCTTGCAAGGTACGTTTGTCCCAACTCGGAATCCATATAACGTGCATCACCTCTGTTCGTCACGAAGCCCAGTTCAATCAACACGGCCGGCATGGACGCGTGCCACAGCACCCAGAAACCCGCTTGCTTGACTCCCCGCGTCTTGCGATTTGCTCGCTGGGCAAACTGTTTCTCCAGCAATGAGGCAAGTTGCTCACTCTGGCGCATGTACGAACTCTGTGCCAGCGTCTGCATAATGATCGACTGGTTGTTGATGCCTGAATATGCCGACTGGTCCGCTTCAAAGCTGACGACGCTATTCTCACGTTCCATTGCTTCACGCGCCGCCTTTGTTTTGTGCGTTCCCAAAATGTACATCGTGGCTCCGTTAGCAGATGATCCACGGGCCTGGGCGTCTGCGTGTATAGAAACGAAAAGCTTTCCGCCAGCTTTGTTGGCTATCTCACCACGCTTTTTTAAATCAATAAATCTATCATCGTCGCGCGTGTAGATGACGTTGACTTTGAGGTATTCTTCCAGATACGCGCCAACTTTTTTGGCAACGGCCAGAGTGACGTCCTTCTCCCGTACACCGTGTTTGCTGGTTCCAGGATCTTTACCGCCATGTCCAGCATCTATCACAATGGTATCCAGTCGCCAGCGATTTCGTGCGCCGACACTCGGACCATCGTTTTCTACGGGTTGGAGCGGCCTGGCTGCGATAGTTTCTGTCGTCTGCGAATCGCCGGACGAGTAAATGAGGCCCACTAGCAGGTCGTTCGTATCCCGGTCGCGATATGCTGACGCATCAATCTTCATACCCGGCAAAACTGTAAATCGGAATACCGTGTGTCCGTCCCTTGTGGTCAGGTTGTACGTAGATATTGGACCGGACGGATCATCTTTACGTATGCTTGTCGAGACATCCGTGTTAAAGACGGTCAACTCATATCGATCATCGCCAGCCTCTCGAGGGGGCGAGAATGCCTGAATGTACTTGTCGGAATGCAGGCGCAGGACGTATCCCGTCTTATCACTTCTCTCAGTGATAGATACCCTTGTAATTCCTGTCTGATCGGGAGATGCGGCATACGACGACGATCCCATCGTCAGGAAAAGAACTCCCAGAATCTTACAACTGTACCGGATGGCAGGACTGATCATAACCGTAGTGGCTCCTAATCGGCTCGTGACGAGTAATTTCGTCAACGTGGTTGTGGCTGAACATTTCCAACGGAATGAGGCAAACTCAATGCCAGTATTTCCTACTAATAGGACGGCTAGACGAGAATCTGTTCAGGACGGCGTACGCCGTGTACGCACGTGATTCAGAATCGTTGCCAAACGTCTATTATCGGCATTTGGCCTGACGGATTTCAACGAATTTCGTGTTGGCAAATTGGATCCGACCGACAAGACCGGGCACAGCAACACTGCCCAACGGCATCTATACAGTAAACCCTCGCAGGCCATCCGGCCATACGAGGGTTTACGTCTTGTCATTCTATGTTAAACCTACCATCGATATTGATAGTCGGAACCAGTCAGTTCGGCCTTGCGGCGCTCGATTATCTCCGATTTGCGGGTCCTGCGTTCGCTAAGCGCTTTCTCATTCTCCTCAATCTCTTTTCGAAGATTCTGGACACGCTGCTCACGGATTTCCATCTTAGCTTCGAATATCTCATCGAGCAGGCTGTCCAGCTCAGCTTCTAGTTCTCCACGGTCAGAACCTTCGGTACTTCTCAGCTTGCTAGCAATCTCTCTAGCTTCTCGCTCCTTCTTGCTGATTTCTGGCGAGCTTGAGAAAAAGAATCCGTTTGGCCCCATTTCTCGAATTACTTCGAACTCAGGTCCTCCGGCAAGTTCGAATCTGCGCGCCTGTAATTCTCGCGCCCTCGCAGCCATTTCCTCGCCACCTTCGAACCGAAATCGCACCGGCGCATGCTCGTCATCATCATCTGAAAACCGGAACGTGTTGCCACTTCCGCGTGGTGCACGACGACCGAAGAACACATTGTCTTCGCCAGCGCTACCGAACATGTGCACGTCGCCATCGTCTCCGACAAAGACCTGTGCGTCGAAACCTTCGGGCAGATAATCTTCGATATCGGCGCCCTCGGGTATCAGCTCGCCATTCACACGCGTCTGTCCATCTTCAACTTGGATAGTTACCGTTTCACCGTCTTGCGTAATCTCAACTTTTTTTGACTTGTTGTCCTGGGCTTCGGCCGTGCCAAGAATAAACAGACCGAAGAGCAGTATTAGCGTGACATGGATCGGCCTTGCCGTACCAGAATTTTTCATGGGTGTATCTCCTACAGTATTGACGAACAGATTTCTTATGCCGCTTACTCCTGACCAAGAAGATCTTTTAATCGTCGTTCTATGATTTGATCTTTGTAGTGTGTGCGATCACGCATGTTCTTCTCTAACCCTTCCAGTTGTACCTGAAGCTGAACGATCTCTCTATTCCTATTCTCCTGCTTCAATACAAATATTTTCTCGAGCGTCGAACGAAGTTCGTTTATCAACGCGGCTCGTTCTTCTGTTTCGCCGAGCGACCTAGCTCTTGCTGCCATTTCACGAGCCTGCACTTCCATCGCCCACTCATGATTGAACTGGGTATACAACTCGTTATTCTGATCTTTTACGACACGCCAGTACTCCTGCATGTCAACTCGCGGCAGCTGTGACGCCATAACAACAACCTGGTTAGCACTTTCTTGCGCGTCAGCCAGCAATTTGGCTACCTCTGAGTTGTCGACTGCCGGCGCCGCAGAATACTCATTCAATGCGCGGGCTTTTTCTTTTAAGGCAACCAGCTCTCGTCCGTACGCGTCACTGATTGCAGCGCGGTGCACGTCGCCGCTTGTCAGGAACACGTTTACGCCCGGGCCGTCAAGCTCTTCACTTGTCGCCTCGCGCAGTGTATTGTCGGCGACGATGTAAAATCGTCCCTTGACCTCAATGACCGGTTTCGAGTCACCCGAGAACCAGAACGTTGCATCCATTCCACTTGTATCGAGTGTTTTCGGAAAGCTCGATTCGGCTACAGGTTGACCGTTTATAAACACCCGGCCATCTGAAATTTCGACGGTATTCGCCTGTTGAGCATTCGCTGCCCCGGTGAATAGCATGGCTACTGCTATCATCAAGCTGGTGAGCTTGATTCCAGCAGCATCCTTCCTACGATAGTTAAACTTCTTCATCTCTTTTTTCAACACGATTTCTCGTATGACTGTATCTGTTTTAAACCGGCTACTGATTGCCATTTCTGGTTGTTGATGCTTGCTGCAGGCCAGACGTTGACCCGCCAACGGGCATCATTTCCAACGGAACGGCCGAATCATCCCAGCTGAGTGATGTGCTCGCTCGCCTGAGCGACTGCACACGTCTGCGCATTTGAACCAGATCATCGGGATCAGACCATGACGGTATTGAATCAGCCAGAGCGTCCGAGTCAGATGCAGATGCGATCTGTCGAAGCGCTTCGTCATCTGATTCCTGCAAACGTCCTGTAGGTTCTGCAAAAGATTTTGCCAGTGGCGCCGCCACGTCAGCGGCTCTCTCCTCCGCAAGCACAGGTGCTGTGGAATCAGACGGCACAATTTTCCAGAGTCCAACTGCAACTACCAGGAAAACCGCGCATGCGGCAGCCGCCATTCTGAACATGTAGATTCGTGCGTGCGGTGCGGCGGATTTCAGCGGTCGAACCGGTGCAGATATCGTCTTCCCGGCAGCCTGCCATTCCTGAGCGGCATGCCTGGTAATTGCATCGATTACACTCGCATCCGGACGGGCTCTAGGTTGACTGTCCAGAATTCCTTTCATCTCTTCTGCAGCCTTTGCCTCCTGACGGAGAGACTGATCATCATTCACGATCTCATCCACACTGGCATCATTACCCTCGTAGAGTCGATTTACTATTTGTAACCTTTTATTCATACGATCTGACTATTGTGTTAGTCTGCTAACTGCAGCCTGATCAGATGCCCGTGCATCGGACATCATTTGTCTAAGATTGAGGAGTGCGTATCTCATCCGTCCAAGCGCCGTATTAATTGAGCAGTTGGTAAGCTCGGCGATCTCACGAAAAGTGAGCTCAGACTCGTGTCGGAGCAGCAAAACTTCGCGCTGTTCCGGTGAGAGTTGTTCGATACACTCCTTCAGACACTCGATATCTTCCGATAGTGCAAGCGTCGAATCAGCGCCGGGATGATCATCTTCAAGACGATCCCAGTAGTCTGGTCCATCCTCTCCGTTCGATGAGACATCTGCCCATTTCTTACGGCTTCGAAGGTGGTCCAGGGCGGCATTTCGTGCTATTCGCATTACCCAGTTAATCCATTTACCCTGGTGCGAATAGGAGCCCCGCTCGGCAGCTAGCGCTCTGATTACTCGCACATATGTTTCCTGAAACAAGTCGTTGGCTACATCCCGGTCACGGACCATTCCCATCAAATACCCGAATATCTTCTCCTGGTGACGTTCAACCAGCGTCCGAAACGCGATTTCGTCCCCGGATTCTACATAACGGGCTATCAGTTCTTCGTCAGCCGGATGCATCAACTACTCTTCGTGTGTGCGAGCGAATTGGCAGCAAAAACCCCTTGCAAGGTGCTGCGGGAGTAACGGACCTTCAGTCGATATTATTGCATTGATCGGGTAAAAGTTCACCCGTACTTCGTCAAAACAGTATATCCAGTGCCTGATGCAATGAATCAGGTCCATATAGCTCTATTTTCGACGATTTATCGACTTCTTTAACATTCCTCGACGGAACAATGATGCGTTCGAATCCCAGATTCTCGGCCTCATTCACCCGGCGTGTGACATGACTTACAGCTCGAAGCTCTCCACCGAGGCCAACTTCCCCCGAAACCACGGTCCGACCGCCCACAGGCTTGTCCCTCAGCGAGGACACGATTGCGGAGATGACCCCGAGGTCAACTGCTGGCTCGACCAGTCGAACGCCACCGGCTACATTGACGAAGATGTCGAATGCGCCGCAGCGAATCCCCTCTCGTTTTTCGAGGACGGCTAGAAGCATTTGGAGGCGTCGCCCATCGAAGCCCGTAGTTGCGCGCTGAGGCGTGCCGTACGCAGTGTCGGCTACAAGAGCCTGAATCTCCACCAGTAGTGGACGGGTGCCTTCCATTGAACAGACAACAACGGACCCGCTCGACGATTCATTCCTTTCGGAGAGAAACAGTTCGCTGGCATTGTCGACCGGTCGAAGACCATCCTGCCCGAGAGTGAAGACACCGATTTCATTGGTTGATCCGAACCGGTTCTTGACAGCTCGCAGAATGCGATACGCGGCGTGTCGATCTCCTTCGAGGTACAAAACGGTGTCGACCATGTGTTCGAGCACCCGGGGTCCGGCAATACTGCCGGTCTTGGTAACGTGACCAATTAGGAAGGTCGCGATGTTTCGATCCTTTGCGAACTGCAGGAGCGCCGACGTAGACTCCCGAATTTGACTGACGGAACCGGGCGCACTCTGAACCTGGCCGATAAACACTGACTGGATTGAGTCGAGGATTACAATGTCCGGGTTGAGCTTGTCGGCGGCGCGGATGATTGCCTCCGTGCTGGTCTCCGATAGCAGCGTCAGATTATCTCCGGCAACGTGAATTCGTTCGGCGCGCATCTTGACCTGCCTGACCGATTCCTCCCCGGTGACATAGAGGATGGTCCTGTCCGGTTGATATTTCGCAAGCTCGGTGAGCAGCGTGGATTTGCCTATCCCGGGATCGCCAGCGACCAGAACCATGGAACCGGGCACAATACCGCCTCCGAGAACACGATCGAACTCGGGCGTTCCTGTTGATATCCGTGTTTCAGAATCGAGAGAAACGTCGCGCAATGCAACAGGGGCAGATGCAGATTGGCGAGGTGTCACAGGCTGCCGTGTTGTCGGCGCCTTGAACTCCTCCAGATACGAATTCCAGTCCCCACACGACGGGCATTGTCCGAGCCACTTCTGCGACTCGTGACCGCAACTCTGACAGAAGTACACTGTTTTGACCTTTGGCATAAGCTCGTAACCTTTAGCGGCGCTTCGCGTTTAGAAAACGCGAACTTATAATAGCGATAACCGGTGACAATGTAGCGTCATAACCTTTTTTCCAAAGTGGAGAAGCAACATTCGCTAACAAGCTGATTCTTTGTATTTTCCGCCGCCCCCTCTTTTAACGTGGACCACTGAATGGTTGGACAATTAGCGGACAGAATATTTGACCCACTGCGGTCGCTCGGCCGTTTTACGCTGCTGATTGGTCGGGCCTTTCGCTCTCTGTCCGAGTTCCGCCTGTTCCGAAAGAACATTTTTGAGCAAATGGTGCGGATCGGGATTGAGTCAATTCCAATTGTGGCACTCGCAGCGCTATTTTCAGGTGCTGTGACAACGGTTCAGACGGCGTACCAGCTGGTCAGTCCCCTGATTCCCAGAAGCATTATCGGAGCCGTTGTTGTACCGTCCGTGATTCTCGAACTGGCAGCTGTGATTACCGGCTTTCTTTTGGCCGGTCGCGTTGGAGCCAGAATTGCGGCTGAACTGGGAACGATGCGAGTCACTGAACAAATTGACGCACTTGAAGCAATGGGGCTAAACTCGGTCGGATATTTGATTGTCCCGCGCGTAGTTGCGGGTGTTGCAATGTTTCCAGTTCTGTACGTGGCTGCATGTTTCGTGGCGATTGGTGGAGGCATTGCAATTGGCCACGCGACCGGCGCCGTGCCGGCTGGCGAATTTATCAGTGGAGCACGTGAATATTTTAAGCCTTTTGATCCGATATTCGGGCTAATAAAATCTCTGGTATTCGGCTTCGTAATAACATCGATTTCGTGTTATAAGGGATACTACACCCGAGGCGGAGCCGAGGGTGTCGGTAGAAGCACGACGGAAGCCGCGGTTACGTCCTGCGTATACATCCTCCTCGCCGATCTTGTCCTCGCAGCGACACTACTTAACTTGTAAATGATAGTCGTTCGCAACATACACAAGAGCTTTGCAGGGAAGACCGTGCTTCAGAATGCATCTCTGCAAGTCAACGAAGGAGAGATCCTGGCGATTATTGGAAGATCCGGCTCCGGGAAAAGTGTGCTTATGAAACACATGGTCGGTCTCCTTAAGCCAGACTCAGGACAGGTGCTCGTCGACGGACTGGATATCAATACCGTCTCGTACCGGGAACTACAGAAAGTACGCCAGAATTTCGGTGTCCTGTTCCAGGGTGGTGCACTTTTCGACTCGATGAACTCCTTCGAAAACGTCGCATTCCCGCTGCGAACGTTTGGCAAATTGTCCGAAATTGAAATTCAGGAACGTGTTCTGAAATGTCTGGAGATGGTGGAGCTGCCTGACGTGGGAACGAAACTGCCGTCCGAACTCTCCGGTGGTATGCAGAAACGTGTTGCACTTGCCCGTGCAATCTCGATGAATCCGAGATACATAATGTACGATGAGCCCACAAGCGGATTGGACCCTGAAACGTCAAACACCATCGACGCCCTCATTAACAATCTTGCCGACAGGCTGAACGTCACCAGTGTTGTCGTAACCCATGACATGCATTCGGTGTTGTCGATTGCAGACCGGGCTGCCTTTATTCACAACGGTACAATCTGGTGGGTCGGTACAATTGATGAATTACATACGTGTACCGATCCGGTGCTCATTGGCTTCGTAAAAGCGAACGAGTATCAGATTGGACCTCAACATGCGGCGGCACGATGACTTTCGCCCGCTCACTAATTCAACTGCTCCTGTGAAATACCAGAACGAACTTAAAGTCGGAATATCGATCATCATTGCGGTCGTGATCATGATACTCGGCATCCGATACTTCAAGGATATTCCTCTATTCGGCGGAACGCTTGAATACACTACCATTACGGACAACGCGAAAGGTCTCATCTCGGGAAACGAAGTCCGCACAAGCGGAATCAAGATAGGATCGATAAACAGAGTCAGCTATCGGCAGGAAGACGGAACGATCGAAGTCAGTTTTCGGGTAGATTCGAAAATGCAGATTCCCCGGGGCACAGTTGCCGAGATAAACGGTATCGACGCCCTTACCGGAATTAAACTTGAGCTCACCCTTGGCGATGCCTCGGGTGAAGCGTATCCACCCGGCTCTGTCATTCCATATGCTACAGGCGGAACGGACCTGCTCGGCGATCTATCTACTCGGGCTCCAGAACTCGTCGACCGTATGGACAGTGTACTGGGTGGGCTTGACGCTACGCTTGGTGCTACAGAAACACTTCTGACCGACGGGAACAGTGACCTTCGTGGTGCTCTCTATTCGATGCGGCAGAGCACAGCAGCATTGAACTCGCTCATTCGTGAGGAGCACGGCAAGATCTCCAGCGTCCTTGAAAACGTCGACAGTCTTACGACATCGCTTGCCGGTATATCAGCGAACAATGCTGACTCGATCAAGGCAACAATTGAAAATCTCGCCGCTGCCGCCAGATCGATGGAGTCAAGTATGAATTCACTGGAGGCTACCACGGTTCGACTGGAGAGCGTTCTCGTGAAGATCGACAGCGGGCAGGGCACATTTGGAATGCTGGTGAATGATCCCGGGTTGTATCAGAATCTTGATTCCGTGACAGCTTCGCTGAACGATCTTCTGAAGGATCTGAAAAAGAACCCGCGCCGTTATCTGAAAGACATGTCTGTTGTTGAAATATTTTAGGCTGACACTATGTCCACCCTACCCCCTTACGAAGAGTCCCTGAACCTATTTCACGATTGGACGAAGACGGAGAGTCTGCGGAAGCACGCATACGCTGTCGAAGCAGCGATGGCTGCCTACGCCGAGTATTTCGGTGAGGATGAACTCCTCTGGCGCACGACAGGCTTGCTTCACGACATGGACTACGAAAAGCACCCTACCGCGGAAGAACATCCTTTTATCGGGACAGCCCTGCTGACGGACCTCGGGTATCCGGACGAAATCATACAGGCAATTCTCGGACACGCAACATATAGTGGTGTCGCGCGAACAACTCGATTGGCAAAGGCTCTTTTTGCGGTTGACGAGCTGGCCGGTTTTATCACGGCCGTTGCCTATGTCAGGCCTACACGCCTGGCAGGTATGACTCCACGATCCGTAAAGAAGAAACTCAAAGACAAACAATTCGCTGCAGCTGTTAGTCGTGATGACATCGCCCTGGGAGTTCAGGAACTGGCTGTCGATCTGGACGAACACATATCTCGAGTAATAGGTGGAATGCAAAAAGATGCTTCGCGACTTGGATTTGAACAGCCTGCGTGAACTGGTTTGACGGAAGAAGAATACGCCGATAACGACGCTGAGAATCACGACGGCGACCAGGACGCGCCATCCGAACTGGTTTTACCATCTGAACCCGTCAACGTCGACGATATCAAAGCCGAGACAGTGGAGCGCGCCAGAGACGCCCGAGCTCTACTTGCGCGTTACGTCAAACGGCACATGCCGGAACAACAGGGCAGTCCTCGCTCCAGTCCAGAACCACCGCGGCTCTCGTCAGGATACGACCGTTTTCTTCCGCTCCTGAAGATTATCCCCATATTTCTGCTTCTGGGTTTTGCAGGTTCATTCCTCTGGGACTTCGACTCGGTCTCGATTCAGCTTTTCTCTCGAAGTCTGCCCCTCGACGGACTCTTGAGAATCGTTTCAGTCAGCGGGCTGATCGGGTTCCTCACGAACTGGCTGGCGATCACGATGTTATTTAACCCGCGCGAACAGCGTCCAATCTTTGGACGCGGTCTGATCCCCGCACAACGGGAGCGCGTGATTTACAGGCTCGCTACTGCGGTATCGGAGGAGTTGATCAATGAGGAAATAATCGCCGCGAAGATTGAGGAGTCGCAGGTCATTTCTCGTTATCGCGAACTTGCAATGACGGTCACACGAGGCGTCATTGAGGATCCAGAATTCCGGGATGAACTGAAAGCGCTGGCGACTAATTACATGAATAATGTTCTGGCGTCGGAAGATGTTCGAACGCGGATCGTTGACTTCACTGTGGAAAAGCTGGAGGCCCGGCTTGGTGAAGGAATTTCGGGAATTGCCTTGAAGGTATATCGGTTCCTGAACGAGGAAGACTTTCGCCGGAAACTCGACCAGGC
>JABDKO010000162.1 GCA_013002165.1 Rhodothermales bacterium | reverse complement strand
GATGATACGGGTGGGTCCAGATGACGCGGAGGGTCCGGGTGACACGGGTGGGGTCAGGATGACGCGGAGGGTCCGGAGGACGCCGTGGGGGTCAGGTGTCGTTTTAGATCCCTCGGCTGGCGCTCGGGATGACATAGTGGCTCGGGATGCCAGTAGTCGCAACCAACAACCAACAACCAACAACCAATGCCCAATCACCAATGCCTAATGCCCAATGCCCAATGCCCACTAACCAGTCCTTATCTCCTATCACCCATCCCTTCGTCCCTACCCTTCCCCAATACCCGCCATGCGCTCGGCATTGTCGGCCGTTCTAAGCGCTTTGATGATCTGATCGAGGTCCCCGCCGATTACACTTTCCAGGGCGTAGTTCTTGTCGTCTCCCGTTAGGCGGTGATCCGTAACTCTGCCCTGCGGCCAGTTGTATGTCCTGATCTTTGCTGACCGGTCTCCTGTGCTCACCATGGAGCGCCGCGCCTCGCTGCGCTCGGCAGCAAGTTTCTCCTGCTCTATTTCGTAAAGCCGCGAACGCAACACACGCATCGCCTTGTCCTTGTTCTTGTGCTGACTCTTTTCATCCTGACATGTAACGACAAGACCCGTCGGTATGTGTGTTATCCTGACCGCCGAGTCTGTTGTGTTGACGCTCTGTCCACCCGGACCACTTGACCTGTATACATCAATCTTCAATTCGTGAGGATCAATGTCGATGTCAACTTGCTCGGCCTCCGGCAATACCGCCACGGTCGCTGCAGACGTGTGAATACGCCCGCTGCTTTCTGTCGCCGGTACGCGCTGGACGCGGTGAACACCACTCTCGTATTTCATCATGCCATAGGCGTCATCGCCGGCAACGCTCATGATGATCTCCTTATAACCCCCCTTGGTACCCTCGGCCACATCCATGATCTCAACTTTCCAGCCATGACTATCGGCGAAGTGGGTGTACAGACGATAGAGATCTCCAGCAAAGAGTGCCGCTTCATCTCCACCCGTTCCTGCCCTGATTTCGATGATGGCGTTCTTGGAATCTTCCGGGTCCTTGGGAATAAGGAGATAGGATAGCTTCTCCTCGATTTCAGGCAAGCGCGACTCAACGGTATCCAGCTCGGACTGGGCGAGAGCGACCATCTCCGCGTCTTCTTCGGCTTCAACCATTCCGCTCAGATCTTCGCGCTCCTTTAGCAGCTTTTCGTACTCGTCGATCGCGGCGACAACCTGCTTGAGTTCGCTGTGTTCGCGACCCAGCTCCATCATCTGTGTCGGATCGGTCGCCACATCCGGCTGCGACATCAACGTTTGAACTTCGTTGAATCGCTCCTTAATGGTCTGCAGCGTACTGAGCTTGATAGATGACATGAGTGCGTAAGCCTGTTAAGAAAGGTTCTCCCCCGTTCCGGGGCAGGCAACTTACGACTCCAGACAGTAATGGTTCAACAGACCTGAAACCTATTCGACCGTAACACTCTTGGCCAGGTTACGCGGCTGGTCAACGTTACATCCTCGCATAACGGCAATGTGATACGACATCAACTGCAGTGGAACAACGGCAAGAAGTGGCGTCAGAAATTCTTCGGTCCGCGGAATTTTGATTACGTACTCGCACAATCGTTCAATCTCCATCCCGTTGTCCGTGATCGCAATCGCCGATCCCTGACGGGCTGCAACCTCCTCGATATTCGCCAGCACCTTACTATACGTACTGTCCTTCATTGCAAGGAAAACGACGGGCATGAAACGGTCTATCAACGCGATCGGACCATGCTTCATTTCAGCGGCAGGATATCCTTCCGCGTGAATGTAGGAGATCTCTTTTAGCTTTAGTGCCCCCTCGAGAGCGACGGGGAAATTGAATCCGCGACCCAGGTACAGGAAATTAGACGCGTATCGATACACACGTGCAAGCCCCTGGATCTCTTCGTCCAACAGCAGGACCTCCCGGATCTTGTCTGGAATCTCGACGACTGCGTTCAGGTACGTTGCGAACTCTGCTTCCGAAAGGGTTCTGCCTTTGGCCAGCTTCAAAGCGATGAGAGTCAGCACCATTACCTGCGCACTGAAAGCTTTTGTCGATGCAACACCGATCTCCGGACCGGCATGCAGATAAACGCCTGCATCTGTCTCACGAGCAATAGTGGAGCCCACAACGTTGCACACTCCGTACACCGGAACTCCCTGCCGTTTTGCCTCATGAACTGCTGCGAGCGTATCGGCGGTTTCTCCACTCTGCGAGATCACGATGACTACGTCACCCTCTCGAAGAATCGGATTGCGATAGCGGAACTCACTTGCGTACTCAACCTCGACCGGAATTCGAGCGAGGCCTTCAATAAGATATTCGCCTACAAGCGCAGCGTGCCACGAAGTACCGCACGCACATATGATAATACGGTCAGCAGCAAGCAGCGTGTCGAGCGAATCGATCAGTCCACCCAGGTGCACGTCATTATCCTGAATACTTATACGACCGCGCATGCAGTTTTCGAGTGACTCCGGCTGCTCCATGATTTCCTTGAACATGAAGTGTTCGTAGCCGTGCTTCTCGATCTGCTCGAGATCCCATTCAAGTTCGTGCACCTCTTTTTCAAGGGGGACATTATCAATGCTCTTGACCTGATAGCCGCCACGTGTGATGACTGCCATCTCACCATCGTTCAGGTAGACAACCTGCCGGGTGTGCTCGATAAGCGGCGCAGCATCGGATCCGAGGAAGTATTCGTTTTCACCCACGCCGATAATCAAAGGGCTGCCCTTTCTGGCGGCGATCAGCGTGTCGGGATCATCAGCAGAAACCATCGCCAGGCCATACGTCCCAACGACCTGCGTCAGCGCCTGGCGGACCGCTTCCTCGATCGGAAGCATTGTATTCTTCTGAATATCGTCAATCAGGTGTGCCAGCACCTCGGTGTCCGTTTCACTCTCGAAAGAGTACCCCTTGGTGATAAGCTTTTCCTTCAGAGCGGTAAAATTTTCTATGATGCCATTGTGGACGATGGCAAATTTGCCTGTCGAATTCGTATGAGGATGGGCATTCACGTCATTCGGCCGACCGTGTGTGGCCCATCTGGTATGGCCGATCCCCAGGGTGCCCTGAAGCTCCGCCCGGTTGATCGTATCTGAAAGCCCTTTAACCTTTCCCTGCTTCTTTTCGACCGATAGTCCGCCATTTACGATAGCCACACCGGCAGAATCGTAACCACGGTATTCGAGTCGTTGCAGGCCATCAATCAGGATGTCGACTGCTGGCTTATCGCCAATGTATCCGACTATTCCACACATGTTGTATTCCGAATTTTAATGACACTGGTATCCGCTGAGTGCGGAAATATTTCAATTAAAACCGGAGACGCAAATACTAGGCCGATATTCTTTCACCTGTCTCGATGCGGCGTCCAAGGACACCTGCGATAGCACGAATCTGCTCCATCAGCTCATCAAATTGATCGAAATAGAGCGACTGAGGCCCATCGCTCAGGGCGCTCGGAGGATCAGGGTGCACTTCTATCATCAACCCGTCTGCGCCGACCGCGACTGCGGCCCTGGCGAGTGGCATAACCTTGTTTCGAAGTCCGACACCATGGCTCGGATCAACGAAAACTGGTAAGTGACTTTTTGATTTTACCACTGGAACAGCGGATAAATCCAGGGTATTCCGGGTCATCGTCTCGAATGTCCGGATCCCTCGTTCACACAGAATAACATCAGGATTTCCTGCCGAGAGCACATATTCGGCGCTCATCAGCCACTCTTCGATTGTGGCCGACAGACCACGCTTGAGAAACACCGGCTTTCCTGCTTTGCCGGCTTCCTTAAGCAGTGAGAAGTTTTGCATGTTCCGGGCGCCTATCTGGAGGATGTCGGCCGACTGACAGATCTCATCCATCTGGCTGATCTCCATAACCTCGGTTATAACCTTCAGGTTGTACCGATCGGCAGCCTCTCTAATAATGCGCAGCCCGTCTGATCCCATTCCCTGAAACGAATAGGGAGAGCTGCGCGGCTTGAACGCCCCGCCGCGAAGAATCTTTGCGCCTGCGGCAGAAACGGCCGCCGCGCTCTTATCCATTTGTTCTTCGCTCTCGATACTGCAGGGACCTGCCATTACAATGATGTCATCACCACCAATAAGCAAACCGCCCACGTCGATCGTCGTGTTCGTTTTCTTCCACGACCGACTGGCAAACTTGAACGGTTCGGTCACTCTGAAAACATCGGCAACACCATCTATGACACGAATGTGCCTGATGTCAAAATCCTGCTTGACGCCGACAGCTCCAAGCACGGTCTGATTGACACCGCTGGACTGGTGTACGTCAAATCCGAAGTCGTTCAGCGCGCGGATCACTCCCTGAATCTGCGATTCATCGGCGCCAACTTCCATCACAACAACCATAACATTCTCCGGCTAGCCAGCTGTTAAACTGCCTAGCGTATTTCTACCAGGTGGTAATTCTTCTTTCCTTTTCTCAGTACCAGTAGTCGCTCATCGATTGCGTCTGCGGTACTGACAAGTTTGTTTTCGTCGATCGGATTATTGTTGAGCCGGACTCCCCCGCCTTTCAATAACCTGCGTGCTTCTCCCTTTGAGGATACTACGTCCAGTTCGTCAAGCAGGTCGACCACGCTGATGCCCTCACCTTCGAATCGATGACGATCCAGCTCCTGTGACGGTACATCTTCAAATATCTCCATGACATCCCGGAGGGAGAGTTTTGACATATCTCCTCCAAACAATATTTGCGATGCCTGGATGGCCCGCTGCAGCTCGGATTCCCCATGAACCTGGCGGGTAACTTCTTCAGCCAGTCTCCGATGAGCCTGACGCGCACCCGGGTTAGATTCTAACTCGGACTCCAATCCCTCAATCTCGCCGCGATCCAGCCACGTGAAGTACTTCAAGTATCTGCCGACATCCCGGTCGTCGGTATTCAACCAGAACTGATAGAACTTGTATGGCGATGTCCTCTCGGGGTCAAGCCATACTGTGCCAGCTTCCGTCTTGCCGAACTTTGCTCCGGTGCTGCTCGTCACGAGCGGAAACACCAGGCCGTGTGCTCGCTCGCTGCGAACACGACGAATCAGATCCGTACCCGAAAGGATATTGCCCCACTGGTCTGATCCTCCGATCTGGAGGACACAGTTGTATTCGTCGTAGAGGACCAGAAAATCATGCGCCTGCAGCAGCATGTACGAGAACTCTGTGTAGGAGAGCCCGTCCTCGGTGGCCAACCGGCGCTTGACTGACTCCTTGGCCAACATGTAGTTGACGGTGAAATACTTGCCTGTATCTCTCATGAAGTCGACGGCTGACATCTCGCATAGCCATCGGGCATTATTGTCGATGACCGCAGAAGCATCGCCCGGGCCGAAATCCAGAAACTTTTCCAGTTGGGATCTGATGCCCGCGAGGTTTGCTTCGACCTGCTCCGGGGTAAGCAACGATCGTTCCTGTGATTTGCCGCTGGGGTCGCCAATTAGTCCTGTGCCACCACCGACCAGCGCTACGGGCCGATGTCCAAAACGCTGCATTCGAGCAAGTCCCATTACGGGCATTAGCGATCCAACGTGAAGGCTGTCCGCCGTCGGGTCGAAGCCACAATAGAGAGAGATCTTCTGGCTGCCAAGCAAGTCCTTGACCTCAGGAGTAGAGTCGAAAACGACTCCTCTCCACTCTAACTCATCGTATACGTTGGTATCAGGCACGGGAAGCGGATCTTCTGGACATAAAGGTAGCTGTTAATGCGCGAACCTTCGGTTGGTTTTGTCGGACGCGAAAACAGCCGGTGATTTAGTAGCGATCGAGAGTAAATTTTTCTCCAAGGTACCGTTTCCGGACCTCGTCATCCGCTGCAAGCGTCTCAGCCGTACCCTGTTTCAAAATCCTGCCCTCGAACAGCAGATACGCCCGGTCGGTAATGGCAAGTGTCTCGTGGACGTTGTGGTCCGTGATAAGGACGCCGATACCTCGATCCTTGAGACCTCCAACGATGGCCTGAATGTCTTCAACGGCTATTGGATCCACACCTGCGAACGGCTCGTCCAGCAGGAAGAAACTCGGATCGGTTGCAATGGCCCTGGCGATTTCTGTTCGCCTTCGCTCGCCACCGGAAAGTGTATAGCCTTTTGAACCTCGCACCTTCTCAAGTCGAAATTCCTCAATGAGCTGATCTACGCGGACGACTCGCTCACTCTTGGACATATCCTGATATTCAAGTACCGCATGCAGGTTGTCTTCAACACTCAGGTTGGCGAATATCGATGCCTCCTGGGCAAGGTATCCGATTCCCTTGCGTGCTCTCTTGAACATGGGGATTCGGGTGATGTCCTCTCCATCAAGCTTGATTCTACCCTTGTCCGGACGAATAAGCCCGACGATCATATAGAACGTAGTGGTCTTCCCGGCGCCGTTAGGGCCGAGCAGGCCAACGATCTCTCCTTTCTCTACGTTGAGAGACACGTCATCCACGACTGTTCGTCGTTTGTATTTTTTTGTCAGACCTTCCGACGACAATATCATTGGGTATCCTGTTCGATTGATTGCGTCATGTGTGGCGGCCACTCCTCGACCACTATCTCTTTCGTCGGTCGGCGCTGTGGCTGCCAGAGGAATCCACTGAGACTCATGCCGACTGGAATATCCTCAGCCTGATAGTACAGTCCTTCAACACCGCTAATGATGCTAATTCGTACCGGCTCATCGTCCTCGACATAAAATACGATTCTGTCAGCAGAAGCTCGAACCGCTCCCTGAAGTTCATCATCGCGACTCACAAAGTGGATAGCCTCGGCGTTCGGCCCCACCACAAACACATCCCGGCCGGAGTCGGTGATTGCGCCGGAAAGCGTGCGACCACGAACCTGTTGGACCTGACCCGACACGGAGTCCGGTCGAGCAAGAAAAACATTGCCAGTCGCGAACACGGAATCAACGTCTCCTTCAATAATGTACACCTTGATAGTATCGGCTGTAAGCTGGCTGTCGTCCAACCAGACAATTGGTGCACCGGTTAGGACCAGTTCATCGGCTGTCGAATCCTGACTCAGGATCTGCATCGAGTCGGCCAGTGCTGCAACGTCGCCTGACCAGATCACGACATTTCCGGAGCCCTGCAAACTGTCCCGGGCATCACTTCGAACAGCATATATCAGGTCGGCGTTTACAAGCAGGGTATCCGTATATACGCCAGCTGAGTCCGGCTCGACACGCATTGCTGTCGCACGGCCCGAGATCCGGTTAGAATTATTGGATCTATCGCTGAACGCGGCGGGACCGGCAATCCGGAAAATATCTGGTGTTGCCAGTGAATCATCGGCGGCATCGATCACGGTGATTAACACGCTTCCCCGTGCACTGGCGCTCTCCTCGTCACGCAGATATGTAACCGAATCTGAAAGTATCGTTGTCGATGAGTCTTCGAACACCACATTTCCATAAAACTCCGCCCGCTTCTCATCAGAAAAATACTCGCCACCATCGCCGTTCAATGTGCTTGTACTGTCTATCAAGGTAACTCCCTTGTCAAACGTCGAATGCTTTTCGTCGACGTCATATATGGTCGACGTGGAGAGTACCCGTACTTCGTCATCGTTCAGGACAACTCTTCCGGAAGCATTGCCGATCTTGGTTTTGCGAAAGTAGAGTACGCTGTCGGCTCGCAGCGTGTCTCCCTCGTCTACAACAAGCACCTGGCCCTCAAACAGGATTCGATCGCTGTCAACCCACTGTGTCGCAAGTGCTGAACGCAGGGTTGTCTTGTCCTGGATCAGACGAACGTTTCCGATGAGTCGTCTTATCGGCTCGGTTGTGCCACTCATGCCGACGAAACGGTCCGCACTGAGACTGACTTCTGTCAACCCGTCCGTTGAGTCTTCAGCCTGTCCATAACTGTTTGTCGCAGCCTGTATGACTAGTACCATGGAAATGGCCATTGCAAGGATATGTCTGCGTCCGCTATTCATCAACCAGAATCTGTCCGGTTACCCTGCCAAGTGTATAATTCTCCAGCGCCTCGTCGGAGTCGAGTTGGTATCCCTGAATAGTTTCTCGTGGCGCAGTAAGTTTGACGAATCCGGGTGCCTCAATGCGTCCGTCTTCCTCCCACCATAGCAGCTTCTCGGTTTCAAGAATGCGGTCCGTGTCCGTCCGGACTATCACGTCGCCGGAAGCTATGATGTGTCCCTCGCCAGGATTGAAATACATCTCAATGGATTTAACAATGGCGGTACGTTCGCCTGTCTCGTCGAAAATTTCAGCTTCGACCTTGATCGAATCTGAACCGGAAGACAGTATTGAATATGTGCTGTCGTTCTTCCCGTATTCCTGCCAAATGTGCGCGCGAAGAATCGTTCGGCGGACTCCGTCATTACTGACGACCAACTCAGCATCCCAACTCTCCTGCCTCGGCCCGATCGCATCCTGAACCTGTTCAAATGTAACAGGCTCGCGACTCTGACTGCTACAGCCAAGTCCTGATCCAAGCATAGCGGCAATTGCCAGCAACGCTATGTACGTCTGCTCAGCCATCACGATGATCAACAAATGCTTTGAAACGTTTCTCTTCTCCTGAAGCCAGCAGGGCGCTCTCAATGTGAGAGCCTGGCGCTGACAGCTGCAGCATTTTTTTTGCCGAGGCTTCCATCTCAGCGAAAGCCGCACGCTCGCTCTCCGGAAGATAAAAAGCTGCTGCTACGTTGTCTGTCTTATCGCCCACTTTCACTGAGTGGGCATCTTTCACAGGACTGACAATGGGAGTGCGGTCTTCCGAACCAGTTACGCAACCAATGATCAGGTCGTGTAACGCGATCTCATGGCCGGCAGTATTGAACGCGTATGAATCTTCAGATTGTCCGAGCTCAAAAGAGACACCAGCATTCGCATTCACTTCAGTATCCCAGACCGAGATCGGTATCTGGTATCGGGCACTCAGGTAATTGAATATGTCAACAACGGGATTGATGACCGGAACCGCTTCGCCTTCACTAATCATTCTTAATAAGTATTCGGAAGCGGGCTTTCCTCGACCTGCCGGCTTGTAGACTCCATTGCGTAAAGTATCGCGGACGGCTTTTCTCCTGGCAGCATATTTTTCGGAAAAAAGTCCCACCTGACGAGCGAGTTCTTCCCGTGCGGTGTTCAGCATATCCGTACAATTCGATTGATTTACGCCCATTACGAACATGATACCTATCAACACATCCTTGCGGGCAAGGTTATTGCAAAACAGTGGCATGATTGTCAATGGTCTCCTTATGGATGCCAGTTAGTTGTCAATCTTAATGAAACACCGGCCGTCAGAATATGTGCTTTGGCACCTGCTAAGAAGCGGTTTAGAGACTACTTAGATGGTCTTTTCGTAGCTTTAGTTAGGTTCGCCCACGCCGATACTAGCGGCCAGGATCACCGAACTCAATTTAGATCAATTTAGGCCATGCAAGTGACCACTACGAGTTTCAAAGTCGAGCCAAGCAACCAGGACACAGTTATTGTCCGAATTGGCAAAGCGCTCGACTTCAGGAACGCAGCAGAGTTTAAATCAACCTGCCAGACGCAAGTTCGTTCGGGCGCACGTAACTTCGTGCTCGACTTTTCAGAAACGGGAATTCTCGATTCTACAGGATTAGGTTCTATCTTCTCCCTGTATCGTCAAGTTTCTCCACTGGAAGGCCAGGTGGTCTTTGCCAGCGTTTCTCGTCCGGTACAGGTTGTCGTACAACTGACTCGAACCTACAAAGTATTCCGTCAATTCCCGTCGGTAGATTCGGCGCTGGAAACGTTTGAATAGCGGATTAGTACCGGAACAGTATCAATATCCCTCCCACTAGCACTGCACTGACAAATGCAATCAGTGAAGCTACGGCTGACAAACCGTATTACCATGGTCGATGAGGTCCATGAGTATATACAGAAGTGGGAAGTGGATAACGGGTATTCTGACAAGGTACTCCTCTTAAGAATCGCGCTGCAGGAGTGGATCTCCAATCTGCTTCTACATGCCGATTTCGGAGATCGACCTATCGAGGTCATCCTGGACACGTGGGTCGATGGAGAGCTAATCAAGTGTTCTATCGAAGACAATTCGGTGGGCTTTGACCTCGAAGGTGAGAATAGCGATCCAACAATCGTAGAGCATGATGGTGATCGAGGTCGTGGACTATGGATGATGCGTCAGGTAGCCTCCGAGGGGTTGTCTTACGAACCTATCGGAAAAAGCCGGCACAAACTAACGCTGTCGATTGGAGATAACCCGGACTTATGGGACAGAATTCTATCCTCATAGTAGAAGACGAGCATACGCTTCGGCGGCTTCTCGAATATCGGCTGAGCAAGCAGTACGATGTTCGCACGGCTTCGAACGGAGAGGAAGCTCTCGCTAGAATTGAGGAGCGTGCTCCCGACATGATCATCTCTGACATCATGATGCCAAAGATGGACGGGTTCGCACTGCAGAATGCAGTCCAATCGAAAAAGGAAACGTCTGCAATCCCCTTCATCTTTCTGACGGCGAAAGCTGATGAACAGAGCCGAACGAAAGGGCTCCGAACAGGTGTTGACGATTACATTACAAAGCCATTTGACATTGAGCAATTGCTGAAGCGGGTCGACAGACTTCTCGAACGAACCAAGCAATTCAAGTCACAGCTTGACGCGCGGATAAGCCAGGATTTCTCGCAGCGGCTTATTCCGAAGAACCTGCCGAACGTAGACGATTATCGAATCCTCTTCCGCAACGCACCCAAGGAGGACGGCGGCGGCGATCTGTTTGACTGGATAGAGGTCGGTGACGGTACGTACCTGTTCACTATCGGCGACGTAATGGGAAAAGGACTGCAGGCCAAGTTTTACGCGTTCAGCTTCTTCGGCTATGTTCGCAGCACGATCCATGCGATGCTGCCAACGACAACTTCCCCCGCCAAACTCATGGCCCGTGTCAACCAGGCACTTATTGACGATTCGACCATGGAGGAGACTTTCGCATCCCTCCTTCTCATCAAGTGGGAACCGGCTAGCAACACAATTACCTACGTAAATGCAGGTCACTGCAGACCTGTTATTATTGGTCCGGATAGTTCGTCCGTAGTTGAACACAGCGACCTCATCCTCGGTCTCGATCACGAAACTGACTTCAAGGATACCGTCATAGAGCTGAAAGAGAACATGTCGTTCGTTGCGTATACGGACGGTCTCTCAGAGCAGGTTCTCTCAGGCGGAAAAATGGTTGGAGAGCAGGGTATTCTTGATCACGCATCGCGTGTCGCAGGAAAGGATGACCCTATTGATGAACTTCTTACATCAATCCTGAGCAGCAGCGGGACGCCTGAATTTGCCGACGACATCCTTGTATTCTGGCTTCAGCGCACAGGACTCAACTGGTTCGCACCTTTCGCCAACGCTGGTTGATTGCAGCGGAGCGCTAGCGCTCGATTCCGTTCGCATGAACCTGATGCTGGCGCAGCGTTGACCGCATTTCGGCAAATCGACCCTCGTCCATTCCATAGATCTCCTTGCTCCAGTATTCCCCGTCGCGGAATAGATAGTCGCTTATAGTCCCCTGGTGCTCAAAACCAGCCCAATCAACAAGGCGCCTCCATGCCTGATTGTACTCAAACGTATCTGTCATCACCAGGTGCATACCAAGTTCGTTGAAGCAATACCCCAGGATCACGTCCATTGCTTCACGGCCATACCCCTTGCCCCAGAAGTTTCGATCGCCGATCGTAAAGCTGGCGTGGCAGTGGCGATTGTGCTCACTAACATCCGAGATGTAGGCGACACCGATCAACGTCCCGTCATTGAGATGGATTTCGAAATCGAGAGAGTTCGGATGCGGGTGATAAAGCATCTCCTCGAATCGTTTCTTGAAATCTCCAAATGCCTCCTCGATGAATGGCATTTCGCTATCGAGGCGATTCAACTCAGGATCGTTGTTCCACTCAAAATGCTTGTAAATATTACTGTACTGGAGTGGTGTGAATTTAAGCCGCTGACCGGCTATGTCCATATTGACTACAGCTATCATGATGTGCACTCTGTTTCTGTCAGCCCGATGTGACGCCCTGTTTTTTCTTTTCAAGCCTGACAACACAAAGAAAGTGCCTGTCTCATTTGGCTGCATCATGAAGCCGAATAGCCTCATTTTGAAGTTCTTCCCGGTCTATTTTTGAGACATCGAGATACGCAGATGGCATTGGAGCGAACTGAACCGGAATTTTGTAACGAGGCAGCTTTTCTTCCAGAAGACTTGAAAGCTCCGCATCATCCGCGCGTGCAGACCCCTCGATGAACGCGTACGGCCGCCAGCCAAACTCGTCGTCCGGGACAGGTACCACGACCGCCCGATCGATACCAGAAATATTGTTCAGGTGAAATTCGATTTCTTCAGGCTGAATATTTTCGCCCCCTGAAACAAACATTCTGTCGGCACGACCGATCACGCGTAGTCCGGATTCCGTGATCTCGCCAAGGTCGCCTGTCGAAAACCAGCCCTCACGATCTCGCGGATCTTCTACTACCCCGTCGAGCAGGTATCCCTCGAACACGTTGGGGCCCCTGATTTCAATGATGCCATTGCGAATCCGCACCGCGAGGTGACGCATCAATGAAGGATCGGAAAGTGTGTCGCCACCTGATACCCTTGTTGTTGCTATCTGACTGCTGGCCTCCGTCATCCCGTAGGTTACCTGTACCGGCAATCCTCTATCAACGGCACGTGCCAGCAACACATCAGGTACGGCGCTGCCACCGATCAGTACCGACCTCAACGTCCCGGGTACTGAAGTCCAGTTTTCGTCCAGCAGTCGCTTGAGCTGTGTCGTCACCAGCGACACATGCGAGATGGTGCCGTCCCGAATCGTCTTCATAAGCGGTGCCGAACCGGCAGTCACAACCGTGGACCCGGCGAGAAATGATCGGAAGAGAACAGCTATTCCCCCGACGTGATTAAGTGGTATTGTCAACAGCCATCGGTCTCCGCGTACAAGTGGTATCATGTCGTAAGAGTCCCAGGCACTGTAAAGGTGACTCCGGAGCATATGCACGGCAAGTTTAGGCCGTCCGGACGAACCAGACGTTGCCAGAATTGTGGCGCGCGCGGAATCGTCGAGTTGGACAACACCCGGAGGCACGGTGACATCATCCGGGGACTCCGTGGTTACAACAACTTCGTCCGGAGTAATGACTGCTGCACAATCAGCCGCTTCGGTATAATCCGTTCGGACAGACGGTGGTAACCGGTGACTGACTGGAAACGCCACCGCTCCACACCGAAGAATCGCAAAAAGAGTAACGATCGTCTTCAGTACATCCGGTCCGGCTACGAATCCAACACATTGTCCCGACGCGACAGACAACGATTGGATATAGGCAGTACAATGGTTGATGGCAGTGTCCAGCTCCACATATGTAAGCTCTCTATCGGGTGCAACAACGGCGACCACATCGGGAGTAACACCTGCATGGACACGTATCGGATCAGGCACAGTCATGCTATTCGCTCCAGGGATGCCGTATCAACATTGACGTGGCGCAGCGCAGACTGCAGATCGAATGACGAACCCTGTATGGGCAGGCGACTTTCCAGGATATCGTCGGCAATCAAGTTGTATGTGCCTAACCCGGGGGCAGGATCTGTCCCCTTTAACGATAGAATTAGCAGAAGCAATCCGCGCATACCGACACCGGTCTCGTACGCACTGCTGACAACAACGCCGGCGCCACGCGAATATGCCCGCTGTGCCAGTTCCCGGCACCTGTCCAGACTACCAATCATCGTCGGCTTGATTACGAGATAATCACTGACGTCAAGAATGCGTTCGATCGCTGACGAATCTCCGGCATCCTGGACCGATTCATCGGCCGCAATTCTCAAACCGGTTTCATTGCGAAGTACCTCGAAATTGTCCGGATTGTCACACGGTTCCTCAAGGAACTCGAGCATTTCATTTCCGACGGCTTGACCAAACTCTATTGCCTGATTCAGATTCCACCGACGGTTGGCATCCGCACGCAGTTTCGGCTCGGGACCAATTGCATCCCTCAACTCCCTGACAAAAGTGGCGTCTGCAACCGGATCGCTCCCGACCTTGACCTTGATACAGCTATACTTCATCGCCTGCTGCAGTGATTCCAGGGAATGATTATCCCTGTTGATGAGGAGCGTTGCTTTTACCTCGCGCGATACGTCTGCCGTATCCGTTTGGCTATCGTGCAGCAACCATGCCTCAGCCGACGACATCGCAAAACGAACTGAAGGTGGCGATACGAGCAGGCGCGACGCATCAAACGATTTACCTGCGTTATGAGCGTGCTCTATGAGCTCTTCAATGGTACACCAACCATGAAATCCGGGCAACGGTGCAGCCTCCCCCCAGCCCGCGGCACCATCATCGGACATCAGGCGCACCACGAGACACTCCCTGAATGAAAGTGTCTGACCACCGACAGTCAGTGGCCTGCGGAGAGGTACCCTGAACCGAAACCACATGATTGCAGAAGAATCCATCATGGATGTGCTAGATATTCCATCCGACTGCGAAAAGGACAGCATAGAGCAGCAACAGCTTCGCTGTTGCTGCAAGTACTTTGTTGTAGGCATCACCGGTCTCGGCCGACCTAAGACGAGCAAAAAGAAACGCGCCCGGCACGACCACGATTCCGGCAAGCAAACCCCACGGTGGTCCGAGCCCCATCACCGAAAGAACAACCGGGATGGCGCCAGCAACAATGATAGCGATGAGGTAAGCGGCATAACCTGTTTTAATGCTGCTTCGAACAATCAGTGTGTTCTTGTTGGCCAATCGGTCCTCTTCGACATCGCGAATGTTGTTGACAAGAAGGATCGCCGTAGCGAGCAGACCCGGTGACAGACCTGCAATGATTTCGAGACTACTTACTGACAGAGCCTGGACGTAGTAGGTGCCTGCCACGGCAACAGGTCCAAAGAAGATCAGAACGAATAAATCCGCAAGTCCGGTATAGGAAAGAGAGTATCGTGTCCCCGTGTAAAGAAATCCGCAGCAGATCGAGACGACACCAATTATGACTATCGGAAGCCCGCCCCTGTACATCAGGTATGCACCTGACACCGCCGACAAGATGAAGGCAATTATGGCACCGATCAAGACTGATCGAGGCTTGATTAGCCCTGCCTGTGTAACACGTAGCGGCCCGATGCGAGAATCTGTATCAGCCCCCTTTTGAAAATCTGCGTAATCATTAAACAGATTTGTGCCGACTTGAATCAACAAAGCGGACATCAAAGCAAGGAAGGCCGACACCCAATGGACAACACCGTCTCCGAGGGCAAGGGCCGTCCCGACAACGACCGGTGCAGCAGCAGCAGGGAGTGTTTTGGGACGGAATGCCTCTATCCAGTACCTGACCACAATAGCGTTGTCCTCGATCTACGGGCGATAGGGGAATTTCCCAAAATCAGGCTTCCTTTTTTCCAGGAATGCGTTCTTGCCTTCCTGACCTTCTTCCGTCATGTAGAACAGCATGGTCGCATTTCCAGCGAGCTCCTGCAAACCTGCCTGACCGTCGCAGTCGGCGTTCAGGCCTGCCTTGAGACAACGTATTGCAATCTGAGAGTTCTCCAGAATGGTACGGCACCAGTCCACAGTCTCTTCCTCGAGTTTTTCGAGCGGCACAACCTTATTTACCAGTCCCATTTTCTCGGCTTCAGCAGCATCGTAAGGTCGACACAGGAACCAGATCTCCCGGGCCTTTTTCTGACCGACGATGCGAGCAAGGTAGCTCGCCCCGTATCCGCCATCGAACGAACCTACCCTCGGACCGGTTTGCATAAACCGAGCATTTTCGGCGGCGATTGTGAGGTCGCAGATAACGTGCAGCACATGTCCACCGCCGACAGCCCATCCGGCTACCATTGCAATAACGGGCTTCGGACAACGACGGATCTCTCGCTGGAAATCAAGCACATTCAGACGCATGACACCAGGATCATTTGCTTCCTTGTAACCCGCATCGCCGCGTATTCGCTGGTCGCCTCCGGAACAGAACGCTTCAGGACCCTCACCGGTAAGAATGATAACACCTATCCGATGATCGTCCCGAGCATCATCGAGCGCCTGGCGCATCTCTTTGACGGTCAATGGACGGAACGCATTACGTACCTCCGGCCGGTTGATAGTAATCTTTGCTATCCCCTCTGCCTTGTCGTATTTGATATCCGTGTACTCTCCGGCACTTTGCCACTCAATTACTGCCATGGTTCTTGGTCTTCTAGGTTGGATTAATTGTCAGGACTCCGTGAGTGCCCTGCGACAGTCCTCAATGATTCCATTGTGGACATGCATGTTTTCTTTTCTGTCTGTTACTATCTCTATCAGGTAAACGCCCTTCTTATCGACCGCTTCAGCATACACATGCTTGAACTCTGCAAGCGTTTGCGGGTTTTCGTATCGAAGCCCGAACATATCCGCCGCCTGGCGAAAACCGAGACCGTGAGGGGTTCCGAACCCACGTTCAAAGTATCGTTCGTGTTCTGCGATCGGCAGGAATGAAAAGATACCACCGCCGTTGTTATTGATCGTAACAATAATGACGTGAACATCATTGTTCAACAACCCCAGTGAATTCAAATCATGTAAAAGTGCCAGGTCGCCGATCAGTACAGCGGTGGGATTGCCATTCCCTCGTGATAATCCGAAAGCCGTTGCGATTAATCCGTCAATTCCACTGGCACCACGATTCGCAAAGAAACAGTGCGGCTCCGAAAGGCCCGCGCTGAAACTATCCATATCCCGCACAGGCATGCTGCTCGCTGCAAGAATATTGAATCCGTGCGGCGTCAGCACCGAGAGAGCACGAGCGACAGACGGCTCCGTTAAATTTGTAGTGACAGCACGGTGCTTATCGAGCACATCGCTGATACGTTTTGAAGCAGAAATCCAGCAAGACGCGTAATCAGCGGAGTCAGGGTGCGATGCTGCTCCCCCGGCGTCCAGTTTTTCCATCAGAATCGACACGTCGCAGATAATACTGTGCTGCCGAACTCGAGATGGATTCACCTTTTCCGAAGCCGGCGAAACGTGGAACCGCTCAATCCTATCATCCGCCGAATAGGTATAGAATGCCGAAGAGGTCAGGCGCTCGCCCACTTCAATCAGAAGATCTGGTCGCTCGAGTTTGTCGGATGCAGACTTGAGGATAAGTTCGTGACTGCCGACAACCCGATCCGACTCCATGTATTCGGAGTCTCGCAGCCCGCTCCTGATGTCAGCCAGCACGGGGCTGTTGACGGTCCTGGACAGTGCGACAATAGCTTTTGCTTCTTCCGGTCCGTGCGTGGTACCGACGGCAATCATGGGCCGTTTCGAGCGCTTCAAGGCGTCACTCAACTGCAATACAGTCTCGTCGTCCGGCGAGAGTCTCGGTGGAACGAATGCCGGTTGAAGCAGGTCGTGACCGGGGTTTTGCGATACTCTATTCTGCCCGTCCTGCGGTTCCAACGGTTTCCGAAACATGCAGTTGATATGTACCGGGCCCGGAACGGGATAAACGGCGGCCTGGAGTGCACCCGAAACCATCTGGTGCAAATCCATCATGGATATCTGCGGATCCGGCGCCGGCACATCTACGAATGCCCGAACATAGGATCCGAAGATCTTAACCTGGTCAATCGTCTGGTTCGCGCCGGAGTAGCGGAGTTCCGGTGGGCGATCTGCTGTCAGCAACACTAACGGAACTCTACTTTCGGCTGCCTCAACTACTGAGGGAAAGCCATTGGCGACTGCCGTACCCGAGGTCGTGACCCACGCTGCGGGACTACCACTGGATCGAGCAAAACCAACTGCCGCAAATGCAGATCCCCTCTCGTCGTAGTGTACCGTACAGGAGATTTCAGATTCGAGAATAGCTAAAACCAGAGGAGTAGAACGCGACCCCGGCGAAACAAAAAAGTGTTTCACACCCGACGCAACCAGCTGCCGGACAATCTGTCGAGCCCACGTTTGGGCGATGTTGTCAAGAGGATTCGTCAAGACCGAAGACCTGAACAAAATCCTGCAGTTTCTGCTCTATTTCGTTCCACTCGCTATCAGCATTGGAACCGCCTACGATGCCGGCTCCAGTGTACAACGAAAGCTCGCGATCAATGATAAGTCCGCTCCGGATTGCGACTGCGAACTCTGCACTCGCTGCACCGATCCAGCCGACCGGCCCCGCATACCATCCCCGATCAAACGGTTCCAGACCCTCGATCACGTCCATGGCGTCACTTGTCGGATAGCCGCCGACCGCCGCAGTCGGATGCAGATCCCTGATAACATTCAACGTGTCGGTCTCTCTTCGCAAGATGCCTTCAATATGCGAAACGAGATGTCTACCGCGACTGAGGATCATCTCCTTGGCCTCATTGTCAACGAGCAGCACGTCGCAGTAATTACTCAGCGTATCCTTGATAGTCATGCGGACAAACTGATGCTCCCTCTGATCCTTTTCTGAATGGAGAAGCTCATCCCGTAGTCGAGCGTCATTTGACTCATCTATTCCTCGCGGCCGTGTCCCGGCCACCGCCTCGCTCACTACTTTCCTATCCTGTATCGAAAGCAATCTTTCCGGTGAGGCACCGACAAACGCAGTTCCGTGCACCGGCGAAAAAAGGAAATGAAAGCAGTCGGGGGTTTCCTGCTTGAGCATTGCGAGCGCGCGAGCGCCATCGAGCGTTTCGTCCAGAGCGTAGACTGAACGTCGTGCAAGCACGACCTTCCCCAGCCTGGATCGAGAAAACGCCGACAATGCCCAGTCGATGTTTTTCTTCCAGCCGCGGCGGTTCGGATGATCAGTGCGGCTTGCCACGCGGACGGTGGCTTTTGACTCACTGTCAGGGTGTCGATCAATCTGCGCGAGCATGTGCGGTATCGCCTCGACTATCTCATCGATTACGTCGAAATCATCCGGAAGAAGCAGATTGACTTTGAAACGAGACGTGCCATCGCGATGCAACAGTTCAAACCTGGGTATCACGAAAGAATAGCTGTTGAATGGCTCCCACTCAGCACCGACATCGCCGGCCGGATTGAACCGAAGTCCGCCATAAAATCGGACGTCACCATCCGCCTCAGCGAGCAGCCCGGTCATCCTCTCGCGATCTGCTGATGTGAAGAAGTCCGTTTCACCGGAGAGTTTCAACGCATACTCTGCTCCTGCAGCAGCAAATTGTGAGTCTCTGGAACTCCAGAACGTGGCATGATCTGTCTCGACTTTTGAGAGCCATTCAAGCGGATCCGTCGCGGGCACTGAAATGGATACTTGTACGATTCGTTCAGCACTGCTTCTGCCATTGTAAACAGACAGGGCGCGAACGCGGTCTGAGACCAGACCTGACAGAACATCAGAGTCTGTGGTCTCATGTACGATTTCTATGTTCGATACTTTAAACAATCGAGAATAGACGCCCTCGCGTGCCGAATTTTTCGTGTCCTTCAAGCTGAATTCCATACTGCGCGGCACTGTTTATTATCAGTGTTCGAAGAGCTACATCAACAGGAGCTAGCCGGTACAGTCGACTACCAATCCAGTCACCGATTTTCGCAAACAACGGATCGACAAGCCTCGAGCGCAAGAGAACATATATTCCCAGTGCGACAAGAACGTGGACCGCGCTGGTCATCCGGGAAAGAACAGTCAGGAACGCGATGTAATACAGGCCCTGTATGCCGACAAGATTGAGGTATCTGCCAAGACTGACGAACGGCGGATTGATCAAGGGTGGCAATACGGCGCGCAGAAGTGGTACACTCACCAGCGCCGCGGCCGCAACAATCCATGGATTAAACCAGAACATTAAAACGGGAGTCAGCCAGAGTACAAGGCTCACAGGAACAGACTGCCATGCCGAAACACCGGCAAGCAATTCGCGAAGCGACACATGCTTGAACAGCTCGCCTGCCCACGAATTCAACTCATCTATCCCAACGTGAAACAACAGGCCACCCGGAGTCAGCACGCCACGGGGCGTGTTAACAAAATCGGTGTCGAGCGGCGGCAGCTGAAATGGTTTCAATCGTATTTCGCGTCAGAGAAGTAGTTCGGACCGGTTGCACGACTTCAGTAACGAACCCGGGTAGTCGTGGTTTCACTTTTTTTTGAAAGTTCGGCGAGAATGGTCTCAAGAGCCGATTGTCAGCAGCAAAAGGGCACCAATGGCGACAAGAACACCAAGCCTGGCGGCTCGACTCAACTCCTCATCCCAGATCAACGTCCCAACCAGTGCCGCGCCAACAACAATCGAAACGTTGACGGCTGGAAAAACCACCGTCCCCGGAAGTGACTGCAAAGCTTCGAGAAGAAAAATAATCGTGCCCAGATTAAGCAAACCTAGAATAGCTCCGGGTGCCAGAGCGGACCTTGGATCTATTGCGGCCCCTTTCAACTTTCTGATCGAGAGTACGAACGACATGACGACCGCCGCGGTCCCGAAGATCAGGCACGTCACTACCATCGAATCCGTGTCGATCTGGAGCGATTCATTGATGAATTTCAGAATCGTATCTACCGTCCCTCCAAGCCCGAAAACGAGTAGCAATGCTCCAATGGACTTTCTGTTTTGTCCCTCAAGTCCCGCTCCCGCATTTGATATCAGCAGAAATGCAACAACAGCTAATGCCAGTCCGACCAGCTGCCAGGCGGAGGGTACCTCCGACCAGACCAGCCACGACGCCATGAAGGGAAGGATGACGGACATCCGCCACGAACTAAGTGTCAGTGCCACACCCGCGACCCGGGTGGCGTATGCCATCGCGTAGAATCCGCCGATAAAAAGAACACCTGTGGCTGATGAAACCAGCAGCAGGACCGGATCGGTAGCTGCAATCCCAAAATCTCTACCGGCAATCACTAGTCCAACGATCGATGCGACGACGTAGTTAGTCCCGATCAGAAACGAAGAATCGATTGACTTTACAGCTGCCACTTTGAAAATGACGCCGATACCGAGACTGCATGCAGCCGAAAGCAGCAGAAATAAATAACCTTGAAGTGGAAGCTCGGACAAGTGAGAGGTCAGGATAGAGGCAAAGGCGCTACTCTGTCGAGAGGTAATTATAGTAGCGAAGGGTCTCGGGAAAATAATCTACGTCGCGAAGCTCAAGATTCGGTGGAAGTGACAGGTATGGGCGTACGCTTCCAGTAGTGTCCGATCTGATTTCGTTATAGTTGACTGTCGCGGAGAACTGACCCGACTGAAGTGCCGTGTTGAACTGCTCCAGCAGGACTCTAAACCGAATCGTGATCGTGGACGGATCCAGAGTAACGAGTTTCTTGTCCGATGGCGCACCACGGACGTCCACATCGACAGTCACCTGCCCACCGGTGAACTCTCTGGCAACAGCCAGCAGAGTAACCTGTGACGTACTGACTTCGGTAATCCCCGACAGGGTATCCTTCAGTGCAACGGAAATGGAAATTGAATCTCGTACACCAACAGCATCAACTGGTTCTGTAGGCCAGTATTGAAGGCTGTCGATTATTGAGGCGCCACCGGTTACATCCACGGAATCCGGTATCAGCCTGGGGAGATCCGTGAACTCGAAGGACTCCGGCAGTGTGATGTCGGCATCCAACCGCACCGGCACTCGTCTGGTTTTCTTTTGTTCTACAATCGGGATGTATGACTTCGGGGTCACCGATTCGACCCTGACACTGCTTGACAGGCTCAATGCCGCTGCTTCAATATCAATCTCCGGTTGCGACGCGTCCAGTGAGATTGTCGGAGGATTGTAGTAGACCTGAAATAGCGAGACCCCTTCTCCGACGATTTGCACCCGTACAGTTGACGGCGGCAGAGTTGCCAGTACCTTGTCATCGTCAAGATTGATTACCTCGGTCGGGAAGTTCATGACCAGGGGGTAGCTTTCCTGCATACTGAATGCAAACCATAGCAAGCCGGAGACGAGCAGGCAAATCGCGATTACTCCGCCGCCAACTTCGCCCGAATCAGTTGACTTCTCCGAGGATGACAGCTTCGCAATTGCTGATGAGAGTCGAGTAAGAATGTTTTCGCGAAGACTCATTGATGATCATCCGTATCAAACTACTTCCGGCTGCTTGATTGCCCGGCTAAAGTAGATACACAGTGTACTAATCATCTAATCGTCAAGTTCTCGAATATACTTGAGGAGTTCGGCTTTATTAGCGCGGTCTATCAATCGACCCTGAATTGGAAAGTCTTCAACCTGCCGCGCGAGGCTTCGCAAGTCTCTGACTGTCATCGATTCGAGTTCAGCCCCCTTTGGACGAACTTCGGCGGGTGAGCCATCAGGTACATCAGTCGGCGAATAATCATCCAGAATAAAATTCTCGACCTCGTCCGCGGGCCTGGCGATAACATGTGCCGACACGAGCTCGCCAACCCGTTCAGCCGCCGCTGCCCCCGCATCAATAGCGGCTTTGACTGCTGCGACTTCGCCGCGAATATGAATCGTGATGAGCGCGGCAACGGTCTGTTCGACTCTCTGGAGCTCTACGTCAGCGGTCTTCATCATGGCATCAGCTGCCTCAATAGCAGCCACCAATCCCCGGGTCTCAAGAAGACCTAATGCTGTTTCTGAAAATTGCGCCATTCTGTTGTCGGTTCTCCAGCAGTGACGCTCACGCGTTTACGGCATGGAAGAACTGAAACTAGTTTCCGAGCGCCGGCAAGATGTGCTCAACGTCACTATGCGGACGCGGAATTACGTGGACGGAAACAAGCTCGCCGACTCTTTCAGCCGCCGCAGCACCTGCGTCCGTTGCCGCCTTAACGGCACCGACATCTCCGCGTACCATGACCGTAACGTATCCACCGCCGATTTTTTCTTTGCCAACGAGGCGAACACGAGCTGCTTTAACCATGGCGTCAGCAGCCTCGATCGCGCCTACCAATCCGCGCGTTTCTACCATACCTAAAGCGATTCCGTAATCTTCAGCCATTTGATGCAGTCAATTTGGGGAATAGTCCAGTCTGTTTCCGTCGACACCGTGCATTGCACCGACTTTGAAATATAGACGCATGCCAGCCGCTTTGTCAACATAGAACCAATCACGGAGCACGCTCCGTGGCTCATCTCATCAGATTTCGTGCTACCTGCATACCGGTTTTGACCTCAGCACGCGAATACACGCGTAAAACAAGGAGAACGGGAGCATAGACAAGTACGATTGCAATGCGAACTATCAGGGAATCGGGCGCCAGATTCCACCATAGCATGAAAAGAAGCAGCGAGCCTCCGATGCAGCGAGCTACAGCAAACCAGTCATAGTCAATCGAAACGATCCGCTGCGAATAAAAATAGGTCATCAGAGCCAGCAAGGAGTAGGACGCCACAGTTGCCAAAGCGGCACCGGAAATCCCCATGACTGGAATCAGGAGAACATTCATAATAATGTTGGCTACCGTTGCGAGAACCACAAATGAACCGATGGCTACCGTCTTGCTTCGGGCATACAGAGCGTTTATCTGTATGACGTGGATTCCGTAGATCAAATAGCCGAGTGACAGCGGATAGACAAGAACAGTAGACGCAAAGTAGACCTCTCCTGCACCGAGAATTCGTGTGATGTCCCCCGCCAGTACTGCCAGGGCAAGGGCACACCATGACGCACCAGCGGCAAAATGACGAGCTGTCCGTCTATGCAACGAAAAGTCTCCCTCCCCATCTCCAATACTCTTGAGGCCGATTACCATGAAGGCAAGATTGAAGCTCTGCACGAATATCATGTTCAAAATCGAGGCGATTCTGGAGCCCCACGTATATACCGCAACAGATCCCGTATCAAGCAGCCACTCTATGATATATCGGTCGCCGGCATGGAGAATCGGAATGGCCAAGCCGCCGATCGCCAGTGGAAACCCGAACCGCACCAGCGCCCGCGCCACACGCGTGCTATACTTTAGTCTAATGCCAAGAAGGGCGGGTGGCATCAGTATCAAGACCGTGACCGCCGACGAAATGATGTAAGATAGAACGAGACCCTCTAATCCCATTCCCTGCTGCACCAGCAGAACGTACACCGCAATGACGAGAACGCCGATCTCTGAGACAGATGCGATTACGTATAGTACGGCCTTTTCCCTGAACCGCATCAAGGTGTACGGAACAATCAACGTCGACTTTATGGCGATATATATCAGAAAGAGCCTGAAGATGGCTGTGCGATTTGCACCTCCGAGAAGTGAACCCGCAATCAAGGGAGCAGCAAAGTACAGCAGGCTGCAAAACGCAACCGACGAGCCTATTATTGTTAGCAGTACAGTGAATGGAATGACATCATGGTCCTCGTCATGATTACTGTCTGCCATGAATTTCATCAGTGCCGCATGCAGTCCGAGACCAATGACGAGAATCGAAAGTTGTCCCGTGACTTCCAGAAGGGCGAACGTACCAAACTCTACTTCCAGCAGGTATCGGGGATTCAGATAGATCGGAGCAAGCAGAACGCCTGCTGCCTTCAGCAGCATGCTGCCAACAGCGTAGATCCCACTCTGCGAAACGACTCGCCGGAAAAAATTTGACTGTTTGGGCTCCTGGCCTGAAGATTGCGCCATCATCAGTTCGCTCTACCAAGAATTGATTCCGAGATTATCGCAGAAGCGTTCCCTGGATCATCAATCTCGGGTTCGCCTGTCGGGCGGTTTTTGAGTGCACTCAGAATACGTTCTTTCCGTGCGCCCGCCAGTTGGTTCCAGCCACCGCGAAGCGTTTCTTTCCATTCCGTCTCATCCCTGAGTGTAATACACGGAGTAGCCAGCCAGAATGCCTCCTTCTGTACGCCGCCCGAATCAGTGATTACGGTCTGTGCCCTGTGGATAAGACCGATCATGTCGCCATACCCCACTGGCGGCACAACGATTACATTCTCCGGCATAGGTAATCCTTCCAGTTGGTGTGCCGTCCGAGGATGAACCGGAAAGACGACGGGCAGCCCTGAATCTCCGAGAGCTGACAATATTTCTGAAAGTGTTGCGGTGTCGTCGACATTCGAGGGCCTGTGAACGGTGGCAAGTATGAACTCTGAAGGGATGTTTGACAATTGTCCCCTACCCTTCGATTTCTGCTTACTATCGGACATCCGCCGGACCCCCTCAAACATCACGTCACCTGTGAAAACAACTCCGTTCGTGATTCCCTCTGACTCAAGGTTTGTAATAGACGTATGTGTGGGACAAAACAGGAGCGTTGCTAACCGGTCAGTAACGACCCTGTTGATCTCTTCGGGCATCTTTCTGTTGTAGGATCGAAGACCCGCCTCTACATGAAACAACGGCATGCCGAGCTTGACTGCAGCCATCGAGGCTGCGAGTGTGCTATTTGTGTCACCGTATACAAGTACACCTTCGAGACCTTCACTGGTTTGCAGCACATCTTCTATGGCAGTCATCATCCGCGCAGTTTGTACTGCCTGTGATGCCGAACCAACACCCAGATTCACGTCGGGCGATCGTAAACCTAACTCGCTGAAGAAGACCTGGCTCATCTCATAGTCGTAGTGCTGGCCTGTATGGACCAGATATTCTTGAATTCCAGCTTCCTCGAGAGCCTGCGACACGACCCATGCTTTGACGAACTGCGGGCGGGCTCCAACAACGGTACAGATTCTCATCAGGCCAATGTTATAGACGTTAACTCTGCCGCAAGCTTTGCTGTCAGTTCTCGCCGACTATACGCCAATGCGTCTTCGGATGAGCAGCCTGCTCGATGCTCCCCGCGCCGCCACGCACCTGCTTCGCTCTCGAGAAATGATCGAATTCCTTCGACATCTCCATAGTCGAACACTTGCCCCGAGCTCGTCTCTTCGATCAGGCGGGCGGCATCGCCATCGGTTGGTCCGATTCCGAGTATACGAACGCCTGATGCAAGGTACTCGTACACTTTGGCAGGTATCATGCTTTCGTTTCCGGTTCCGCGATTGACTACAAAGAAAAGCAAGCTCGAACCGAACATTTTCTCGATCGCCTCCGAATGCGATACATTATCCGTCACCAGCTTTGAAACCGGCAAGTCCTGAACGGCACCGGATACTTCGTCATCCATCCTGCCGGTCAATTCAAGACGGAAGTCGGCTGCATCCTCGAAGGTTGCCAGTGCTTTCCAGAGCGCGTCCGGATTTCGTGTTTCATTCAGTACGCCTACATGTGCGAGAACAAACGTTCCCGAGTTGACCGAGCGATGTGATGGCATATCATCCGGATCGTATCCGTTGGGTATTAAAGAAACTCTCCGTCCGCGCAGGTCCTCATAAAACTCGTGGTCGCGTTTCGAAACTGTAACTACCGAGTCTGCTCGCTGGACAATCTTGCGCTCAAGCTTCTTTTCAAACCGGTCGACGAGCCCGAGTGTTGGCAGGAAGTCACGATAGAAAATATTTGTCCATGGATCACGAAAATCGGCAAGCCATGGAATCTCGAGTCTGTTGGCAAGGCGGCGCCCGGCAAGGTGAACCGAATGGGGTGGACTGGTCGTCACAATGGCATCGAATGCTTTTGCGCGATGTAGTTTGCGAGCTTCCTTAACAACGTACGGCACCCATCCGATGCGAGCGTCCGGGATGAACAGGTTTGCTCGAAACCACAACGATAATCTGTCCTTCCATCCTGCATCATCCTCCGGCGACATGTGCATAACTATCGAATCACCCCTCGATGAGCCGCGTAGCCGGGCATACAGGCCGTACGGGTCCCAGGACGATGTTCTAATGACGTCGACGGACTCTGGTATGTCTGAGGCCAGTGCAGAATCTCGATCGACGTATGCGGCCTTGTCCGGCGAGACTGTTAAAACAGTCGGATGCCAGTCGAACTCCGGTAGATACTTGACGAACTTGACCGGGCGTTGAACGCCCGATCCACCGGAAGGTGGAAAGTAGTATGTGATGAATAGAACGCGTTTTGGCAAACTCATCCGCCGTCCGCTGGAGCAGTGTCAATTGCCGGAGAATATGAGCGGGCCCGCCACCAACGAACGAGAGCAAGAATGACGATCAAATAGGCGATCAGTGTGCCAACACCCGAAATCAGTATTCCTGTTCGATGACTGGACGGAGCAAAATCAAATCTTACCGTGTGCCTGCCTGCCGGCACGAGTATTCCTCTCTGGAGGTAATTTGTTTGATAAATCTGTGTCTCAACATCGTCAACAAACGCCTTCCATCCCGCTGGATAATACACCTCGGCCAGAACCAGAAGCCGGTCACTATCAGTCTCGACATTATACTCAATCCGTCTTGGCCCGAACGAGGACAGATCCACCGATGCAAGACTCGTAGAATCGAGTGGTGCTGAAACGACACCTTCCGATCCGGAGACGATCGCAGTACCAGTGATGTCGAACTCGGGTGACTGCAGCCGTTCGAGTATGCGCGCAGGATCTTCCTCGACGACAACATTGGATACAAATCGGGCTCGCGGAAGCACGTCTTTTTTCTCGAGTACCGACCATCCGCTTTGCTCATCGGCGAAGGCTGGTTGCATCCCCGGCAGCGGAGCGGGCGAAATTACATACCGGATTGCCAGCAGGTCCATTCCGAGGCCCGTTGGTTGCCTCCGTGAGTCGAACAGAATACTGTCCAGGTAGTCTTGAAATATCTGTAGTTTCGCTGCGTGGTATCCGTTGACGGTTTCGTAAAAGAATGCGGGACGCGCTGTCGTATTGACATCTCCTTCCAGAGACAGGACTCGAAAGTGGCCCGGGCCACCTGCCTCTGATACTCGATCCTGGATAAAGCGGTCAAATTCAAATTCTTGAACCTGCTGTCTGGCGTCCGATGACCCGGTGAGGCGATCCTCGTTAAGATACCGCCGTGCCACCGTGGTCAAATCGAACGCCACAATGACAATCACAGCAGCGGCGAGGACGGGTGCAGAAATCTTCTTCCGGACAAAGAGGAAAATGAGCAACCCGACAAGAAACGTAACAAGCAGGGACCTGATTGTGTCGTTCCTGAAGGATTCCTGTCGTATTACCTTCGCCTCAGCCAGATACTGGTCTGCTGCTTCTCCTACGCGCGGGTCCGACGGTGGAACGCTGTTCTGGGCTGCTATCTGGGTTTCCAGACGCACGCGTTCGTCAGGCTTTTCGAAAGAAAAAATCGAACTGTGAGATACGAGCAGAACAAGCAGGAAGGCTGAAAGCCCGATAGCCGGGTACAGTAACCGATTGCCATCCACACTGGTACTCTTGTTCATGACGTAATCGCACCCGACAACTGCGAGTGCTGCAACAAGAAAAGCACTGGCTATCAGCCACGTTTCAGGCACGCGAAATGCGTTGAAGAGCGGAAAGAAGTTATACATCAGTCGGTTGACCAATCCGACGTTTTCGCCCAGCGCAAAGACAAGTGTCAGAACGAGTGATATAGTTAGTGCAAGGGTTGCACGATTTCGGATTGTAAACATCCCGGTGATCGCCAGCACGATTGCTGCTGCACCAAAATAATGCGGGCCGCCGGTGAAAATCTTTGGTCCCCAGTAAGCTTGAGCTCCGCCGGCTGCATCGGCGATGAGCAGCGTCAGCATCTCGAGCCGGCCCTGGCTCCAGGCCATTGCGTACGACCAGTCCAATCCGGACGAGGCCCCGGCACTCAAATCACCTGTGCCGCGAATTGAAAACGATTTGTATTCCCACAAAGACAGGTACGGTTGAGCTACCATCAGTAACCCCAGCACGGAACCGAACAGCAACCAGCCGGTCGCCTTCACAAGCTCATTCGTTTCTTTCTTCCGAACGGCAGAAACTGCTTCCACGAGCCACCAGACGCCGCACACGACTGAAAAATAGTAGGCGATTTGAACGTGGTCCCCTCGGAGGATTGCGGCAAGCGCAATCCCGAACAGTGCCCCGGCAAGTGGTCCGGGTTTTCTCATCGCGTACAGAAAGGCGGCAACGAAAATCGGCGCAAACGCCAGCGTGACAAACTTGGTGTTATGGCCTGCAGCCAGGAAGACCGGAATGTATGTTGTGAACCCGAACGCGACAGCCCCGAGAATTGACGCTAGAGAATTGCGTGTCAGCAGGAATCCGACCAGATACATGCCGAGGAGAAGGACGATCAGGTGCGATGATGGCCAGATCAGCCCCCTGAGCAGAGTGACTGCCTCATCGATTTGAGGAATTACACGCTGGTAGGATATCAGATACCCGGGCATCCCGCCAAACGGATTAGTCGCCCACAACGCTTCATCGCCCGTAGCCTCTCGATACTCGATCATCGATTCGGCCATGGCCCTCCACCCGACCGTATCGCCCCCAACCAGAGATTTGCCCGAGAAATGAACCGGCGCAAAGAAAATAAATGAGAGTACAACAAGAACCGTCGCGGATATTGCGTGCCGCTTCCAATGAGGTAAAGAGCTCCAGAAACTCCCTCGCTCGATGTCGATCTCCAGTTTGCTACTCTTTCTGTTCTTCTTTCCTGCCATTCCTGTATAAATTCTACTGTATCACTTTGGGGACTTCGAAGTATTCTCCTGAGGTTACAGGAGCATTTTTGAGAGCATCCTCTCGACTAATCGGAAGTTCTGTTTCATCCGGTCGTAGTGCTGGCTGCGGCTCCTCTGGCTCAGGTGAATCCATCTCTCCAACGAGACTAACTTCCGAGAGCTGCTCCATGTATTCAAGAATCGTTGCCAGTTCGTTGACCAGCACCTTTTCCTCCTCGTCAGTGAACGACAGGCGCGCCAGGCGGGCTACCCGGCGAACATCTTCGATAGTTACACTCATTCAGTTAGTCGGCTAAATGTCAGGATCCCGAGGTGTGCCCGGAAAACGGTCGGCAATCGCAGGTCCAACCCGTTGATCCGTTGAAAGTACGGAGATAATTCGACTTCTTGCCTCTGCTGAAAGTTCGTCGATTGATGCCCGTTCATCCGGCACCGGTTCAAGTGCTTCAAGAGCCGATACGTGGATCGTGCCAGGCCGCGACAAATATCGCCTTTCATCGAATATCATATGGGCATTGAGCAAAGCAAGGGGAACGATCTCGACGCCGGCCTCTGTTGCAAGTGTAAACGCACTACGTTTGAATTTGCCAACCTGACCGCTCCACGAACGTTGACCCTCCGGAAATACGAGTACAGATGCACCTTTCGCAATCTGGTCTGCAGCGATTCGAATACTTTCGAGAGAGCGTCGTGGATTCTGAGTGTCCACGAATACTGATGGCGAGGAGGCAACTGCCCGTCCAATAAAGGGCATCCTTTCTACGGAAGCTTTCGCGACGAAACCAAATGCCACAGGAACTGCCAGCAACATTATCGGGATGTCCAAAGAATTCTGGTGATTGGCAACAAACACGTAGCTTCGATCAGTCTCGAGGTCTTTCATCCCGGACGTTGTGACACGGAAACCGGCACCCAGGCAAATAACCCCGGCCCAGATCTTACCCCAGAATCGGAAACTTTCAGGCGACCGCCAGAATAACCGCGTCACGAGGAAGAAGACTGAACAAACAACAGTAATAATTGCCGCCCATAAAACGCACCAGAAATAGTGAAGACGATACAGGATTAAGCTCATGACGTTGACAATTGAGCGCATGGACACTGTTATGCCTTGGCTGAGCACGAATCAAAAGCTACCTTTATCCATCCGGATACCTAATGGAGATACCAGGTTGAAATTACTAGCCGCGTTGCTACTATTTTTTATAATGTCTTGTACCTACACGCCGTCAAGCGTCGGCCAAGACTATTCGGTTGGCCTGAAGATAGGCGTTTCGGGAAATACACTGTCCGGATCTTCCGATACGGAGTTGAGATGGCGCTCTGCGTTTTCAGGAGGGTTTTCCTTCAACGCACGGTTCTTCAACAGTATAGCTGTTCAACCCGAGCTGATCTACGTTGTTAAGGGGGCTAAAACAGATAACATTTTCCAGAGCGGCGAACCAACCGGATTCGAGGGTATTTTCTCTTTTTCATATCTGGATTTCCCGGTTTTACTAATGCTGACTCCTCAGACCAGAACCCGGATTCATCCAAAAGTGTTCGCCGGACCCCACCTGTCGTACCAGCTTGATGCATCGATTGAGCAAATCGATCCGAACAGCGGTAACTCGGCGTCAGAATCGGTTGACACTATTCCGGATACTGATCTCGGTCTGGTGTTCGGCGGCGGGGCCGACGTCGAGATTCGAGGTGAGCTAGTGACGTTTGATATTCGGTATATCTGGAGTAAGAAAAATCTCCGACCAAACGTGCCCGACAATCCTCTGTACAACCGGGGGATACTATTCCTGGTCGGAGTTTCTTTCTAGAAACGGCACTGCGGTAGACACATTCATCAGCTCTGCAAGGCGATCCAGTACCTGGTCACCAAGGAGAAATGCTTGCGTTGCGGCACTATCCCTGGCGGCGGCCAGAATTCTTCGGTCGATTGTATCAACGGATACCGATCGATTGGCCGCATGATCTACCCATCGGGGACGAGTCAAGAATCCCTTGCGATTAAGATCTGCCGGCGGTACGGCATTGAAAAGCTCGACGCTGATTCCTCTGGCTGCCGCTTTCGTAGAGATGATTTCTGCATCTTCATCGCTGACTGCCACCAGTAGCATGGCCGATACTGATGACGTACTCCAGACCGGATTTCGGAAGAATGCTTCGACACCGCTTTTTACAGAGTCGCCCGTATAGAGATGAGCAAACATAATTGATCGATCCGGAATTGCGGAATACCGTGACTCGGCGGCGATCCTGTTGCTGACCTCAATCAACACGGACGATCCGATTCCCAGGTCGGTAAACTGGTATGTCGGTAGTCCACCGAATTCACCGCCCGAGCCGATCGACGCAATAACCACGATCACCTCTGAATTGTACACAGGTGCCTTCCCGGGGATTACGCCGATGATATTAGATTCCTGCACCCGGGGATAAAAGGTCGATGTTGTGGAGATTTCCAGCGTCTCACGCAAGTTGAATATTCGACCGGTCGGACTATTGATTATTGACCCGACACCGAACGAGGATATGCCGAGCAGCCGTGCCAGCGTTTCTCTCGTAAGCTGAATCGCCACGGCGGAGTCTACCCGGACTGACGATGCTTCATAACTCAAATCACCGATTTCGAACACCGTCGGGGCGCTCAGTTTATTCAACCGTCGGAAGAAGTCACCGGTAGCGTCCTTCTGGTCGACAACGATAGCAGTCTGGAACAGGTCAGCGTTCGGTGAAGGTATCCCGCTGCTGAAACGCCTGATCGTCCTTTGACCAGTGCCGGTCCAGGCTGCCGGTGCAGTATCAACTCCGGGAAGAACCCTGAGCGAGTCTTCGTGGCTACCACCAACTTTGAACCCTGAAACCAGATTTCTGTCGATGAGAAACGGCACATTGAACGTGTTAAGGCCCGGACGGAGTCCAGATGCTCGAAACTGGGCAACAATATGATTGGAAGCGGCGGCATATTGCAGAGTTCCTGCCCTCTGACCCGCTCCGCCACCACTGTTCAGAGCTTGAATGTGCCTTTCGAAGTCGGCTGCTGTCCAGACGAGTTCCGGCTCCTGAAGAACAGCAATCTCGCGTGGTGCGCACGAAAGCGCAGACGCTGCCAGAATCATTACTGCTCCCGGTACAAGTAGTTTTTTGTGATGGAATAGTCTCATTACAGCCAAAGGTACGAACGCATCGCGGCTACAGGAAAAAGAAAAGCGATACCGATGTGAATCGGTATCGCTTTCTTCAGGATCTACAAGTAGCGCTGTCCTAGTTGGACCCTGGCTCAATGTATTTTCGTGGTTTGACTCTCTCACCTGCTACCTCAGTATCGAACTGCTGCATACCACGTTCCATCATGCGGCGGTTTTCCTTGAGGATCTGATACTGCAGCGGCCCGTTGGCGCGCGTCGTAATATCGTTGCGTACATTCGCCTGCAATACGATCAGAAGTTCTTTCTGCGTTACTACACGCTGCGAGCGGCCGAACAGATAGCGCAGGCCGAAGAACCAACCCGGCAGATCCTTCAGGACGGGGATACCGCTCCGACTGACCGATTCTTCCGTCGAGTACAGTCCACCGATGATGGTCTGCTCGCCATCGAGAAGGAGTACCTGCGTAGTCGCTGTATTCCGATTGATTACCGGACCTGATGCTGAGGGAGAACTGCCAGACTTTTCAATCTCAACGTCGAGATGCACAAAATCGATCTCGGCGCTGTCATCGTCTGGGCGCTGTGTAATAAGCGTCGGCGTTACATCAACGATGATACCCGTGGAGAAGAACTGCGTTACGGTATTGCCCGCGAAATCGCGAACCTGGACCGGAACGTCTGATCCGGACTGGAAACGTCCCTTCTGTCCTGACTGCACGGAGACTTGCGGATTGGCAATTGTCTCACCAATGCCTTCGTTTTCGAGCAGACGAAAGAACTGTGTCAGATCGGAAAAATCAATGATGTCCGGAGCAACGATCAGATCGTCTATGCTGTCGAACAAGTCGTCTGTTCTCAAAAAGAATCGCGGTCGAGTCTGAAAGCTTTCGCCCTGACCACCACTACCGGTACCGCCACCAAAACCGCCACCGGAGAGCCCACTGCCGCTTTGTCCCGAGCCGGTCTGTTCACCGAAGAATACGTTCCAGTCAAGACCGGTATCGCGGGCCATGGAATGGTCCAATTCGAAAAGGATTGCATTGATTTGAATCTCGCGCGTATCGATTGTCGCGGGTGAGTCCGGTTCCCTACCGGTGGCTGCACCTCCTGTGGCTACCACGGCGGCATCCGAAGGCTGAGGTCCAACGATAAAGAACTGTGCAGTTTCCTGGTACCAGAGTCCATTAAACTGAAGCACGAGCTCGAATGCATCCAGGAATTGCATCCCGGCAATTGAAACACCAATCGGAGTCGTTCGAGCCTCCGGATCGACGATCTGCTTGCCTGTGACACGCAGAAAGATCGGATCGACGAATTCGACGAATCGATTGAATGGTGTCGATGGCAAAAACGACACGAGCTGATCCGGTGGGATATATGCTCGTACCTGCCGCTGATTCGGTACTTCCTGTCCGTAGACTTTCGACGTCAATGCCGAACCGGCAATGAGCATGATGCCAGCAACAAGCATCATCGACAAATGGAATGTGATGGATCTTAGTTTCATGGTTTGCACTCCAGAGCGCTTTGGTGGTTTAATTCGGCTCTACAGGGGCGAGTCGCACTGACCCCAGGGCTTGCCGGTAGTTATCGCCGGTCTCCAGCTTCAATTCGACTTCGTCGATGATGCCTCCGCGATTTAGCCTTGCGGCTACCAGTCCGTCCGAGGCGTCGACCCGCGTTATCTCACCGAGATAAACAAGGTCACCGACTCTCAACTGGAAATATGCCTCTCCCGCTTGCATGATAGCTTCGTTACCTACTATCGAAACAAGAACTGCCTCATCCATATTCAGACGTTCGTATGTATTGGGCGGTACCTCGTCAAGAATGAGAGGGTAAAACGGGTTGATCTCAGGACGACTTTTCGGCAATACGCCTGAAGGCACCGGAGGCAGGTCGACATTCGATGCACTTGTCGGGAGTATTTCATCCTCGGACATCGGATCGCCGATTGGAGCGCTAAGTCCGCTGGCGCCTCCATAGTACGCGTCAAGTTTCATCTTGAACGAAACCATCACCTGCATTTTGTTATTGCCGGTCTCTTCGTCCTTCGTGAGCAAATCCATCTGGTCTAATTGCAGATCACGGATTCGATAGAAATCACGATGATTTTCAACTTCCCAGATAAATTTGTACAGACTATTGTAATAGCCACGCCCGGACAGCTTCAGTGTGTAGTACCTGAAATCCTGTGTCGAAGTGTTGCCCTCAACCTCGATATCGAATGTTTTGAAGCCAGACAGCGAGCGCTGGTTGACAAAGTTCACGACATCCGCGGAAGTGAGTTTGGCCGGGATTACTTTGTACCTGGCTCTCCACTTGTTGATGGCTTCCTTCGCAGCTTTGGAAGACGTATTCTCTTCCGCGATTAGAGCCGACACTTCCGCTTCTTTGAGGCGTGCAACCTTTTCTGTCTGCTCCAGCTTCTCAATTTCCTTGGGCTGCTTGACGAACGTCACATATATACCGCCAGCCGTTACAAGAGCAGCAAGGAACGCAAGAATGATTATGTTATAAGCAATATTTGACATCAGTTATACCGTCAGTACTGTTGTGCCAGTCCGGTTTAGTTCGATTCCGAGGTCTCGTTAGAGCGCTCATTGATTGTTTCCAGGTAGGCGATTCTTTCCCGGAGGTACCGAGCTGCCTCTGGAAGCTCTTCCCTGATGGGCATTTTCATCTCGAAGCTGAAGACAGGCCATTCACGAATTTCCGAGAACGTCACCGTCTCAATCTCTCCACCAATCTCGTTTGCCAGTGCTACAATACGATCTCGTGCAATTGCATTTCCGCTAAGCGTTATGCCCCCGGAAACCGGTCGCCATTTGTCAATCCAGATTCCCTTCACGTTGGCGGCATCCGTACTTGACTTCTCCATTGCCCGGCTCCACATGTCGCTGCCAACGAGCAGCGAGTCAAGAACCCTTAGCGCGCGGTAATACCCTGCACTTACAGCGTTAATACTGTCAACCCGCGCCTGTAGTACTTGCGGATCGAGATTTGCATACTCTGACGGGTACTGCTGGATCTTGTAGCGCATCTCGGAGACGTCGCTTTCAATTGTGAAGTATCGACCTATCCAAAACAAGACCGACGCGAAAATGAATCCGTACAAGGCAAATACATGCCATGAAACCGGTATCCGAATCTGCTTTCGCAGAAGGCGGCGTGGAAGAAGATTAATCTCTTCAAACGACCCCTGATAAAGTTCATCTTCGACGAGACGCAGTGCGGTTCCAGTTGCAAGGACATAGGCACTTGGTCGTGAGTGCTCAGCCGGGTCTTCGATTACACTGGGAATGTAATCGCGCAAAGACTCTACTCGCGTATCGGAGAAGAACATCTTGAACGAGTCAAGAATTGCATCCTCGCGGTCATCGGAAAGCAGCAGCACATGCTGTACGTCTCCGACGCCATACTCATCCTGCAAAAGCAGAACACGAGAACAGATAGTCTCAGGAGCATCGTACGTTGTGATCGAACGCAGATTTTCAAAGTGCAGCAGCTTGTCATCTTCAAGGAAAAGGACAAGGGTATCCTCGACTCCGGCACGTACAAGAAGTGACTTCCTGTTGCTGTCAGGGAGAAGAGGAGCAAATTCCGTATCTCCGAATTCGCTTGCAGCATCGTCGCCAAACCCGTCATGAGACGTCACCAGATAGAATGCTGATCTGGCAAGGCCCAGATAGATAGCAATTTCGTTGTCCAGCAACTGAACCGCAGGCATTCGGGTTTTTCGTGATCGCAGAGCCTTTAGTGTTTGCTCGACGGGTCCGTTTGGTTTTGCGGTTATTCCGAGGTACCGTTCCAGCCCATCTTCGCCTGGCGACATTTTCAAAAATGCCGAGTTCTCTTCGGTTGCTGTGATTTCAGTAGTCGCAGTCAGCAACTCAAACTTGTCGGAGCCCTTTTTATTTTTCTTGCCGTCCTCTTCTGTTCCCGGTATGCTGATTTCGGCTGACACTACGGTCGTCGCATCCTCACAGAATACAACCACGGGGTCCGAGTAGCCCATGTCGCGACAATCTGCAAGGATATCCTCGAGTTCTAGCTCGAAAGTTGTGAATATGCCCTGGTCTGAGTGACTCTTGTCGCCAGCGCCATCGGCTCCGAATTCGGATGCCAGGAACAGTTCAGATGAATTCGAGGCTCCACCAAACTTAATGGTGAAGTCGCCCATTCCTGCATCGTCTGGCATTTCCTGACCGGGACCGGTCATTCCTCCAGTGTCGGCTCCTACGGACGCCGATGCGTGCTTGGAAAATCGGCGCAGGATCTCAGGTCCTTTGTCACCATCCTGCAGAAGTACCGCATGGAGGGAGCTTCCGGACACCATTACGCTGAGAACGAAGTCTTTCGGTCCGATTGTTTTCATATTGACGAATCCATTTGACAGTTATTAGTGATCAACCGAGAAGTTGACGCAGGCGTCGTTTAACGTTGGCGTAATCCATTGCCGTTTCGACCGAAATTTGCCCTTCTTTAACAAGACGAGCCAGGTCCTGCTCGAGGGTGATCTGACCCTCGGCCCATCCCTCCCACATCATCTGGTAGATCTCCGAAGTGTTGTCATTCTTAATCGCTGCGCGTGAAGAAGACGTCATCCAGAGGACCTCTTTGGTAAGCACTCGGCCACCACCAATCTTCGGAGGGAGTTTTTGAGAGATGACGCATTTCAGAACTTCAGCCAGACGGTTTCGAACGCGCTCTTGTTCGTCTGACGGATATTCTGCAATCATCCTGTCAATGCTTTCGACCGCTGACGAAGTGTGAAGCGTTGAAAATACCTTGTGTCCGGAGTCGGTAACCTCAAGGGCCGCTGAAATGGTTTCGGGATCACGAAGCTCACCAATCACGATGATATCCGGATCCTGACGAAGTGCCTGAACAATTCCGTCCTTGAACGATGGCACATCCTTGCCTACTTCCCTGTGCCGTAAAATGCATCGCTTCGACGAGTGCATATATTCGATCGGCTGGGCAATGATTACTCCATGACCGTGAACGTCTTTGTTGTTCTCATCGATGATGGAATCCAGAGTTGTACTTTTGCCGGAGCCGGTAACACCAGTAACCAGGGTTAGTCCGTCGCGCTCGTGGCGGAAAAGGAGACCTTTCTCAATTCGTGGATGAAAGTTCAGCGACTTGAGTGGTCGGATGATATCTCCGATCAGACGCATGTTGAGAGCAATCTGGTCGAAGTCAAAATAGACTGTACAACGAAGGCGGCGGTTGCGACCGTCACGACCTTCGACAGGCATGGTATAGGAAATGTCTATCGCCCGCCGTTTGAACAGGAGATCAAACTGTGCGCTGCTCACCAGGTTGAGAATCAGAACGTTGGTTTCATCAACCGTATACTCGCCCATGGATTCGTCTGGCTTTTTGTCTCCGTCCAGCCGGTACCATATTCCTTTGTTCGCTGACGTGCCGCCGAAGTCAATATCACTCGCATCGACCTCGATCATGCGATTGAGAAAGTGCTCAACGTGAATACGTAACGCAGTGCGCTCTTTATCAGAAAGGCTTCCGATTTGCTCAAGCGTATATCGGATTCTGTCATCGCCATACAGCGCATATGGAATATCGCCTGCGAGCTCCTTGCACACTTCCGGCAACGGTGGAATGTGCAGTTTGAAACTGGCAATCTTGCTGGTTCCCGCCTGGTCCGATCCCGGAGGTGATATCGGCGATCGTTCTGTCGGCTTGGGAACCGACGTTGACTGCCTTTTGGCAGCCGCCTGACGGGCAAGTATTTCCTTGATGGATGAGTTCGAGTTCATGCAGTTGCGACTATCGGGGGTCGCTGTTCGTGCTTTCGCAGATTCTAACTGACCGTATCAGCATATTATAAAAGGGTTGAGCGGCCACTCGACCCCATTTTTCGTATCGGCCAGTTGGGGGGTGCCTTAAGAAAGGTTAACAGCCATAAAGCAGCCGTTTTATAGCTTTATGCAGGCTATGCGAGCCGTTGTCGTGCTCCCTGCCCAAACCTTCGAATCAGTACAACGACTGAGTTCGAGTTTGACCATGACAAAAATCTGCCAGATCTCATCGACACGTAGCTTTGAAAGTCTGCCGGCGGAGCCGATGCGACAAACAACAAAGCCGATGAGGACTCCTCATCGGCTTTGTGCAGTCAGGTGGGCCTGACATGTACCAGGAAAGATCTACTCGATCTTTACAGCGAACTGTCGCGTAGCATCGTCGGATGGAACGTCGTCTCCCATCGTGTATCTCCTACGGTGATACCTTCGATGACCTCGACATCAATCGGAGGAACGACACGAAAGTTTATTGCGACTTGTCTTGCGTTCGCGGGATCTATTATGCTGTTACCCTCACCATTGAGAACTTCAATGGACCATTCAGTGACTGATGCAATGCCACCTCCTGCAATCGCGCCATTGACGTACCTTTCAATCTGGTACAACGGTACGTTCGCTCCATCGACATACCGGGAGCCGACTGTCTTGCGCAAATAAATAACCTGCATTTTGGTAGTATCCGACGGAGAGACCTGCGCAAAGAAAGAAAACGTCGAGTCTGCCATTTCAGTATCAACAACAGAACTTACATTCTGCATATCTCGTTGCAACGTGCTGGTAAAGTCTATTAACTGCTGTTGCATGATATAGAAACCCGCAGCTTCGCTCGCAGCGATTTGCGTCTGATGATTGGTAAAAACCATGACAAGAATTACTGCTGCCCCGACCATGGAAGCTACTATATTGTCGTAGATGAGTTGCATAAAGTGACCTCGTTAAACGTTTGTACCTGCTACCAGACGCATCTGGCGCCACATGCGAATATTCGAGAAATCCGAATGGTATCTGCGATCGCGACATCAGTCGATGAGACAGATACCGTGACCCTTTTGAATTTTGAAGGCGCTCCATCTGTAGAGTGCCCCGTCTCCGTCGTGTACTCCACATCAGTCGTGGCCGAAAATGTCATCGTCTTTCCGTTGCGCATTCGCGTTCGGTTAAGCGTTGTCCCATCGTAATCGTCGAGGTCGTCGGTTCCGCCAGCTTCAGTAGTTGCGCCACCCTCATTCTGTTCTTCAGAGGGTTGAACGAATGTCAACTCCGAAGAATTGGATATCGAACCTGACTTGGTCGCATCATCGTACGCCATCGCTCCGATCTCTTCCATCAAGCTCGCAGCGACATTTGTAGACCGCAACTCCATGTCTCGCGATATCATGTCCATCCGCAAAACAAGTGCATTCTTATGCTGATTGAATGTGAACAGTGACGCGACCGTCATCGACAATATGGCTATCATTGTTTGTGGCATTTCGTTTACCGGTGAAAATGTGTTTTTTCCTGGCACGGTGACCGGAAACGATTACGGTCCGGGCACGACCAGCTGTTCTTTGGAGACTACAACTCGTTATATGCTACGAGTCGGTAAGAATCTTCCGTACTCTGCCAGATCGTCGTGAGTGCTGGCGACGACTCTCTAAAATAAATATCTGGTGTGCCCGACAGGGTTGCAGTGCCTGAAGTTGTAATGCTACCATATACTTCCGGAGTCCCGTGCAGCAAGACATCGCCCGACGTATATATCTGTCCGTAGATTTCGCTATTACCCCCTAACTCAACGTCGCCGCCGGCATAGAATGCAACGCTGCTTTCGTCTGGTCCCGAATATCCCGGGTCACCCATCTCGACGTTTCCTGTCAAAGAAACCTCACCATCTACGATGAACATGACGTACCCGTCGAGGGTGGTTCCTCCTGTCGATGAAACATTGCCCGTGACATGCCAGATGTAAGGATCCTCCCGGGTTCCTCCTAGATCGTAGTCGCCGGACAGTATAACATCTCCAACTGTCGTAGCGTCGACCGCTACCTCGCTTGTGTACAGAGCAGAATCAAAAACTGGAATGTCTACTCTTCCTGCCTGGTAGGCACCGTCAAGACTTGTAGGGTTGTAGTTTGGCTCAAACGTTCCCTGCAGCGCCTTATTCGGATTAGACGATCCGGAACCTACGTAAGTGCCAAATCCTTCTACGCTAGCCTTGTTACCGTCTATGTGAAGGTTTCCATTCGTATGCATATTTGCATTCAGCTCCGCACCCGCCTCTCCGGTAACCAGGACTTCGGTGACAAAAGCACCATTGATGTTAAGATCCTCTTCCGTGAGCAGTGCATAGTTCATGTGAGGTGGTGCCGTTTCAGACATGGCACCCGTGACAAGTTTGTATTCCGCACTGATCTGATACGTGACCGTTTCACCGCGACCGTCAAGCATGTATCCAATCGAAGTGATCTTTGTCAAGCTACCGTTGTTGACGAACTGGACTCCGTAATTGCCACGCTCGTATGAACCGGTAATGTCGTTCAGGTCACCTTCAGAAAGGGCCTGCTTTGCACGGTTGTATCCCGTAAGAGCGGCTTCACGTGCCAGTATCCCGTACTGATGGGTCGCCACTTTCTGACCCGTATCGCGACTGGACTGTCTCGCATTGTTAGCGTAAAATATTCCACTCAAGCCCAACGCAGCGACTAGTAATGCTACACCTTTTCCCATAATTTTTTGCCATTGACAGACTTTGTTGAATATGAGTCCAAATCCTGGTATTCATCCCGATTTGCATCAGGAGGCGTTCGGTTATGGATTTGATGACGCGTGATCAGAAAGACGCTCTGCTCTGACGCTTCCAGAAGGGTATCGACCACATGAAAAGCCGTTTTAAATTTCCGTGAAGGAAATATGTCTGTTTTTTGACCACGAGCCACTTTTTTTTCGCGGATATGCAGTTTAGCCTGAATTTTGATGTCGTCGACGACGCTTTTGAAGAAAAACGCGAACCGGAGGCTCTGCCTGAGTCCAGGCGTGTGCTCCCCCGGCGGAGATTGCATTGTGATCCCGTGTTGTCTGAAAGAGCGAGAGGACTTGCCTGCGACGTGCGAAGTTACCGGGTTGGCTCTCGGGTTACCGTATGGTGGAACCCCAGGTTGAAAACGACTGCAGGCACTGCCGACTCGCAGCGTTGTCGTATTGATCTGAACCCGAAGCTTATTCCTCTGGGCGTACCTGCTGTCAACCAGATTCTGCGGCATGAGCTTGCACATCTGGTCGCCGTCGACCGGCATCGCGATCGACATATCTCACCACACGGGTTTGAGTGGAAACGTGCCTGTGATGACCTTGGTATTCCAGGTGAGAGAGCGTCTCACTCGCTTCCTCTGGCCTCTCCGGAGGCAGCACCCAGGTACGCATATCGTTGCCCGCACTGTAGACTGGTTGTTCGGCGGCAGCGCAGGATGAGCCGTGGATCAGCCTGTCTTGAATGTTGCGAACAGTACAGCGATGGAGACTACAACGAAGATTTTGTTTTTGAGCGTGTAGCCGCGACTATCGGAGATTCCATATAAAGCAAAAGGGCGGCTCCGTAGATACGGAACCGCCCGAAACAAGCTTTAGCTTGATTCTGCCTATTTCATCGACTGAGACGAAGCTTCTCTGTCCGTTTTCTCCTTCTGAGAAACGACTGTGACTTTAGTTGCGTCCTTAATAACCTGGAGCTTCTTGCCAAGTTTGGCGATAGCTTCAGGACTGTATAGTACGGCCCCATCGCCACCGATCTCGAAGTTAATCTTGCCAGTGATACCGGCACTGCCACCAGCTACACAACCAGCGATCGGATCGCTTTCGGCTGCGGTAAGTGTTACGAGCACAACGAGATCCTGCATATCAAACGCCGCCGAATTTGGATTCGTTGATCCCAATTCGAAAAGGTAAATCGTCTGATTGTCGGCAAGGTTCATAGTCCCGTCAAGATTCAGATAGTCCGCGAGGAACTCGACTGCCGACGTCTGGCCAAGGTACCCGGCTACGCCTGGTGCCGTGTCACCGTTGCGGAGAACTTGCAGCTGCTGGCCACCTTCGTCGGAAGCCTGCTCCATGTACATGTTCCAGTGATCGTCCTTCGAACCATCTTTGCCCTTTTTCTTCAGCCAGGACCGCGCACTGACGGTAATCGTCGTATTCGGGCCGTACGAATCACTAGGCTCGTAAACGTAGGCTCCATCCCTGTTGACGTTGCCATCAGTCGGTTTGTCCCAGTTACCCCATGGTTCTTCATGATCGCCATTGAAGTGCACTACGGACGTAACAGGTACATCATACGCGCCTCCGGCACTAATCGCTGCTCCGACAACGTCAAAGCGAGCGTTGAATTCAACCTTTGGTACGGTGTTCAGGCCGTCGATATCAAAAGGTACGGGACACGCAGGTACGGGTACCGATTCTTTCTCGTATGCCACAAGGCTACCGCGGATTTCCGCTCCGTCGTCAACAATCACGTCGAGCTCAGAGGTTCCTGAGCCGCGTGCCATGACCACTCCATTCCACTTGAAGTGTTTGTTTGCTTCGAAATTACCATCTTCGATGATCAGAAGACCATAGCCAGTGAACGAATCCTTTGGCTCAAAATCGCCAGATACACTAAGGATAGCCGGGTCGTTTTTGCTCCCGTATGATCCTGCAAACGGCTCGCTCAGAAACTGAACTGAACTGTTGCTCATTGCCTGCGTGTAGATCTGCTCGTATACATCTTTCTGGCTCGTCGAGCCGATGCTGCCTGCGCCGCCGTCACCGGTTACGTTGACCGCATCAATTTCGGCTGCGACAATGTTGGCGTGTGATTCCGAGCCGGTCATGATGCCGCGAGCTGGTCTTGTGAAGCCGCGATTACGGGCGTTCCTTCGGCCAACTGCAGAGTAGTCCACCTCTGGACCAAAGTTCTTACCATCAAAGTAACCGCTTCCACCGCTTCCACCGCTTCCACCAGAGGTTCCGCTATCATCGTCAGAAGCGGGCTCGGCCCGGTGATCCTCACCTGAAATGGTATAACTACCAGACGTCTTGGTTGAAACCTCGGATGCGTTTAGCACAACCGCTGCTTCAAGAGGAGCAACATAAATGACCCCTGTTTCAATTGAATGCTCGGCGTTTCCGCTTCGACCGTTTGAAACGAGCGTAAGCTCTCCGTAGTTGTGTTCTACGATATCAAGGTCGTATTCGCCGCCGGCGACGGAAATCCCATTGCGTTGCTTCGTGACTGCCGTAAGGTCCTTTCTGACCTCACTGATAGCGCGGTCCGAACCCGACTTCGCGATTTCTCGTGCTGTGACCTGGTACCCGTATTCCCCTTGCTCGGAGTCCACTGCTATACGAGACTTTTGGCCCATGAAGATCACAGAGCCCACTCCGATAAGAGATGCGGCCACTATGAATAAAAGTCCTCGACTCATTTTTTACGACTTGTTTGTTGATAAAGATGTGCGTTGATGTTTGTGTGTTGTTCTATCCCTGGTACAACTGCTGGCTCAAACCTCGTGGCGTCAGAGTAATTCCCCAACGCAGATCTTTGATTCGAGCATTTACAAAATTGCGGTCAGTAGACCTTTTAATCTCTACGGCGTTTACAAGGCGAATACGAATCTTCCGAGTATTGCTCATGTTCGCTCCGTTGTTGTTCTCGTCCAGTAAGGAAATATCAAAATCTGTCAGGGTTGACATACTTCCTCCAGAAATTTTCCAGCCGGAGCCAAGATTCTCATAGCGAAGCACCTCAAAGGTTGGCACGACGTTGCCATCCGAATAGGTCGAGTCAACCTGACTCGTAACGTACCTGATGCCTGCCTGGGAACCGTTGGAGCCCATTCCGACAAATTCAATCAGTTCCGTGTATTCCACAGAATCGGCGGTAGAATTGGAGTACTTAAGAATCGCGTCTTGTCCGGGTGCCGTCATGAAACCCGCATTAGCGAAGTCACGCTCGAGAACTTCCGCAAAAGCGAGAGTCTGTTTCTTTGCCATGTACGACACAGTTTCTCCAATGGAGTCGCCTTGAACGCGAGTCTGCAGTCCGAATAGCACAAGGAAAACTACCGCTGTGACTACTGCTGCTGCCATTTTGTCGAGGATCAGTTGCATTGTCTTTGTATCTAAAGTTGATTGATCTATGAATCAATAAGTGATCGTATCCTGGTCTAGTACCACTGTGGCGAAAACTGCCGTGTTACAGAGACAGGATGAAAGAGAAGTTTGTGACCGTTGTTCTCAGGTCCGTCAACGGTTAGAGTGACTTCCTTAAGCCAGGTTGGTACCTGAGATTCCGTGCCATAATCATCGATGTACCTGACAGTAGCTTTGACAGTAAAGTTAAATCCGTCGGAATCAGTAACAGGAAACCAGACCGAGTCGGGCTCCATGCCGTGGAAGTCATCGATATCCATTGCGTCGGCAAATCCACCGTCACGACCAAAAGCAATTGGATTCGTAAGCAGAGCCGAAACTGCGTTTTTTTCTGTGACTGTATCGTTGGACGTGTTCGAGTCAAACGGCTTGGATGAGATGTACTGCATGGTCTCTGCAGCTACGGCATTTGCCATAACTTCCATTTCGCTGTTGACCGCGCTCATGTTGCTTTGGATCGCTGTCTGCTGATAGTTGAGTGAAAACATCATCACTGTCGAGAGTGCGAGAAAAGCGCCGATTGTCTGTGGCATGATAAACGCCTGCTAATGAATTGCTTGATTGAAATCATCGCCCATTTCGGGCTGTTTCTATAGTAGATGTCAAACTCTATACCAAAACCGAATTGAGACTTCAACGAAACGCCTAAAAAAATGTCATAACGAGAAAAACTTGATAATTGACCGGCAAATAGCATTTTCTCTCGGACTTCTTATTTCGAGACGAAACGACTTCATTTCCCGCAGTCTCAAAACGGTCCTGAAATGAGAATCTCGTTTGGAGACGAGTCTCAAAAAAAGAAAAAGGGTGGTGCTGAAACCGCACCACCCTTACCTAAAGTCAGCCTGTTTATTACCGGTCGAAGATCCTCATAGGATCGTCCCGGGTTATTCATTCCCTCCGCCTCCGCCGCCATCGCCATCATTCCCTTCACCTTCGCCGTACTGCGCACCGGCATCTGAACCCTGTCCGGCTTCGGCAGCCGTTCGCGTCCGGGAACGGTTCTCGGTAATAACGACTTTGGATCGCTTGCGAATCGAATCGATCTTCATTCCAAGTTTTGCAATCGCTTCCGGACTGTAATGAATCTCGGCATCCGGGGCGATGTTGAATGCAAGTACGGGTTCGGAGCTCGTGCCTGAACATTCAGTGGTCGTACCCTCGGCAGTCATTGTGACCAAAACCACGAGGTCCTGCTGGTCAAAAGCCGCACTATTAGGATTCGTCGAACCCAGTTCGAAAAGGTAGATCGACTGATTCCCCTGCAGTGTCATTTTTCCGTCATCGCCAATGTAGTCAGCCACGAAGTCAGCCACAGACGCCTGATCCTGATATCCGGAGATATTTGGCACATCGTCGCCGTCGCGCAGAACTTTCAGCTGCTGGCCACCCTGGTCCGAGTTCTGAGACAAGTATGTCTGCCAGTGATTGTTACGAGTTCCGCGTTTTCGGCTCTTGCGTTTCCAGGAGCGGCCACTGATTGTTACTTCAGTGCCTGCTTCGATTGTAAAGCCGGGAATCCACGGATCTATCGGGGCATCGGTGTTCACATTGCCCGATAACGCCTGATCGTATGAGCCCCATGGAGTGTAGTCGCTGCCACCAATGTGCAGTTTTGCAGTAACCGGCATATCGTACGAGCCGCCGTAGCTGATTGCAGCACCAAGAACCTGAAACTCCATTCGTACGTCGACTCCGGGAACGGTAGACAGATCGTCAATCACGAACGGTACCTCGTCACATTCCTCGGTCGTCGAACCTCCCGGGTTCAATTCGTATGCAATCATGCTGCCGTACAGACCAGCCCCTGTTCCTATGGATACATTGATTGAGTCCACGCCGTCCTTCTTGATCAATACAATACCTTCCCAGTTGAAGTTGTCGCTGACCTCGAAGTGTCCGTTTTCAACGATCAGAAGACCAGATCCGCTGAAACTGGTGGCCGGGTTGAAGTCTCCAGTCACGTGAACGATAGCAGGGTCTGATGAAGACCCGTAGGAACCGCCGCTTGTTCCGTCCAGCACAACGCGCGAGTCGACAAGCAAGGCTTCCTGATAAAGTGCATCGTAATCGGATGCCTCTTTGGTTTGGGCCCAACTTCCGTTTCCTTCGGCACCAATGACTCGTGACTTGGAAAGTCCATAGGCGATTGCCGACAGGTTCTCTTCCGAGTTTGTTGCGATCCCAGTTGCCGGCGCAAGAAAACCCTTACTTGATGCACGAGAAGGTGCCCGTCGATCAAGACCGGAGATAGTATATTCTCCGGAGCCGCTTGCAGAAATCCGTTGTGCCGTTAGAACAACGGCTGCTGCCTCCGAGGCTGCAAAGATAACATTCGCGTTTATGGAATGGCCGGTATTTCCAGATGAGGCTTCAACAGTAATGTCAAGATCGCCGTATGTGTTCGTATGGACTGAACTCGAGTAGTTCCCGCCGGGGACCGCGACGTCGACTTCCTCTTCCGATACCGACATCATCTTTCTTTTGATTTCACTAACAGTCCTGTCCAAACCGGATTTCGCAACATCTCGAGCAATTCCCTGCTCCTGATATTCGGATTGCTCCTTGTCTGACTCGAATAGCGTCCGCTGACCGACGTATGCCACCGTGCCTATCCCGAGGATAACCGCAGCAGCGATAAACAGTACGTTATTTCCCATTTTTCTGACCCTGTGTCATTAAAAATTGCCGGTTGTTCCGTACGGGTTTTAACCCTGGAATCCTTGCATTTTTAGACCTGGAGGTTCGATTGTCATCCCCCAGATCAACTCATCAATACCATGCTGATTCCGCACTGTCACATCATCCGTCAGCTTCTGCGGAAGAAGTGCTGTCTTGAAACGCACGCGCAGTTTGCGGGCGTCTGTGCGAGTTGCACCCACATTCTGAGTACTGAGTAAATCAACATCAAAGTCCGTAAGCCTTGCAGCACTACCGCCAGCGACTGTATAACCGGAACCACTATCTTCTTCACGGAGCAATGAAAGTAACGGTAGCGGGTTACCATTGATTACGAGACTGTCGAGGAGACTGATCGTGTACTTGACCTTGATCTGATTGCCATCCTCGTCTGCGCTCACGAATTCGAGCAGAGAGGTGTATGTGTCGTCTCCGTAATTTGTATTCTGGTGCGTGATAATTCCGTCTTCACCCGGGAAAATGTTGAACCCTGCATTCTCGACGTCGCGTTCAATTATTTCCCCCAGGTTCAAGGTGTTCTTCTTCCCCATGTACAGAATTGTCCGCTCGATGGTGGTCTCGTTTACCCGCCACTGCAAAGTCATCAGGATGATAAACACGATTCCTGCAATCACGGTAGACGTTATGTGGTCAAGTAGAATCTGCATTAGTGACGTTCAAGATTGCAGAACGATTACCGTCCTAGTTCCATTGTGGAGAAAACTGTCGCTTCAGTACAATCGGTTGTTTCAGATAGTTGAGACCACTGTCAGGCGTTAGACCGTTCACCGTAAGTGTCACTTCCTTGATCCACGTCGGCGTGCTGGATACCTCACCCTCTGAATTGACATAGTTAACTTCGACGTCGACAATGAATTCGAATCCGACGTCTCCGTTTACGTCGAAGTACAGTGTGTCCGGTGCCATTCGATTAAAATCGTCGATGTCCTCGCAATCGTCGAATGAGTTGTTGTATCCGAATTGCGCCGGTGCTGTCAGGAGGTCGGTAGCGTCGTCCGATGCCTGTACCGCGATAGTTCCATCGGCTATTCGTGCATCAAAAGGCTTTGAGCCGATGAGTTGCATCATCTCTTTGGCGCTTGCATTCGCCATCACCTCGAGTTCAGCACTTACCATATTCTGGCTGTGTTGAATCGAAGAACGTTGTTGGCTCATACTGAATAGCATGACCAGAACGAGAGCTCCCAGGGCGATGAGAGTTTGAGGCATTATGGCGCCAAATTGAGAAGGAAGGACGAATTTCGTATCAAGTATCGGGCAATTTGCCGGATACCTAAGCATTTCGAAATTTTATCGAAGCTATTCCGTCGAGGTAACGCGAATAAGTTCTTCGACAGAAGTGCCGCCAGTCTTGACGATTTCCCGGGCTGAATCGAGAAGTGTCAGCATTCCTTCGGATCTTCCCTGCTCGCGAATTTCGTCCTCATCGATGGCCTCACCGGCCTCGACTATCATGTGTCGGATCTCGCGAGAGAAGTACAACGTCTCGCACATGGCTCGTCTTCCCTTGTAACCGATTCCATGACACGTCTTGCAATTGTCTTTGTCACCAGGCTTGTAGAAGGTCAAGTTTTCAATCTCTTCTTCCTCGAAGCCGACCGACTTCAACAAGACAAGATCGGGGTCGGGATCCTCTACCTTGCACGTCGGGCACAGATTACGAATCAGGCGCTGTGCTACAATTAGATTAATGGCGTAGGCGAGGAGGAATGGCTCGACGCCCATCTTGTACAGACGACTGACCGCACTCGGTGCGTCGTTGGTGTGCAGAGTCGAGAAAGTCAGGTGGCCCGTGTTTGCCAGCTTGATCGCCAGTTCAGCTGTAGCCTGGTCACGCATCTCACCCACCATTACGATGTCCGGGTCATGGCGAAGTATCGCGCGAAGGGCACCTTCAAGACTGAGCTTGTGGCCCAGTTTGATCTGCCGTACGCCGTGAATAATGTACTCAACCGGGTCCTCTACCGTAAGCACGTTGACTTCAGGAGAAACGACCTGGTGAAGTGCGGCGACCAGCGTAGTACTTTTACCCGAACCGGTCGGTCCGGTGAGTATCACCATCCCGTGCGGTTGGTGAATCGCCTTGTCAAAGCGGTCTAGCGCAACGTCAAGCATCCCGAGCTTACGGAGGTCTGTCAGAACCTTGCGGTCATCCAGAACTCGAATAACTATTGATTCCGCCCGAACCTCCTGGCTTGCGGTTGCGATAGGCAAAACTGACACACGGAAACGTATCAACGCATCGTCGATTTGTCTCTGGATGAAACCGTCTTGCGCCATGTCGCGCTCGAATCGGTCGACGTTCATAGCGTTGTCCTTGACGACAGCAAGAAACGACTCCGGATGAACGCGATCTTCAGTGTGCCACCGGCTAAGCCTGCCGTCGACTCTGAAGTAGATATCAATTTTCCGTTGTGCGTTGGGAAAGATGTGAATGTCAGACGCACCGGATCGTGTCGCCTCAACAAGAGCTGCTTCGAAAAGGTTGATCAGACTCGACCGGCTTATCTCCGCCTCGAGCGCCTCCTCATCGATTAGCTCCTTCTCTCCGGCGTCAAACGACATTCCGAGGTCCACGGCCATCGGATCATCCGTGATCCGCTCCAGAAACTCGTTCTTTTTCGGCATCAATATGCGATAGAACTCTTTGATCTCAGATTCTGGTGCATATTGCAGCTCGAATCGACCCATTCGTAGCCCCTGAAGGAATCTATGCAGGTCGGGGCGGGCAGGATCATGCGTCGCCAGAACAAGCTTCGCACCCCCGCTCGCACTGTCGGATCCGTATGCTACCGGCAAGACTCGCAGGTTAAGCAGCTTGTCTCTGTTCTCCTCGCTGAGGGCTTCGATGACAAGTTTTACAAACTCGGCATCTGGTTTACCCGGTCCAATGTCTGCCTTGCGAAACGCATATACTGAGGCCGCCTCGGCGAAGATTGCTTCGCGTTCTACATCCTTGGCGTTGCGCGCCACGAATCTCCACAATGCATCGCGCGACTGAGAAGACTTTTTATCTTCCTGGGCTGCTTCAACTTGTTTGGGAGTAACAACCTTCTTGTGCAGCAGTATCACGACGACACGATCCCGAATGTTCAGGTGTTTAAAATCATCGTCGAGGTTGACATGTGATTCATGATCATCCTCATGGGTTCGCAGATCAGACGCATCGCTCAAGTCTTTACCTGCGACGTCCTTATCATACGGCACTGCGCCGCCACCGGTCGGCGTAAAATCCTCGGTCAAGGAAAGGACAGCATCATTGTCATAGCTCTCCTGCGACGCGTCGTTTTGCGCCCACTTCCCTGGTTCAGGCGTATTTCCCTGTTCGTTGTCCATTGGAGAATGATTAATTATTGCTTACACGCTTCGTTCTAGACTCCCATTATGTCGGTACTCGACGGCGAGATAAGAGCGATTTCGGATGATATCACCGTCAGGAAACAGATCGCTACGGTAATAATGATTGCAACGGCGGTTTGGATGCCTTCGACCGCGCCTCTTAATTTGAGCGTCGTTTCGGCTTCATAGTAATCGGCCATCTGTAGTGCTGAATTTCTAACGTTTCCTGTCTCTGAACCACTTCGGAATCGAGCTAGCGCCATTTGCGTAAAGACGCCGCTGGCTTCCATGGAACGTACGAGCTCTGCGCCCTGGGCCACCATCATCGGAACAGTGACCGTCTTAATGCGGTGTTCCATGTACGCATTTCCGCATGCCTCTGCGGCAATCTTGATCACTGTGATGTTGTCACCTGAACCGGAGTACAGGACTGAGAACACGCGACAGAAAATCTCGATATTCAGCTTGTGAAGCAGGGATCCAATAACAGGAATGCGTATCAAATTCTTGTGTATCAGAAACGTCCCTTTCTGTGTTCGAGCGAAGACGACCCATCCGCCTATTGTCACGACCATGACCAGGAATACCCAACCGTAGTTGAGGTCTAGCCAGTGAGAGAATGCGAGGGTTTTCCGTGTAAGAGGCGGAAGCTCGATATTAAATCCTTCGAACAGGCCTGCCGTTTGCGGGAAGATGTACCAGATATACCAGACGAATGCGAGCATCAGAAACAACACCGTAATAGCCGGCGTCGTCATGGCGCTCTTAATGCTTTTTCGGAATTCATTCTGCCGCTCGAGGAATCTGGCCGTTGCCTCGTAAATCTCTGACATGTTACCGCTTCTACTCGCGATACCAAGCATGTATGCAGTAAACTTGCCCAACATATGCTGGTGCTTCATGAAGGCCTGCTGTGCTTCCATCCCCGCCTTGAGGTCAGCGTTTAGATCGCGGATCACCTGCTTCAGGCTCGTCGAGGAGACATCGTTGACGAGGAGATTCAAGACCTCATCAAATGGAAGCTTTTCCTTCAGGAGGTTCGCAGACAGGCGCACGAACATGATCATGTCCTGCTGAGGCGGTTTCCGCTGGTACGTCAGAAACTTCTTCTGGACTTTGATTACTTCAAGTCCCATTTTGCTCAGAGCCGACGAGATCTCTTCGGCTGAGAAGGCCTTCTGCTCACCCTGGACTATCTTTCCATTCGGGTGGCGCACCTTGTACGAGAAGACCTGGCGCTGCGATACCGTGCGGGTCCGAAACCCGTGCTTTTCGGCGAGCGTGTTTACCTTTTGAGTGGCTGCGCGTTTTGTAGCCGCGAAGACGGTTCCTTGAACCGGTTGACCTGTTGGACCCAGGCCTGAGAATTTGAACTCCTTAACTGCCATTGTTTCGATCAATCAGAGGTGTATACTCTGGTATTAATCGAGCGTAATCGAACTATCATAAGCGACAACGGTAGAATCTATCGTATAATTCGTGATATACGTTCGAGAGCCCAGATTCGGATACTTATTCGACACTCCTGTAATGTGAATATTGTCGACCGTCGCGTAGGTTACTGCGAATGTCCCGTTGTTCGTTTCCGGACTTAGAAATAGTTTTTCAAGGCCGTCAGTTGCCAGACCCAGGTACGACGCATTTCCGCCATTGTAGGGGTCGCGCTTGGTTTTCCAGGCTACCGCCTCAGACGCTATCGTTAAATTCCTGTCGACAAGGTTGTCTGCAGCCGACTGTTCCATCTTGCGGCTGAATGCCTCCATACCTGCAATAACTGCGACCGCGACGATTACGATTCCAAATACCAGAAGGAGGAGTTGTTGCTGTCCCATTGCTTCAGTTTAGACTTGGCTTGTGGTGATCGTTTGGATAAAAATGAAAGCGGCATCACGAAATGTCTTACCAGATCGCAATGCCGCTTTTCAAAGCTCAAACATTTACTTCGGAATCATTATAGTTTCCAAAGTTTGTTACTCACTGCTTCCTATGCGGATGCCGGAGCATAGCTCGTGTCTACTGTTGTAGCAATATCAGTTGGTCCTGTACCACTAACCGCTACGGTAACCTGGTTACCGCTTGCATCACTGGTAGCTGTTATTGTTAACACAGCACCTGAAACCGTCATAGCAAATGAACCGTTCAAGTTTACATATTCACCACTGGTGACAGGATATCCAAGCTGAGGAAAGTCCACGTCATCGCCGGCGCCAGTCTGCCACGTGCAAGCAGTTGCGCAACTATTGTTGCCACCACCGAATGCAGTTGGCTTGAGCATCCAAGCCTGTGCGTCTGAAGCGATCCGGATTGCATCATTTACGAGTGCATCCGCGTTTGCTTTTTTCTGATTTTCACTGAACGCCTGGATCCCAACGACGACGGCAAGACCGACGATCACGATTCCCAAGACGAGTAGAAGAAGTTGCTGTTGACCCATTTTCGAGGCCTCCTTAATTAGTTATTTAATCCAAAAGAGGGAGTAAATCGCTGTGTGCATCACTCACCTATTGTAGCCGAATCGTGTATCGGCGCAGGGCATTTCGTCTTAAGCATTTTGGGGGTCGCACAGATGTAGCTAACCTGTTGTAAACAACTCATCAGGAGGAGCAGGGCCTGTTTTCGTTTGTTTTTGTAGCTTAACCCAGAAGATTCAGGAGCTTATGAATATGAAGTGAATCGGTATTCGTACCGTGAAGTTATCTTGACATCACGGTGCCGGTAGTGTATCAACCCTGCCTGCTTCACGTACACTACATGAAAACCACTTTTCTCATTTAGAGACTTACAAAATGACACAGCCAGGTAAATCAAAAATTGATATCGAAAAGCTGAAGGTCGAGGGGAATCAACTCGTCGATAAAATCAAGGAGATTATCAACGAGGGTACAGCACGACGTGTGATCATTAAGAAAGATGAAAAGACTATGCTCGAAGTACCACTTGCAGTCGGCGTCGGTGGCGCTACGGCGGCTATCTTGCTGGCACCTGTACTCGCAGCGGTTGGTGCGTTTGCAGCGTTAGTAAGTGACGTGGATGTAGTAGTAGAGCGCCCGGCTTCCGTCGTCAAGGAGACCGCCGACGACGAGGAATAGACCGTGAGTAACCAGGGACGGCGTCTGGCTATCGACTACGAGGATATCCGCGCTGCACGAAAG
>JABDKO010000131.1 GCA_013002165.1 Rhodothermales bacterium | reverse complement strand
GCACTACTCCTACCCGTTAAGTGTGTTTACAAGCTTGACGGTAATCTTTGGCATTATCTACTCGAGCACTGCTTTTCTGTCGCTGTTATTCCACCTGCCTACGACTCGCGCCTTTCGCCAGAAAGCCGGCGAGCTTGCAGCAATGCATTCGTTTTCTACCCTCGTAGGACAGGTCCTCGAGCGTGACAAGCTGTACTCAACAGTCGTTGAATCTCCGGTATCGGCAGAGATTGCAGATTCGGGCTGGCTTGCACTTGCAGACTACTCTACCGGAACACTCAGGCCTCAGGTCGTCTCCGCGATCTCATTTGAACGTAGCGAGATCGAGAAGATGGTGGATGTGCCTGCTTTGTTCGATGAGCTGAACTCGACAAGGCAGCCGATCCATCTTGAACATGCGGTGGCCGACCATCGAGTCAAGGCACGACCTGGAGATGGGCTCGGTTCTCTGTTCGCTATTCCACTTGTTGCCCGTGACGAATGTATGGGTGCGTTATTTTTTGCGAAGTCGATTACCCGCGCGTTCGAACCTGATGACCTTGAGGCCATAACCGGATTCGCAGCGCAGGCGGCCATGGCCCTCGACAACTCTAGGCTGTTTGCTGAACGACTGGAGAAGGAGAGGCTAGAGCGCGAGTTGTCGATCGCGCGCGAAGTGCAGCAGAAGTTGCTGCCACAAAAACTTCCTACGTTGTCCGGGCTGTCGATTGCGGCAACGAGTGTACCTGCGCTCGAGGTGGGTGGCGACTATTATGATTTTCTGGAGATAGATGACCACCGGCTGGCCGTGATTGTTGCCGATGTATCCGGGAAAGGTACGTCGGCTGCTTTTTACATGGCAGAGTTGCAGGGGATCTTCAAGTCTGTGGCGCAACTGTCACCGGAACCGGATTCGTTTCTAAGTACGGCCAATCGAGCACTGCGACAGCTGCTCGAAAAGAACGTTTTCATTTCAGTGATCTATGCGCTGATCGACACCGAAACCGGCATGGTCCGACTTGCGCGTGCAGGGCATTGCCCGGCCGCGATAAGTGATCTGTCCGGCGAAGCTAATTTTATCAGATCTCGTGGAATGGGTCTCGGCCTCGACTCGGGCGATGTATTCACGAAAACACTGCAAGTAGTCGAACATCAGCTTCAACCGGGCGATGTTTTTGTTCTCTACACGGACGGGGTTGTTGAGAGCCGCAGTGCGGCTGGTGCTGAATATGGCTACGAAAGACTACTCGTGGCCCTTGCAGAAAACCGTCACGAAGACGCATTTGAGCTACACAACGCTTTGGTACGGGATTTGAATGGTTTTGTAGTAGACGGCCAGTATGGCGACGATATGACTATCGTAATACTGAAATGGCACGGCGTCGCCAGTATCGGCGAAAATATAGGTTCGTTGATTAGTGAAGAATCATCAGTTACGTAGTGATGATTCTACTACAAACGACACAAATTATTCCGAAATTGGGAGCGTTGTCCTCCTTACTTATTAAATCAGATACCAATGAGCAATTTTTCAGTCGGCTTTAGATCAAGCGGTGCGATCAAAGTACTGGACCTGAATGGTGAGCTTGATGCCCACACCGCTTCGGAACTTGAGGCCGCGATTCAAAAGTGTCGTGATGACGCGCACTTTCAGATCGTAATTAATGGCAAAGACCTGCAATACATTTCAAGCGCAGGTCTGGGTGTATTTATGGCGTACATCGAAGATGTGCGCGAAAAGGGTGGCGACATCAAGATTGTTGCCCTGCAACCCAAAGTATTTAACGTTTTTGACCTGCTTGGCTTTCCGATGCTGTTCGACATTCTCGATACAGAGGAGGATGCCCTTGGTAAGTTCAATGGAGGCGGCGCGTAGCTAAAATAGCAATCTTGTGAGTAGATCCGTACATACTCTTTCGATCGTCAGTTCGACTCGGTACCTCGAGGACGTCCGGCGTTTCGTTGAGCATCACGCCCACGAGGCAGGGTTCTCGGAGCGTGCTGTGAGCGAGTTGAAGATCGCTGTCGATGAGGCATGTGCGAATGTTATTAAACACGCTTACAAGGGTAGCAAGAGCGGTACTATCGACGTAGACGTTGTCATCAGTCCCGACAGGTTCACCGTCCGGATTCGCGATGAGGGTGTATCCTTTGATGAGCGCGCATACCAGGAGCCGGACATCTTCGAATTTGCACGTCAGAAAAAGACAGGAGGCTTCGGCGTGCAAATCATGAAGCGACTGATGGACCGTGTCGAGTACCGAACCAGGGGCAATAGCAACGAATGTTGCCTCATCAAATACCGGGGCCAGTAGCGGCTGCCTCAGGCAACTCCTCGATATAAGGAAGCAATACCTGTCGTCAGACGCGTGCATTCTGTGTCGATGAATCCCGCCTTTCGCATGTAGTCAAGAAAATCCTCACCATCAGGAAATTCCTGTACAGAGGACGGGAGATACGTGTAGGCCCCCGAGTTACCTGAGACCATTCCTCCGACGCGAGGCATCACGTGCTTTGAATACACAGAGTACGCCTGCTTCATTGGAAAAAGCCTTGGACGACTAAATTCGAGGATCACCAGTACACCGCCCGGCCTGATCACGCGTCGAATTTCACCGAGTCCCGCGTCCAGGTTTTCAAAGTTTCGGACACCGAATGCAACGAGGGCTGCATCAAACGAATCATTGTCGAACGGAAGATCCTCAGCATCGCCCGTTTGCAGTGAAATCAAATCCTGCAAATTCCTGTCGATCAGTTTCTTCCTCCCAAATGCCAGCATCTCTTCAGATATGTCGACACCGACAATTCTTTCGGGATCGAGACTCGCGGCCAATATTGCGAGATCAGCAGTACCTGTGGCCACATCAAGGATTTCTCTTGGCTTATACGGTTTGATCTGGGCGATGGCCTTACGCCGCCACGACTGATCAATCCCAAGACTGAGGAGACGATTAACGAGATCGTACCTGTGAGCTATCGAATCGAACATCGACTCGATCTTCTCCTTCTTCCCCTCTACTCGGCCAACCGGCGGTACTTCCATTTCTTTATCAATCTCCGTCATGTCTACTATGTACTCAACTGTTGTGCAAGATTCAGCAAATCGTAATCGATATCCTTCTTGCGCGCGCACACTTCTTTCAATGGAGTATGCTTGATATCGTTGTCAACGACACCAACCATGATTCCCGAGTAGCCATCGACCAGAGCCTTTACTGCCGCGATGCCAAGTCGAGATGCAAGCACCCTGTCCCTGGCAGTAGGCGAACCACCTCTCTGCGTGTGACCAAGGATGCAAACACGGAGATCGATATCGTCAAACGTTTCATCCTCCTGCAGTTCCTGGGCCAGTCTCGCAGCGCCACCCTGACCTTCACCTTCGGCAACGACAACGATTGAAGACCGCGCGTGGCTGGACATAAGGGAAATCAGATGCTTCTTGATCTCAATAATATTTGTATCCCTCTCCGGCAGAAGAACTTTTTCAGCTCCGCCTCCAATTGCAGAGTTAAGGGCGATGAAGCCCGCATCACGCCCCATGACTTCAACCAGAAACAGGCGGTTGTGAGCGTCCGCAGTGTCGCGAATCTTGTCGATATTCTCGATGGCCGTGTTCAACGCCGTATCATATCCGATTGTCTCGTCGGTCCCGAACAAATCGTTGTCAATGGTTCCGGGACAACCGACAACGTGGACACGGTGTTCAGCTGCAAAGATCGTTGCTCCTTTAAAAGTACCATCTCCGCCAATTGCAACGATCGCGTCAATGCCCGCATCTATCAGGTTCTGCGCAGCGATTGCCCGACCCTCTTCAGTCATAAAGCGCCGCGATCGGGTACTCTTGAGAACCGTACCGCCCTTCTGCAGAATGTTGGAAACGGACTTGCTGTCCATATCAACGAAATCTCCGTCGATCATCCCTGCGTATCCCCGCTTGATTCCGACGACTTCGAAGTCGCTCGCGATTGCCGAGCGCGTGACAGCACGGACACAGGCATTCATTCCGGGTGCATCCCCACCGCTGGTTAATAGTCCAACTCGCGAAATCTCGTTCATTCGTCCAAAGGTATTAGCGGGCGCGCCACCATAATGCCGGTCTGCTTCGCGTTATTGTTAACGTAGGTACTCAGATCCGGGGCAACTGTAACGCCCCGCGACGTCGATGCATGTAAAAATCCGACTGCTCCATCCTCAACGTAAGCGATTCCCGTGTGCGATATGTCCAGGCCGGGGACTGAGGTTGTAATGGCAATGACATCTCCAGATCGTATGCCGGGGTAGGCGTCGACTATATTCGCCTGTGGAATATAAAAGAAATCAACTGCTTTCAGTTTCTGTTCAAGCCCGACGATCTCGGCAAGCAGGCTGTCGTTATCGGAGATCTTTGGATACAGGGCCCGATTGGCCGACATGAAGTTCAATGTGTGCTCGTATGCCACGCCTCCAAGACGTTGGGTGATGTCCTCAACGATTCCCCTGTTGCTGTTATCGTTGATCCAATCTGTAAAGTAGTGCAGCCGGCTGCCATATCCTCTGCGGTCTCCGTTGCGATATCTGAGAGTTTCGATCTCATGAGAAAACCCACTAACGGATTTATCACCCCGGGCCGCTGCCCGGGCCGAAGCCAGTGCTGTTTCGACAAGCAGAACGCAATCGAAACCGTCCAGCCTGATTACAAGGTCCTCAGAGTCACTCTCATCGAGCAACCCTGCAAGATAAGGTCTGTTTTCTAAACTGAGACCGGCCTGCAAGACAGCATCACCAAACTGGTCTGAATCAAGAACGCTCGCAGCCGATGAAATCAATTGAACGTAGGCATCCACGGTGTCTGATTTGACGACCACAGACGTCGCGACTTGCTTATCCGTGTCATTCGCCTGTCCAGCGCACGACGTCAGACCAGCTGGAATGCCAAGCAAGACAAACAGAATAAGCGATCGAAAACGACTAGCGGAAGTTACCATTTCGACTCATTGTAAACGGCCGACTTCAGCATCTTGAGATACCTCGGGCGCGGTATTTCGATTGCACCGAGCGTCTCGAGATGTGGGGTCAGGAATTGGATATCTAGCATTTGAAAATCGTGATCGTTCAGGTACTCAACAAGCGCGACTAGCGCTACTTTTGAAGCATTGCTGACTCGATGAAACATTGACTCGCCGAAGAATGCTCCTCCGATGCTAACACCGTACAATCCTCCCGCGAGATTTCCATCGTGCCAGCATTCTACGCTATGAGCGTAACCAAGTTTGTGCAATTTGATATAAGCGGCGGATATTTCGTCAGAGATCCATGTTGACGTGCGATCCGAGCACGCTTCGATTACGGCTTCAAAGGCACGGTCAAACGTTGTTTCGAATTTGTTTCCAGACAGTACGGCACGCAAAGATCGTGAAATCTTGAGGCCATCCAATGGAATTATCGCCCTGGGATCAGGGGAGAACCAGTAGATTTCCGACGATTCCTCATCTGCCATCGGGAATAGACCCTGTGAATAGGCATCGAGAAGAAGTGACGGCGGGAGCCTGCCCATACGGACTGCGCGGAATTAGGAGTCATTTTATTCAGTTGCGTATCTTCACGCATAAACAAGATACTTTGTATGCGAAAATACCGGGCAATAGTAAACGATAATCAGTTCGATTTTGACATTGGTGACAAGGGCGTTTTCGTCGACGGAGAGGAGTTGAGCTGCGATATCGTGACTCTTGGACCGGGACGAGTACATATTCTTATCAATGGAGTCGGCTATTCTGCATTTGCACTCGAGAGTAATGACGTTGTCGATGTCAGCGTCAATGGAGAATCTGCTGGCGTGTCGATCAAGACAGAACGAGATCTCCTGCTTGAAAAGTATAATCTGTCTTCAGCGGATTCATCTGCCCACTCTAATCTAAAGGCTCCCATGCCCGGCCTCGTTGTTCGCGTAGACGTAGACCTTGGAGATACAGTAGGTAAGGGCGATCCACTTCTTGTTCTGGAAGCCATGAAGATGGAAAACGAACTCAGAGCGCCAGCAGCTGGAGTTGTGTCTGCCGTTCATGTCTCGCAGCACGACGCAGTCGCGAAAAACCAATTGCTAATCGAACTGGACACTGCAGAGTGAAAATTCTTGTTACCGGCGCGACCGGTATGGTCGGCTCGGCACTCGTGAAGCTGTTGGTCGACTCGAATACTGCGGTCAGAATCCTCCACCGTGAATCGTCCCGACTGGATCTTCTCGGACCATACGCCGATGCTGTTGAGCAGTGTGTCGGCGATATTATGGATCCGGTATCCATTGGCCCTGCAATGAAAGGAGTATCGGCAGTATTTCATACGGCCGCCGTCGTAGGATTCGACATGAAGGGTTCTGACGATCCGTATCTGGCTAACTACGACGGGACTGCAAACGTACTCAATGCAGCAGTTGAGCACGGCGTCGATCGCGTGGTTCACACGTCGAGTATTGCCGCAATCGGGCGTGATCCTGATTCGAGTGTCGTTGTGAATGAGGCGCGCAAATGGTCGCCCTCCCGGTTCAACAGCAAATACGCGATATCGAAGCGCAAAGCAGAGATGGAGGTCCACCGAGCAATCGCCGAAGGACTGGATGCCGTTATGGTAAACCCTTCTCTAATTTTCGGGGAGTCGAGACCCGGTGAAAATACATCGGCAATTCTGGAGCGCATCAAAATGCGAAAGATACCGGGGATTCCAGCCGGAGGCACAAACGTTGTTGACGTGCTGGATGTAGCTGCGGGTCACGTTGCCGCCCTGGAAAAGGGACGCACGGGTGAACGATACATTCTGGGAGGCGAAAATCTGTCATGGCGATTCATCATGGGAACGCTTGCAGACGCTTTCGGGGTCGACCTCACTACACGGCAGCTCAATCCACGTTTTTTGATCCCTGCCGCGCACGCTATAGGCTTTGCCAGCCGGATGGTGGGCCGTCAGGCAGTAATTACACCGGAGACCGCGAGGATTACCAGCAGGTTTTATACATACGATTGCAGCAAAGCGATCGAAGATCTTGGATACGCGTTTCGGCCGTTCAAGGAAACCGCAGAGCGCCTTGCCACATTTTTCGACGGATGATATTCAAGTTTACTGTCCGGGTCGAAGGGTGATTTGAAATCCAATGTTCCGACCTCGACCAGGAATCCGGCGCGAGTCAACATAAGTCGCTGGTCCCGTGTGATACCAGAAGGTTTTGTCGAAAACATTGCGGACGAACAGTTCATATGTAATCTCGTTCCTGGAGAATCCTGCACTCAAGTCGACAATGAATGCACCTGGAGTTTCCACCTCACCGAGACGCCGGTTTACCGAACTTTTACGCAAGTATGAAACTGTTGATGCTCGCGTGTACGTTCGCCCGGAGGGTGTACGCATGACCAGGTGTGAGCCAATGGCCCATGGCGCAACACCGATTGCGGGTTCGTTATTGGTTCTGTCCCTGCCGAATGATCCCCGGGCGTCTATCTCGAACGAGGCGACATCACGAAAAGAACTTGTCGACCGGACGTACACGTCCGCGTATACCAGATCAGCCGGAACAACATTGAATTCATTGGCTGATTGCTCCCGCAACAACGTGAATCCGTCCTGTACAACGGTAACTGCGGATGATGCCTCAATTTCAGCAAGCCGTGTCATTCCAAACACGCCGGTACTGAGAGATAGGAGTGACTGAGAGTCCAGGTCCCGATTGCCCACAAAGGATATTCGAAGTTGACCGAAGTTCGACCTGAGGCCGTTGGCGTTCAAAATCTCGGCAGATGCCGGCAATCTCTTGAAGGATGTTGACCCGACAGCGGACCAGTTGGAGGATATATCGGCGCTCACACCAAAACTCAGATCGAGGGTCGCGGTTCGAATATTTTTTGACTGGCCGCCCGTGTTACTGCCCGCCTGCGTCAATCCGAATCCAGTTTTGATTAGAAATTTCAGCCGGTTCACTTCCGGTGCAACCTGTGTGGAAATCATGGCAGCTGATTCGGTCGCGTCGACGAGTACATCTTGATCACCCGGATCGATTGCGGCCGTTTGAGACACGGCCTCGACATCGCGATAGTAGCTTTCTGCAGTGAGAGTTAAATGCGACCCGATCCCAAGTGAGCCGCTCCCTCTCAAGCCGTTGGCGGTGTACCGCTCAATGAGTCCGGGATCCCCGAGTTCGAAGTTTGGAAAGATCCAGTCGGTGTTACTTCGATGAAAGGACATGTCCGCACTCGCAAACCGCAGCAACGTATTCATTTTGGACCGTAGCCCGATTTTCAATCGTGTGTCAGAATCGCTTTCGAGCCTGCCCTCCTGGAGTGGATAGTTGACCCCGGTAGCAGAAGAGTGCAAGACTCCAGCGGACAGGCCAGTCTGCGATCCCAGTCGTCCTATTGCGCGACCCTCGCCAGACACACGCGTGCCTCCACTTCGCAGGGAAAGTCCGTTTCCCGCCGAATAATCAGTTGAGAACAAATCCATGCTCACTCCGGCTTCAGCTGACATCCTGCTGGTTGCGGCTCCGACATTCCCGGCAATAGCTGGTCCGCCTCCATTGGCTAAATAGCCGGCACTGAACACTGGCTCGATTTCTATCGGTTCAAACGAATCAAAGAAATAGACACTTCTCTGGTCAAAGAAAGGCAAGCCTTGAGTAAATGCCTCCAGGACATGTTGGCCGTTCTGTTGGCTTGACGCTGCTTCGGCCTGTCCTCTAAAGTCAGTCAATTGAAAGCCGTGCAACGTGTAGATCCCGGGAGGTCGGATCTGTGTCCAATCGAAGATCGGCGACGACAGTTTAGAATTGACGAGCCTGCCCTCACGGATGTCTCGAGGCGACCTGTATCTTCCAACCGATCGCCTGAATTCTGATTTGGCGCTGTGCAGCGGATCAATTGCGATGAGCGACAGATCAGCCAGCACGGGAAGGAGAGTGATCGAAAGCGGGCTTGATGAAGGAACTGCAACGCGAAGACTTTGCGATGCGTAGTCAGGATGCGTGATCAGTATGTCGTACTCGCCGGGCCGTATCCTGCGGAATTGAAACGTCCCATCTGCACCGGAAATAATTCCGAAAAGTGTCCCCGGTATGACCAATGTGGCTCCCGCAACGGGCGCACCCGAACGATCGACTAGACTTCCAGAGAGGGTATCATTCTGCGCTACTACCTGAATGGACGACGTGGCCAGTGTCAGTAGTGTCAGTGCGAGAGTGGTCGTTGCTCGGGCCATCTGTACTCTTTCACGACGACGCCTGGACATTACTAAGAGTATTGCAATTCAACACATTCGGAGCAATCCAGCCATGGCTCCGCCGGGATGTGTGCCAGTGCGACCGGGCTCGCACCGCGTTCAAACACGGGACGGTACAGAGTCTCACCCTCGTGCTTTGTCTGTCCGCAGGAATGACAATCCATATCGGCATCCACGAGTACGGGGGTATAGCCGGAAACTACCCAACCTTCATGCCCGACATGAGTTGCCAGGCTCTCAAGCGCAGCACGAACGGTTGCAGACTTGTTGCTGCCATAGAATTTGTCGGCAAGACGTTCAAGTAAACCGACTGTTTCAGAGTCCAACGTAAAGTTCAATCTATGCATCTCTTATCTCCGTTCTCAGCAACTATTATGGCGAGCACGCCAGTTCATCAGGTGGCCGACAATAAGAACAACGCTTCCTATTGAGGTGAAGACAATCTCGCGTGTTGTCCCTAATTCTTCATGCATCAAGACACCGGTTACAAGAATAATCAACAGCCCTGTCGCGAGGAGACCGGCGATGAATTTACTCGAATGTCGTCTGTAACCGGCGAGGCCGGCAATAATCGTTGTCGGAATCAAAAGAATTGCAAACAACGGATGTAGCCAGTTGTGTACATCGAGCATCGTGGTCCACATTGGTAGCAGGGACACTGCGACGGGCAGGGCGAGGCAATGCACCACGCATATGCCTGAGAGACTCATGCCAACACGATCCCAAAAATCCCGATCAACAGTGTCGATCACAGACTGGGTGTGGAGTTCAGATTGTGACAGTTCGGGCGGGGACAATGGCTCTGGTGTGTATAAAGTGTGTACTTACACACACGTCGAACAATAATGATCCGTTACGACTCTATTTTGTCATTATTCCGCCTGACCGCCGGCACATCCGCGCGCCGGACGAGATTGTTGAACTCTTCCAGATCCTGTGTGAGAAGCTCTTCGATGGTTTCCAGGGCCGCATCGATTTCTGCTACAAGCGCATCTCGCACCTCTACCATCTGATCCGTTGGCCGGAAGTCGCCTGACGCCGCAGTGCCCGAAAGTCCGGATAGCTTGTCATTCAATTTGATCGGATAGTTCAGCGGATCCTGTCGGCTCCGGTTTTTCGTTTGATACAGGAGTTTCTCTGCATCGGACAGACGCTCGACAATATCATCTCCGGCAGTTTTTATCTCATCGTGCATCTCGGAGCTTTCGGCTCGATCGATCGTGCTTTTGATCTCGTCCCGCACGCTGCGCAATTCGGCGATGCTTGCGTGCGTTTCGGTTAATTTGGCGCGTATCTGCATCCGGAAATCGAACTGTGCAATCATGTCTTCGACTGTCGCCTCCGACATCGGATTGACAAGGATATCAAATTCCGTTTCGAGGGAGTCACCTACTGCGACCAGTCTTGCTGAGTAATTGCCGGGGACGGCTTTCGGTCCACGCAAACCACCCGAGCCCCACAAAATCATTCCATCAAATTTTTCTGCAGCTGGATACTGCATGTCCCAGACGAACCGGTTGGTCCCGACCGCCGAGGGCATTTGTTCAGAGGTCTCGTCGGCACCCGGAGAAAAGGTGGTAATAACTTCGCCGCTCGAATCAAGAATCTTTAGAAACGTGTCGGCCGAATCGGGTTGTGACGAGAAATAGTAATCGATGTAAACGCCGTTAGGTGGATTCTGACCGGCAAGCAAGGACGGTGACTGACTTCTGCCTGAAATTCGATAGGTGTCTCGAGGCTCATAAAGCCATACCGAGCTGGTCGCCACTTCCTGGCCGAGCTGATGCAAAGGACTGAGATCATCCATGACCCAGAGTGACCGCCCCTGAGTGGCAACGATCAGATCCTTGTTTTTGATTGCGATGTCAGTAATCGGAACCACGGGCAGATTGCGTTGGAAAGATTCCCAGTTCTGCCCATCATCAAAGGAAACGTATAGTCCCGTCTCGGTCCCTGCGTACAGTAAACCTTCCCGATCCGGGTCAGCGCGGATAACCCGCGTGAAGTGATCACCCTCAATTCCTTTTGTGATCTTGGTCCAGGACTTGCCGTAGTCTTCGGTTTTGTACAAATACGGGGCATAGTCGTCAAGCTTGTAGCGTGTGCCTGCCACGTACAGACCGCCCGGCTTGTCGGGATGCACGTCAATGCTGTTTATTTGCATCCACTCCGGCATGATCCGGGTGGATGGTGTAACATCTTCCCATGTTTCTCCGCCGTTGCGGGTTATGTGGATCATTCCGTCGTCAGAGCCGGTCCAAATGACGCCCTGTTCATGATGGCTTTCGGCTGCCGCGAAGATTGTTGCGTAGTACTCGACACTTGTGTTGTCTTTAGTGATCGGACCCCCTGACGAACCAAGCGTTGATGAGTCGGCGCGCGTGAGATCCGGACTGATCTGCGTCCATGACTGTCCTTCGTTCTCTGTCTTGAACAGGACGTTGCCTGCGGTAAACAGCACTTCAGAATCGTGTGGCGAAAAGAAAATGGGGAAATTCCATTGGAATCTGTATTTCAGTGCACCGGCACCGTAGCCCATCGGATTATCTGGCCAGACGTTGATGCTTCTCTGCTCGCGCGTATCATGATTCAACCGCGTGAGGTATCCCCCGTAGGAGCCTCCATACACGATTTCCGGGTTCTCGGGATGGGGAGCTATGTGACCAGATTCACCACCGGCTGTTGACTCCCAATCGCGCTCACCAATCGTTGAACCGAACGATCGATGCGCAATGCGCACGGTGCTGTTGTCCTGCTGGGCAGCCAGTATCCGGTATGGAAAACTGTTGTCGGTCGTTACGCGATAGAACTGGGCGGTGGGTTGATTATGGTAGGTTGTCCATCCCTCACCGCCGTCGAGGGTAACCTGGGCTCCGCCGTCATCGCCCACAACCATGCGGTCGGGATTATCCGGGTCGATCCAGAGATCGTGATGATCTCCGTGTGGAGTAGAGATGCTTTCAAAAGACTTGCCGCCGTCGTTCGATTTCCAGAACCGGACATTGAGAGCATAGATACGATCTTCGTTTTGCGGGTCGGCATATATGCGGGAATAGTACCATGCGCGCTGTCGTAATGAACGATCGTCATTGATAAGCGACCACGTCTTTCCTCCGTTGTCGGATCGGAATAGTCCACCCTCCTCGGCCTCGACGATAGCCCAGACACGATCAGGGTTGGCGGGAGATACCGTGACACCGATAATTCCCAGTGTCCCGGACGGCATTCCCTTGTTGTCGGAGAGTTCCTCCCAGGTGTCACCTCCGTCGACGGACTTCCATAGTGATGAGCCTTCGCCGCCGCTTTCAAGACTGTACGGAGTACGCTTAACCCTCCACATCGAGGCATACAGGATTCTCGGGTTGGTAGGATCAAATGTCAAGTCGACCGCTCCCACCTCGTTTGAAATAGAATGAACTCGTTCCCAGGAAAGACCACCGTCTGAACTCCGGTAAATACCGCGTTCCTCGTTAGGACCGAACAGGTGTCCCATAGCCGCTACGTAAATTCGATCGGGGTCTCTCGGATGAATACGGATTCTCGAAATATGTCGGGAATCGTTAAGACCGATATTTTTCCAGTTTCTTCCGGCATCGGTCGATTTCCACATCCCGTAGCCGAACGAGACATTTCCGCGCACTGTTTTTTCCCCACCGCCGGCATACACAACATTAGGATCCCATTCGGATACAGCGACGGCACCAATGGATCCACCGAAAAATCCATCGGAGACGTTGAACCACGTCTGACCTCCGTCTTTGGTCTTCCACACTCCACCGCCGGTGCTGCCGAAGTAGTACGTGAACGGATTACCGGTCACGCCGGTAACTGCAGCCGAGCGACCACCTCGAAACGGACCGATGTTCCGGAATTCGAGCGAATTGTAAAGTGTGGTATCGAACTCAGCCGGTTGTGCGTTACCGGAAAGAGGAATCAGGAGAGCGGCTACGGCTACAGCGAGCACGTACGGGTTATAGAACTTCATCGGGTCCGTCACAGTGGAGAGTTAAATCTGAAAAGAAGGTCGACCAAAATAGTGGTTGTACGGCTGAGGAGACAACCGCTGGCACAGGTCTCGTTTGTAATGAGACCTGGCTGTATATCCGGTTAATCCGGACAAAAACACGTGGGGGCCACCACTCCTCCTCCCCGGTTTTAACTTACTAAAGAAACTGCGAACTGCGCCAATGATAAAGTGCTAGACATTCTTCTAGGAAACTGTCTAGGATTTCGGTGACAATTCCGAAAGAACCCTCCCGGCGCGACAACGCTCACTTACTTCTCCAGAAGTGGATAATCTGCTTCCACGTTGCCCACCGTGATCTCTTTGAGGCGCCTCCTCAGCAAGCGGCGACGGAATGGCGTTATGTGATCAATGAACAAGATACCCTCGAGGTGATCATGCTCGTGTAGAATGACCCTCGCCAGCATCTCGGTTGCATGAAGTTTATGGCGGACCCAGTAGCGATCTGTGTAGTCGACCTCAATGGTATCCGGTCGACTCACATCCTCGCGGATCTCAGGGATTGAAAGACACCCCTCCTCATAAACTGACTCCGTCTCAGCCGGATCGACTAGCACCGGATTGATGAAAACCATCGGCTGGTCCGGGAGGTCTGGGTCCATTTCAGTTTCGTCCTCATACCAAATCGACAGATCAACGACAAAAACCCGACTGCTTACGCCTACCTGAGGAGCAGCGAGGCCAATCCCGGAAGCACCGTGCATCGTCTGAATCATGTTGTCGATGAGCTTCTGGAGCTGTGGAGAATCTCCTTCAATCTCCTTCGCTCGTTGTCGAAGCACTTCAGAGCCGTATGTAACAATGGGAAGAATCATTCGGCTTTGTCCAGACCGTCAAGGTAACGTTGCAAAATAATTGAGGCAGCCGCCTGATCTACACGGCCTTTGTTTCGCCTCTGGCTTTTTCGGACCCCTGCCCCAACCAACATCTCCGACGCTTCGACAGATGAAAACGATTCATCCACAAACACGACATTGAGGTCACCCAACCTGGAGACAACACGATCAACCCAGCTCCGGATTTGCTTGTGAATACGCTCCTCTTCGTCCAACGGCGGCGGCCAACCGACCACCAGAGTCGAAAGCCCCTCTGTTGCCTGGAGGTCGGCAAGCATCTCGATACTACCCTGCGGGCTGTGCGATCCGAGTGGACTCGCGAACAGCATCAAGGGATCGGCAATCGCCAGACCAACGCTCTTGGAGCCATAGTCGATACCAACGATTCTTGCCAAAGGAAAAAACTAAGCTTGCGTGGTTGTAAAGCCAGAACCGAACGAATCTCGGCCATGTAAAGGTAGATTAAATAACGGAATGCAGGCAAATCGGTTCTGCACTTGACCTACTTCGAGTCGCCGCCCTCAAAGTCTGCACTCCCTTCCGGGATCTCGTAGTTAAGTTGCGTCAGAGGCGTTTGCAATACCTCCTTCAGCCGCTTACTCGGCTTGAAATGAGTCTTGCGGCGGCTCGGAATGAAGACGGTCTCATTTGTCTTCGGATTACGAGCTTTAGGCTTGGCTTTGGTCTTTTTGACTTCAAATACACCGAAATCCCGTAATTCTATGCGGACTTCAGGATCCGCCTCCAAAAGAAGTTCGCCCAGCGCTTCAACCACAGCGCCAACCCAGGGCTCACTCTTGTAAATCGGTTCGCTCATTAGCTCAGCCACTTTGCGAGCCACATCCTTTTTTGTCAGAGTTTTGTATCTGTCCGGCATGAAAACACAGTTTTGGTGGGTACAGAACATATCTGCTAGTGCCTTCGCGAACGGCAATACGCGACTTGGGGCTGCACAGATGGAGTTTAAGTTAATTAATTCTAACCTTTCTGCAAAAATCGCACGCTATTCCTCCATTGTTTCCTCAAACCGATAGACCCCGTGAATACCGTCGATCCGCTGAAGGCGCGAAATAACACGCTTCAAATGCTGGGTATCACTGACATATAGCACAACCGTACCTTCAAAGACCCCGTCCTCGGAATCGACCGTTATCGATCGGATATTGGTCTTGAGGTTCTTTGAGATTACCGTCGTTATGTCACTCACCATGCCGACACGGTCCTCGCCGACCATCCGAAGGGCCGTAATGAACTGAACGTCTTTTTGCCTGCTCCACTCTACCGGGACAATCCGATCCGGCTGGTTTATCAGGAGACTCGGAGCATTCTTGCAGTTCACTCGATGAATCTTGATACCGCCTGTCCTGCTCACAAATCCAAAAACATCATCTCCCGGAATCGGATTGCAGCATGCTGCATACTGGGTCTTGATATCAGTGTGCAATTCACCGTCGATCATCAGGGCAGGCTGACTTGTCCGATGCGCCGTATCAAGAAAGTTTTCCAGCAGGCGGACCGGGTCGCGTTGACCTGGCTCTTCGTGTGACTGTACGGCTCCCTTCCGAATCGATGTAACGAAATCATCCGGGTCATACAGACCGACACCGATCTCATAATACATCTGTTGGACGTTCGGGAATTTCAGTCTGGACGCATAAGACTGTAAATCTGACTCACTGATGTCGAGCTTGGCTCGGCCGAGTTTCTTCTGAAACGTGATGCGACCATGCTCAATTGCTTTCCGGCGTTTTTCATTTATCCAGTGACGGATACGACTGCGAGCTTTGTGAGTCACGACAAAGTTGATCCAGTCCGGATTAGGTGTTTGCTTCTTGGATGTGATGATTTCTACCTGGTCACCACTCTTCAATCGGTACGAAAGCGGTACCATTTTTCCATTCACCTTTGCGCCGATGCAATGAAATCCGACTTCCGTGTGAACCTGAAAAGCAAAATCCACAGGGGTACAATCGACGGGCAATGTGAACAACTCACCCCGCGGCGTAAATACGTAAATCTCGTCGTGGTACAGATTCAGTCGAAACTCCTGTACAAACTCCGTCGCCTGATCGGAACTTGGATTATCAAGTAGTTCGCGTACCCATGTTAGCAGCTGCTCCATTCGGTCGTCTGAATTCGTGACTCCCTCCTTGTACTTCCAATGCGCTGCAACACCACGCTCGGCGATCTCGTGCATCTCCTGTGTACGTATCTGGACTTCTACTCTTCTACCGAGCGGGCCCAACACGGTGGTATGGAGACTTTGATAGCCGTTTCCCTTGGGTACAGATATGAAATCCCTGAAGCGCTCCGGTAGCGGTTTATACAGATCTGTAATAATGGAATAGACCCGCCAGCAGTCCTCTTTGCCTTTTGAGCCCTCACTCTGCAAGACAATCCGAATTGCAAAGACGTCGTACACCTCCTCGAGCGGCTTGTCTTGCCGCTTCATTTTTCGATAGATCGAATAGATGTTCTTTGAGCGACCATAGATGTCAATCTCAAACCCCTCGCGTGTAAGTCGATCGCGCAACGGGTCGATGAACGATTTGATATAAGCGAGTCTCTCTTCCTGGGACTGCCGAAGGCCGGTAGCAATTTCCTCGTATCGCTTTGGTTCGAGGATTTTCAGGGACAAATCTTCAAGTTCACTCTTGATGGCAAACAGGCCAAACCGGTGAGCAAGCGGGGCAAACAGCTCCAACGTCTCATGGGCGATTTTCAATCGCTTCTTTTTCGGCAATGAGCCGAGCGTTCGCATATTATGCAGTCGATCAGCGAACTTGACGAGAATGACGCGGATGTCACTCGCCATCGATAGCATCAATTTTCGCACGTTTTCGGCCTGTCCGAGTTCTCGACTCGAAAAGACATCCTCCATTTTCGTGAGTCCATCGATAATGGACTCCATCGTCGGACTGAACTCCTCGCGAACCAATTCCAGCGACAGTTCCGTGTCTTCAACAACATCGTGCATCAACGCGGCGGCAACACTTACGTCATCGAGCCCGATGTCCTCAGCCACGATTTTGGCCACGGCAAGGGGATGAGAGATGTATTTCTCCCCGGTTGCCCGTTTATCTTCACGATGAGCCCAGTAACTAAGCGCGAACGCCTTCCGGATCATATCCTCGTCACAGGTAGGAAGCCTGGACTTGCATATATCGATAAGCTGCTCCAGCTTTTCCTGGTATTCAGAATCGATCTCAAGATCGGTTTTGTGTAGTATTGCAGAAGCCTTGATCATATCCGTTCCGGTGCTCTAAGAATTATACCAGAATCGTTCTTGTAGTTCCAGATCACTGCCGGCAATCTACAAAACAAAAAAAGGGACGCTAACCAATTGTCAGCGCCCCTTTGAAACTCACATGCCGTGAGAATGCCTATTTCTTCTTGTCGTCGTCCGAATCTTCTTCCTCTTCTTCCGCGTCGTCGTCCCCATCGACGATATCTTCTATCACATCTTCAACTTTATCGACGACATCTTCGATTGCTTCCTTGGCGTCATCGACGACATCTTCGACTACATCGGCCGCTCGTTCGGCTACGTCGGATGCCTTTTCGGCGACTGCTGCAGCCGCTTCTTTGGCGTCATCGACAACATCCGCAACTGCCGCTGCTACCGAAGCTTTCGCTGAACCACCCCCTGATTTTCCACGGCCTCGTCGGGTTCGACGCTTTTTGCCACCAGAACTGGAGCCTTCGGGCCGGATATCATTGTAGTCAACCAGCTCGATGACTGCCATCTCCGCCGCATCGCCGGCTCGCTGCCCAAGACGGATCACGCGCGTGTATCCACCGGGACGATCGCCAACTTTTTCGGCGACTTCAGCAAACAGCTCGGTTACGGCGTACTTATCGCGTACGCGCCGGAAAACCATTCGCCGGTTGTGGGTCGAATCGACCTTGGCTCGGCTGATCAGTGGTTCTACAAAAACGCGAAGCGCTTTTGCCTTTGGCAGCGTAGTGGTAATACGCTTGTGTGTTATCAAAGCCGTTGATAGCGATGCAAGAGTCGCTTTGCGGTGGGAAGATCCCCGTCCGAGCTTGTGGCCTTTCTTTTGATGTCTCATTTCTTCTTCAGAGTCAAATCTGACTATCTCGGTCTAAACTTCCTCGAGATACTTGTTTACTTCCATTCCAAAACCGAGTCCGCGCTCTTCGAGGACCTGTGCGAGTTCCTGAAGTGACTTCCTGCCAAAGTTTCTAAACTTCAACATTTCAGACTCTTCCCGCCGTACAAGGTCACCGATAGACTTGATATTCGCGGCCTTCAAGCAGTTGTGTGCCCGAACAGAGAGATCCAGTTCGTCTACCGATTGAGAAAGAAGATCTCTGATGCGTTGTACTTCCGCATCCACTTCTTTTTCCTGCTCGGTAGGCTGCGGTTCTGAATCCATCTTGATGAAGAGATTCACATGATCGCGCAACGTCGCAGCCGCCTGGGTAAGGGCGTCTTCGGGTGCAATGGACCCGTCGGATGTAACCTCGATTGCAAGTCGTTCATAATCGATCCGCAAACCAACCCTGGTCTGAGTGATCGAGTATTTGACATTCTTGATCGGCGTGAACACCGAGTCGATCGCAATTACACCGATTGGATCATCTTCCTGCTTGTTGTCCGTGGACGCGACGTAACCACGGCCCCGGCCTATTCGGAGTTCAACCGATAGACTGGCAGATTTGTCCAGCGTAGCAATGTGATGCTCCGGATTCAAGACCTCGTAGTCCGCGGTCGCCTTGCCGATATCGGCAGCGGTCCATTCGCCTGGACCTGTCAGGGTCAGGTGTACGGGTGAATCGATAGTTTCGCTTGTCTTGAACCTTACTCCCTTGAGATTCAGAATGATATCTGCGACATCCTCTGCAACTCCCTCAATAGTTGAGAATTCGTGTTGGACGCCGTCGATTTTGATAGCTGTAATCGCAACACCGTTTAGCGATGAAAGCAAGACACGACGCAGGGCATTACCAAGAGTAACACCGAAGCCGCGTTCGAGTGGTTGTATTACAAATCTACCATAGCTGTCGGAGGCCTCTTCCACGTCAACTCCGTCAGGCATTTGAATATTGTAGATGCTCATATCTTGTAGCTTGATCTAGGTAAAGAAATTTGCTGGCGTCAGCGCCAGCGCTCGCGCTATACTACTTCGAGTACAATTCGACGATGAGTTGTTCGCGGATATTTTCCGGAATGTCTTCGCGGTTGGGATAGTCCAGAAATTTACCAGCCATGTCCTTCCGATCGACTTCGAGCCATGGATACTGGCGTCGACTTTTTCGGAGAGAGTCTCTGATCATTTCCATTGTCTGACTTCGCGGTCTCACCGAAACGATATCCCCCGGGCGCAATTGCGCCGATGGTACGTTCACGACATGGCCGTTAACCATTATGTGACGGTGAGTAACAAACTGCCGCGCCTGGCGCCGGGTGGAGCCTATCCCTAGACGATATACGGTGTTGTCGAGGCGCGACTCGAGGAATTTGAGCAGGTTTTCACCAGTAACCCCTTTCTTCGAAGCGGCCTTCTTGAACACGTTGCGGAATTGCTTCTCAAGAAGTCCGTACGTGTGTTTCGCCTTCTGTTTCTCTTTCAACTGAACCGAGTATTCGCTCTCTTTGGACCTGCGCGAACGTCCGTGTTGTCCTGGTCCGTACGGTTTTCTCTCAAGAGACTTACTGGGACCAAAAATCGGTTCTTTGAAACGCCGGGCAATCTTTTGCCTGGCACCTCGGTAACGTGCCATATCTTATTTCTCCTTTATTGTTGCCCTAAGGCATTAATTGAGGTACGAGCACATCGGGGTACTCGTAACCGGTACTTATACCCGAGCGTCAAACACGTCGTCGCTTGGGAGGCCGGCAGCCATTATGTGGTATGGGCGTGACATCGCGAATAGTCGCGATTTCCAACCCGGTTGCGGAGAGAGCGCGTATCGCAGATTCCCTGCCGGAGCCGGGACCCTTGACAAACACGTCTACACGCCTCAAGCCAAGATCATACGCTTCCTTCGCAGCAGCGGAAGAAGCTACCTGAGCGGCATAGGGGGTATTCTTACGACTACCCTTGAAACCCATCTTACCAGAACTCGCCCACGAAATAGTATTTCCATACTGGTCCGTGAGGGTGATCATGACGTTGTTGAATGTTGCTTTGATATGAGCCTGACCATTAGACTCGACAACAACTTTCTTCTTGCGAACACTGCGTCCGCTTGTGCGCTGACGTTTTGCCATCTTAAACGCTTTCTCCTAAAACAAATTATTTACGTGGTGCCTTCTTCTTACCTGCAACAGTCTTCTTGCGACCCTTGCGCGTACGCGCGTTAGTCTGCGTTCTCTGACCGCGAACAGGAAGGCTTCGCCGATGACGAAGGCCGCGATAGCAACCAATATCCATCAGTCGCTTGATGCTCATCTGCACCTCGGTGCGCAGCTGGCCTTCGACGATATATTCATCTTCCACAAGCCGACGAACTTTCCGAGTATCGTCCTCTGACCACTCACCCGGTTTGGTGTTGGCATCAAGTCCGACTTTCTCAAGTATTTCGTTCGCGCGCGTCTTTCCTACACCATAGATACTGGTGAGGGCAACCTCGCCTCGCTTGTTATCAGGGATGTCTACTCCCGCTATTCGTGCCATATCTGATTACCCTTGACGCTGCTTGTGCTTCGGGTTCTTTTTATTGATGACGTAGACGCGGCCTTTTCGCCGGACGATCTTGTCATCAGAACTCCGCTTTTTCACACTTGCTCTTACTTTCATTGCTCTAAACTGGTTTTCCGAATTTCGGGGCAAGCGTAATAGTACGCTGCCAGTGACCTATAGTTCTATTTGTATCTGTAGACGATGCGTCCCTTCGACAAATCGTACGGTGACAGCTCTACTTTTACTCTGTCTCCCGGAAGAATCTTGATGAAATACATCCTCATCTTTCCAGAGAGAAGGCCTAGAATCTCATGCCCGTTTTCGAGACGGACGCGAAACTGGGCGTTGGGAAGTGCATCAATCACTTCTCCATCCTGTTCGATTGGCTTTTGCTTAGCCATGATTTACCTGTTCAAATTGTTTATACGGCGTTTCAATCAACTCCTCTATGTAGGCGAAGGTTGTCAGCACCTCGGTTCCCTTGCTACTGATCGCCACCATATGCTCGTAGTGTGCCGACGGCGTACCATCAGCAGTTCGTACGGTCCAGCCATCATCATCGGTGGAGACGTCCGCAGAGCCCTGGTTGACCATTGGTTCAATACAAAGGACAATCCCTCTCTTCAGCTTTTTACCTACACCTCGCTCCCCATAGTTCGGCACCTGAGGCGCCTCGTGCAATTTCTTGCCAATACCGTGCCCAACAAGGTCGCGCACAACACCGAAGCCATCGATAGTGCAACGGTCCTGAACGACGCTGCCAATGTCGCCGATTCGGTTGCCAAGAATCGTCTGTTCAATAGCAAGGTTCAACGATTCATAGGTTGCCTGACACAAGCGCGTCTTTTCGTCTGAAATCTTCCCGATGCCAAACGTAAACGCACTGTCTCCAAAGTACCCATTCAATACCACACCACAGTCGACTGAAACCAGGTCTCCTTCCTCAAGCACATGTTCTCCGGGTATACCATGCACTACGACATCGTTAATTGACATGCAGAGCGTCGACGGAAAAACCAGATTGCCAACGCGATAGCCTTTAAATGCCGGAGCAGCGCCGTGGCTGCGAATGTACTCTTCAGCGAGCGCATCCAACGCCAGCGTCGAGACGCCCGGCTGAATCGCCTTGGCTACCTCGGCGAGAGTACGCGACACGAGGTCACCGCACTCTCGTAGCAATTCAATCTCTCTATCACTTTTCAAGATGACCATCAAACTCAGACTCTCCTCCCTTTGACTTTGCCACTCTTCATGAATCCGTCGTAATGACGCATGAGAAGATGACTTTCGATCTGCTGCAGGGTATCAAGTGCTACACCGACAAGGATCAGCAAACTGGTTCCGCCAAAGAATATTGCAAAACCTGTAGTTATGTTTGCTCTCATCGCGAAGGCTGGAAGGATTGCGACAAACCCGAGAAATATCGAACCCGGAAGGGTGATCTTGGTCAAAATATTGTCGACAAACTCACTCGTCTGCTTCCCGGGTCGAATACCGGGAATGAAACCACCCTGCCTTTTCATTGTGTCGGCCATCTCCTTCGGATTAACCGCGATAGCGGTATAGAAGAACGTAAAGAACACACACACGAAGAAGAAAACGAGTGAATATCCCCATCCGGAAATATCAGTAAACCACGCTCCGAACGCCTGCATACCCTGGCTTTCCGGAAAGAAAGAAGCAATCGTTGCCGGGACGAACATGATCGACTGGGCAAAGATGATCGGCATGACTCCGGCAGCATTCACGCGTAGCGGCAGATATTGTGTCGTCCCGCCATAGACTTTACGACCAACCACTCGCTTTGCGTACTGGACCGGAATCCTTCTCATGCCCTGTGTGACGAGCACTACGCCCGCAGTAACCAGCGAGAAGGCGGCGATCTCGAGGATGAAAATGAAAAGATTGTCCTTGAGCTGAAACTCATTGAACAACGCAGTCGGCAAGGAGGCTATAATACTCGCCATGATAATGAGCGAAATACCATTGCCGATCCCGCTTTCGGTAATCCGTTCACCTAGCCACATCACGAATATGGTGCCTGACGTCAGCACAATGACCGTTGTAACCATGAACACGCTATTGCTGACGATAATCGCCTGCCCGGTCGCACCATACTGCAGGTTGATCGCGAATCCGATAGACTGAACACCGGTAATAAACAACGTACCGTATCGGGTGAGCTGGGTGATCTTGCGCCTTCCCTCTTCACCTTCACGTTGAAGTTTCTGGAAGTACGGCATGACTGCGCCAAGCAGCTGGATAATAATCGACGCGGTGATGTACGGCATGATACCGAGCGCAAAAATGCCTGCAGCACTAAAGGCACCTCCAACAAACAGATCAATAAATCCGAAAATATCATTCGGATTCCGTGTCTGATTGATGGTTGCGAGGACACTTGCGTCAATCCCCGGCAACGTTACAAACGCGCCAATCCGGTAGATGACGATCAAACCGATCGTATAGAGGATTCTCTTTCGAAGCTCCTCGATCTTCCAGATGTTTCGTAGACTTTCGCCAATACCAGCCATAACTCTTCCTGTTGTTATTCGGCGTTATTCAACAACGCTAACAGTTCCACCTGCTGCTTCGATCTTCGTTCGGGCAGACTCACTGAAGGCATGAGCAGATACATTGAGCGCACTGCTAATGTCACCCGACCCAAGAATTTTAATCCTGTCGGCAGACTTGATGACGCCAAGCTCGACGAGAAGGGTGGGTGTAACGTCTGCGCCTTCTTCGATCCGGCCGGCCTTTATCAGGTCTGCGATTCGTGAAAGGTTAACGCCAAGAAACTCTTTTCGGAATCTGTTCTTGAAACCGAATTTCGGAACTCGCCTCTGAAGCGGCATCTGTCCACCTTCGAACCATGCCGGTATACTTGCTCCGGAGCGGCTCTTCTGTCCCTTGTGCCCCTTTCCTGTCGTGTGACCACCTCTACCCGACCCGATACCACGCGCAATACGCTTGCGTTTTCTGGTCGCGCCCTCGGCAGCCTTTAAATTACTAAGATCCATAGCGACTTCGTTTATTTACTTTCTTCAGCAGTTGAGTCTTCTTCAACTACTTCAACCAAATGGCTAACCCTGTCGACCATGCCCCGAATCTGTGGCGTGTCGTTGTGAAGAACGGTGTGATGCATCCTGCGAATTCCAAGGGCTTCAATCGTAGCCTTCTGGCGCTTCGTCTGGCGAATGACGCTCTTCACCTGGGTGATTTTTAATTTTCCCATCAGTCTGATTTCGTTTTAGCCGTCGAATACTTTGGCAAGGTTAATATTACGGCGCTTCGCCACTTCCAGCGGATCCTCAAGGCGATGCAATGCATTGATGGTCGCCTTTACCTGGTTATGCGGGTTGCTGGATCCAAGCGATTTCGAGAGGATATCCGTAAATCCGGCGCACTCGAGAACAGCACGCACGCCACCACCCGCGATGACTCCCGTTCCCTCGGAAGCAGGCTTCAGAAGAACACTTCCTGCATCGTGCTTCCCTATTACGGGATGCGGAACCGTTCCACGTTTCATAGGCACATGACGCATGTTTTTCTTTGCATCTTCGGTGCCCTTAGCGATGGCATCAGCAACTTCGTTAGCCTTACCCAGACCAGCACCAACCATGCCTTTTCCGTTTCCTGCCACAACGACAGCATTGAACGAGAACCGCCGACCGCCTTTTACAACTTTAGCGACTCGTTTCACCGAGACAAGCTTTTCGACAAAGTCTGACTGAGTAGAGTCGTTGTCGCGCCTGTTTCTGTTCCTTCCTCTTGCCATAATTTTCTAATCCGAACGGATTTATATCTCAATTCCTGATTCTCGAACGCCTTCTGCCAGTCCCTTGACCCGCCCGTGATAACGGTAGCCGTTTCGGTCAAAGACCACTGATTTAATTCCGGCTTCCTTTGCACGTTCACCGACAAGCTTACCCACGCTGTTAGCCAGCGTCGATGGTTTGTCACCATCTGCTGCCGACTCCTGACTCGATGCAGCGGCCAGCGTATTTCCGGTCGTGTCATCGATGAGCTGTGCATAGATGTGCTTGTTCGACCGGTACACGGTCAAGCGAGGCCGCGAGGACGTACCTGATATCTTGGCCCGTATTCCTCTGCGGACACGAGCACGGCGTGCGTTCTTTTTCTTTGTAATTCCCATAGCGATTACTACTTACCTGCGGTCTTACCAGCTTTACGGCGGACATATTCGCCAACGTACCTGACTCCTTTGCCTTTGTATGGCTCAGGTGGTCTGAGGGCTCTGATCTTGGCTGCCACTTGTCCAACCAGTTGCTTGTCAATTCCTTCAATGATTACGATCGTGTTCTTGCTCCGCTTGGTATCAACCGACAGATGAATCCCTTCCGGCGGAACGAAGAATATGGGGTGCGAGAAACCGAGTGCAAGTTCCAGGACGTCATTCGCGACGCTGGCACGAAACCCGACACCGATGATTTCCAGTTCGCGCTTGTACCCTTCCGAGACACCCTTCACCATGTTATCTATGAGCGACCGGTACAGGCCGTGCATGGACTTATGGCGCTTTTGCTCCGTAGGTCGCTTAACTACAACCTCACTGTCCTCCAGTGACAGAACAATATCAGGATTCACCTGCAGGGTCAACTCGCCCTTGGGTCCTTTTACCGTGACAAAATTATTCGAACCAATATCTACGGTTACGTTCTCTGCAACACTTATCGGTGCGAAGCCAATTCGAGACATTTTGCTTTCCTTTTCTTTATCCGCTAGCGCAATTCTAGTAAACGTAAGCCAGCACTTCGCCGCCTACATGTACCCTTCGTGCTTCCTTGTCGGTCATTACGCCCTGCGATGTTGACACTATTGCCACCCCGAGTCCATTGCGGACACGTGGAAGACTGTCAGCATCTACGTACTTCCTTAGACCGGGCTTGGACACTCGTTTCAGGCTTTTAATTACAGGTTTCCCCTTGTCATCATACTTGAGATAAATTCGGAGAAGCCCCTGCTTGCCGTCATCGACATTCAAGAACCGCGCGACATATCCTTTCTCAACAAGTATCTGCGTCATTGCGCGCTTCAACTTGGAAGCAGGTACATCAAGGTGACGGTGTCCAGCCTTCTGCGCGTTGCGAAGTCGCGTCAGATAATCTGCTACCGGATCAGTTATACCACTCATTCGTGTGTTTCTCTTTCTAAATTACCAACTTGCCTTGCGCACGCCAGGAATCTTACCTGCCAGCGCCATATCGCGAAATACAATCCGGGAGATTCCAAAGCGACGAATATAGCCTCGTGATCTTCCCGACATTGCGCAGCGATTGCGAAGTCTTACCGGACTGGCGTTTCGAGGAAGTTTCTGGAGACCTTCGTAGTCACCAGCTTCTTTCAGCGCTGCTCTTTTGGCTGCATACTTGACAACCATTCTGCGGCGCTTTCTCTCTCGTGCCATCCAACTTGTCTTTGCCATTGTGGACTCCTGTACTCTAATTAATTTCTAGTTGACACCAGCAGGTGCCGCATCTCGCCGAACGAACGGCATGCCCAGCGCTTTGAGCAGCGCCAATGCCTCTGCATCCGTCTTGGCGGTAGTAACGAAAGTGATATCCATGCCGTCGATCTTGTCGACTTTGTCAATGTCTATCTCCGGGAAAATAATCTGCTCCTTAATACCAAGAGAGTAGTTTCCCCGCCCGTCAAAACTCTTGTCCGGAATACCACGGAAGTCACGAACTCTCGGCAACGCCAGAGAGATCAGCCTGTCCAGGAAATCCCACATCCGATCGCCGCGAAGCGTAACGTACACGCCGACAGGCATTCCCTGTCTCAGCTTGAAGTTTGACACGCTTTTGCGAGCCTGTCTGCTGACAGGATGCTGACCGGTTATCGAACGCAGCTCTTCAACAGCTTCGTTTAATGCTTTCTTGTTTGCAACGGCTTCTCCCACTCCTTTATTGACGACGATCTTTGTCAGTCGTGGAATCTCCATCGCATTGTCGTACGAGAATTGTTCAGACAACTTGCCTGCAATTTCGTCACGATAAAGGGCCTTCAGCCTTGGTATATATTTTTCCATCCTGCTAGTCTGAAAATGAGCTGGTTAAGATCAATCGAGTTCTTCGCCTGTTGTCTTGGCGTAGCGTACCCAACGTGTTTTTCCAGTCTCAGTATCTTCAATAGGTTTGCGACCAATTCTAGACGGGTTTCCGTCGGAATCAAGCGGCATTACATTCGAAATATGAATCGGCAGTTCTCTCTCGACACGTCCACCCTGCGGATACGTCTGATTCGGACGCATGTGGCGGATACGCATGTTGACGCCCTCGATGATGACTCGCTCTTTCTCGCGAAACACCCTCAGGACTTTCCCTTCCTTTCCTTTTTCATTTCCAGAAATAACTCGTACTACATCACCTTTTCTGATGTGGAGTTTTTTCTGTTTGTTTGATGTTCGTGGCATCGAATTCCTGATCTATCTCAATTCGTTTAAAGCACTTCCGGCGCGAGAGAGACTATGCGCATGTACTGTTTCTCGCGGAGCTCCCGGGCTACCGGGCCGAAAATACGAGTACCCCGCGGCTCACCCTGCGGGTTAAGCAGTACTGCTGCGTTCTCATCGAATCGTATATACGATCCATCCTTCCTGCGGAACTCTTTCTTTGTCCGCACAACGACCGCCTTTGATACTTCGCCTTTCTTGACGTTGCCGCCCGGGATCGCTGTCTTGACCGTCACGACGATCTGATCGCCGATTCGCGCATAGCGGCGCTTACTACCACCCAGCACACGAATACAGAGAACCTCTTTCGCTCCGCTGTTGTCAGCTACCTTCAGTCTTGACTCTTGCTGAATCATCGATGATTACCGTTCTAAAAAATGGTTGTCGCTTACTTGGCTCGTTCAATTACTTTCACGAGGCGCCAGCGCTTGTTCTTGCTGTAAGGCTTCGTTTCCATAACCAGAACCGTATCACCTTGTGCGGCAGTATTCTCCTCGTCGTGTGCCATGATCTTAGACGTCTTCTTGATAAACTTTCCGTAGATCGGGTGGCTTACCTGTCTTTCGATCGAAATGACAATACTCTTATCCATTTTTGCGCTGGTCACGAGACCGACGCGCTCTTTTCTGGACTTTCGTTCTACTGTTTCCATTGTTTGCCTGGCTTGGTGAGCCCTGTGCGGTTCCCTCACCAACTACCATCTAGTTGTTGTCTATTTGCTTTTCTGCCAAAATTGAATTCAGCCTCGCAATCAATTTGCGCTTGTATCTGAGGACCATCGGATTTGGAAGCTCGGCAACGGCATGCTGGAACGTCATATGACTCAACTGGTCTTTCTCGTCTGCAATTCGCTGTCGGATCTCATCCGTGGTCATTTCTCTGATTTCTTCAGCCTTCATGTCTATTAAATCCGAGTTTATCGAGTCGGTGCTGCTTCGCGGTAGTCGGGTCGTACGACAACCTTCGTTTTGATCGGCAGTTTTTGTTGTGCCAATCTCATTGACTCAACAGCCAGATCCTGTGGTATACCGCCGCCAACCTCAAACATCACACGACCGGGACGCACAACGGCAACCCAGTACTCAGGTGATCCTTTTCCTTTACCCATTCTGACTTCAGCGGGCTTCTTGGTGATTGGCTTGTCTGGAAAAATTCTGATCCAGACTTTTCCGGCACGTTTCATATTACGGGTCATGGCAATACGGGCAGCTTCAATCTGTCTGCTCGTAATTCGGCCAGGCTCAAGGGCCTTGATTCCGAAATCGCCAAACGAAACCCGTGTGCCGCGTTGGGCATTACCCTTGATGCGACCCTTATGCATCTTGCGGTGCTTTGTCCGCTTTGGCATCAACATAACTTACTCTCCGTCTAGGTTCCGTTGCCTACTTGTTGGTTCGTCTGGATCGTGAGCGGCCGCCCTTGTCGCCTTTGTCATCGCGCCGACGACCTCGACCACCACCACCTCTCCGCTCGGGTTGCATCTGCTGCATCTGCTGGCGCTGTGCCTGAACATTCAGACTCAAGTCCGGCTTGCCGAGAATCTCGCCGCGATAAATCCACACTTTGACACCTGTTGTGCCATAGATCGTGAACGCCGTTGCTTCAGCGTAATCGATGTCTGCACGAACGGTATGAAGCGGTACGCGACCCTCCAGATACTGCTCGGTCCGGCCCATTTCCGCGCCGCCCAAACGACCAGAAACTTTAACACGTATACCTTCAGCTCCCATTCGCATAGCAGCGGTAAGTGACTGCTTCATTGCGCGGCGGAACGAAACTCGTCCCTCAAGTTGCTGGGCAATATTCTGTGCTACGAGACTGGCATCCAATTCAGGCCGCTTGATCTCGTTAATGTTAATCTGGATGTCCTTGTTCGTCAGCTTCTTGAGCTCTTCCCGAAGTTTTTCGACCTCACTTCCACCGCGACCAATGACAACTCCCGGACGACTTGTGTGAAGCGTCAAGATGACTCTCTTCGGTGTACGCTCGATTACGACGCGACTAAGACCAGCTCGCTTCAATCGAGCAGTCATGTAGTTTCGAATCTCTTCGTCTTCAACGAGCTTTTCAGCAAAATCCTTTTCCGCGTACCAGTTGCTATCCCAGCCGCGAATTATCCCGAGCCTAAAGCCGATCGGATTTGTTTTCTGACCCAATTTCTTACCTGACTAATATGTTAATCGTCTGATTCTTCTTCAGCGTCGCCCGTCGACACTATCACTGTTAAATGACTCGTTCTCTTGCGAATCCGCTGTGCACGACCGCGAGGGGCCGGTCGGAACCGCTTGAACATTGGACCTTCATCAACCTTGATAAGGCTGACAACCAGGTCGTTTTCGTCGAACCGTTCATCCGGATTCTTATCCATCAGGTTATGAACAGCCGACATTATGGTCGTCTTGACGGTACTCGTTACCTGCTGAGGCAGGAAGTTCAGTATGTCGAGTGCTTCCGGCACACTGCGACCACGAACAACATTGACCACCGTCCGCATCTTGCGGGGTGACGTTCGAATATGTTTTCGGATTGCTCTTGCTTCCATTACCTGCTACCAAGCTTGCATAAAATTGTATTCTACTCTCTATGCCCGACGATCTCGTTTCTCCCCAGAGTGTCCCCTGAAGGACCGTGTGGGAGAAAACTCACCGAGACGATGACCAACCATGTTTTCAGTTACATAAACGGGTATAAACTGCTTGCCGTTGTGTACTGCAAACGTGTGGCCTACAAACTCAGGAGTAATCATCGATGCCCTGCTCCAGGTCTTGACGACCTTCTTCTTACCAGAAGAGTTGAGCTCATCAACTTTGCGCTGAAGCTTGTAATAAACGAAAGGACCTTTCTTAAGTGATCGTGCCATCTGTGTTTCGTAATCTGTCTACTACTTAATTCTGCGCCGGATGATAAACTTGTTCGACTGCTTCTTTTTGCGTCGGGTCTTGTAACCCTTCGCCGGCACACCGGTAGGTGAGCGCGGATGACCGCCGGAGGCTTTGCCTTCACCACCGCCCATTGGGTGATCCACCGGGTTCATGGCAACGCCACGAGTTTTCGGCCTGACTCCTTTCCAGCGCTTGCGACCTGCTTTACCAAGGTCAATGTTCATATGCTCCGGATTGCTTGTCGTCCCGATCGTAGCCATGCACGCAACAGGAACCATTCGCGTCTCGGACGAGGGCAGGCGCAGAATCGCGTACTTGCCTTCTCGTGCGGTGAGCTGTGCATAAGTACCTGCTGATCGAGCAAGTTGTGCGCCTTTGCCGGGCTTCATCTCAATCGCGTGGACAAACGTACCAACCGGGATATTGGCCAGTGGCAAACAGTTACCTGGTTCCGGAGCAGCATTCGGCCCATTCTGGACCGACATACCAACAGTCAGCTCATTGGGTGCGATGATGTATCGCTTCTCGCCGTCGGCATAGACCAGCAGCGCAATACGAGCTGACCTGTTCGGATCATACTCAATGCTCGCAACCTTTGCCGGAATACCGATCTTGTTTCTCTTGAAGTCGATGATCCGGTAGCGACGCTTGTGCCCACCGCCCTGATGACGGACCGTGATCCGACCGGTGTTATTCCTTCCGCCCTTACGCTTGACCGGTGCCAGCAGACTTTTCTCAGGTGTGCTCTTCGTAATCGTGTCGAAGGCAGACACCGAGCGATGTCGCTGGCCGGGTGTATTCGGTTTGAGTTTCTTTATTGCCATTGATAATCTCCGGGCATACGTACCAGTTGGTTTTGCGCCCTGTTCAATCTATATCTCTTCGAAGAAGTCAATTTGTGCACTGTCTGGTTGAAGCGTAACAATCGCTTTCTTGAACGCCGCAACGCGACCCTCAACCACACCGGCACGAGTCTGCTGCCGACGACGCTTGCCTCGCACGATCATTGTGCGGACCTCTTTAATCTTGATGTCCGGATACCGCGCCTGAACAGCTTTCTTGATCTGGACCTTGTTAGCATCCTTGCGAACTACGAAAGCATAGTGTCCCTCTTCCATCTGAGCGGAAAGCTTCTCTGTAACGAGGGGTTGTATTAAAATTTCTTGTGCCATTTCAGTGTCGTCGCTACTGCGATGCTAAGCTATTTTCGGGTACTAAGGTTTCGCTTGAGACTGGTCGTCAAACCTCTGACGGCAGCTTCTTCCAGAACAATGATCGAGGCGTTCATAAAATCGAACGTTGATGCAGTCGTTGCCTCGCGGACCGTGACCTTGGGTACATTTCGGCAAGACGCATAAACCGCGCTCTGGCTTTCTTTCGTCAGGATCAACACCTTCTTTCCGGACAGGTCATGTTTCGCGATGAAGTCTTTCGCTGTTTTGGTACTCGGGGTGTCTATTCCAATATTCTCAACCACGCGGATGGCGCTGTCCTGAGCTTTATAGGATAGAGCGGACCGGCGGGCGAGCTGCTGCGTCTTCCGATTAATCTTGAGGGAGTACTTGCGCGGGCGGGGTCCAAACGTCCTGCCTCCGCTCCTGCGGATTGGAGATTTCGAGCTGCCTGCGCGCGAGTTTCCAGTTCCTTTCTGCCGGTACAGCTTGCGGGTACTGCCCGCAACTTCGCCGCGCTCTTTCGTCTTGTGCGTTCCCTGGCGCATGTTTGCCTGAATACGCCGCACATCAAGCCAAATTGCGTGATCGTTGGGATCCGCTTCAAAGACTGCCTTCTCAAGGTTGACCTTGCGACCGGAGTCCTTACCGTCTGTATCGTATACGTTGACTTTCATGGTTAACTAGTATTAATCGTTTTCCTCGACGACGGGGAGCGTTGTAATTCGCTTTCTGATCGCCACAATTCCTTTGTTAGGACCGGGAACTGCACCTCTGACGAGGACAAGGTTCTTGTCAGCTACGATTCGTACGATCTCGATATTCTGAACCGTAACACGTTCTCCGCCCATTCGACCGCCCATCTTCATTCCCTTGAATACCCGGCTCGGCGTCGAAGCTGCCCCGATCGAACCCGGTGCTCTATCCCGGTTATGCTGACCGTGCGTTGCGCCACCGACGCCAGCAAATCCGTGACGCTTAACGACGCCCTGAAAACCCTTTCCCTTCGATGTTCCAATCACATCAACGCGTTCGCCTTCAGAAAAAAGGTCCGATGCGGAGAAAGAATCACCGGCTTCCGCCCCTTCGAGCAGATTGTTAAATTCGTTCAACCGAATCTTCGGTTCCGTGCCGCTCTTTTCGAAGTGGCCCTTGAGTGCCTTCGTGGTTTTCTTTTCCTTGCGCGCACCATAACCAATCTGCACAGCTTCATAGCCGTCTGTTTCGACAGTTTTGATCTGCGTAATAACATTGTCGGGCGCTTCGATAACAGTGACGGGAACGCTTTCACCGTTTTCGGTGAACACGCTCGTCATTCCGATCTTGCGTCCAATAATTGCCTGGCTCATTGTTCTTTGTGCCTGATTTCGTGTTAGTCCTCTATTCGCGAGAACGTCAAGGTTGTCGGACCACTGAAGTCGGTACCGATCGCCAAATTCAATACGTCAGTCTGCGAGGTCGTTGTCATGAATGCTACCTCCTGCTGTGACTCGTCGGTAAACTCGTAGCCAAAAGTCAGACTGACCGGCGTGCCGTTGAAGTCTGCCATCAGTCGCATGAGCGATTCCGATAATGTAGCATTGAACGTCCCAGTAAGATTGACATCCGGGACTGTCTCATTGTTGGAGTCGAGCACAAGCGCAAACGTAGTGTCTGTCGCGAATTCTGCCTCTATAAAGTTGTATCGATTCGCAAGGTCACCCAGCCGGGAGCCACTATCGTCGTTAGCCCCGGTAAGGTTCCAGTCGCCGAAGAAAAGTGCACTGGCATCGTCGTTCTCGGGAGGATCCGGATCGTTACTATCGCATGCAGTCCAGGTGAGGGCTACAATTAGAATGACAATGCAGTGTATGTAATTACTGTACTTCATTTACTTCGTCAGACCTTTATCTCGACGTCTACCCCACTGGGCAGTTCCAACTTCATCAAGGCGTCAACCGTCTTGCTGCTTGTCGACAAAATGTCTATCAATCGTTTGTGGCTTCGGGTCTCAAACTGTTCGCGACTTTTCTTGTCCACGTGCGGACTACGAAGGACCGTATAGATTGCCTTCTTTGTCGGAAGCGGGATCGGCCCACTTACCACCGCGCCGGTCGACTTGACTGTGCGAATAATTTTCTCTGCACTCTTGTCGATCAGGCTGTGATCGTAAGATTTCAGTTTGATTCGAATTTTCTGGCTAGCCATATCTTATTACTTGCATACACAGAAGCACACCGCCGAATTCCGGCGGTGTGCTTGCTGCATTCTCATTAGTCGAGGATTTTCGATACGACACCGGCGCCGACGGTACGGCCGCCTTCGCGAATAGCGAAGCGCAGACCCTGTTCCATCGCGATCGGTACGATCAGTTTTACCTTGAACTGCGTGTTGTCACCA
>JABDKO010000129.1 GCA_013002165.1 Rhodothermales bacterium | reverse complement strand
ATGCAGGCCTGTCACACGAAAAGCTCCTCCGATCGATTGAGCTTATCGGACAGGAAGTATCGCCAGTCGTTAACGCCGACTGATCATCTCCCGAAAGGAACCATGCGTAGATCTGATTCGCTATCATGACAAGCCCATGTTGTAAAACCGGACCCGACGGGCCGTTGAGCCACCAGCAGGAAACCTCCACATTGCGAAACTCACGGTAGAATGTTATCGTGGTTGGTAGTATGCGTAGAGGATTCGTAGTGTGACAAATACAGCGTGTCAATCGGGTCGGAGCTGCATGCCACTCGGTGGCGCCACATACATTTCAATAAAACCATGAAACACGTTCTTCTCGTCCTGGCGACATTATGCTTGCTTGTTGAGACACCGATCGCTGCGGCACAGTCGGCCGATGCGGTCTATATAATCTTCGACGCTTCAGGATCAATGTGGGGTCAGCTACCGGACAAGTCGCACAAGGTGGTCGTCGCAAAATCTGTTCTGGAGGATTTCGTATCGCAGGATTTCGGTACCGCTGATCTGGCTCTGAGAGCATACGGACACCGTCGCGAAGGAGATTGTCGCGATTCAGAACTTGTTGTTCCATTCGGTCCGTCGTCGGCAGCAGTTGGTCAGGTCAAGGCGTTTACGAAGAATCTCAACCCGCTTGGCAAGACGCCGATTACGTACAGCTTGCGACAGGCACTTGATGACTTTGGCGATCGCACGGGTGAGATCATTCTAATCACCGACGGAATCGAAACGTGTGATGAGGATCCGTGTGCACTGGTACGTGAATGGAAAGAGCAGGGCATTGATATCAACGTACATGTAGTCGGGTTTGGTCTGGAAGAAAAAGAAAAGGCAAGTCTTCAGTGCATTGCCGAGGCTTCGGGAACGGAGTATCAGGATGCGGAATCCGGCATGGAGCTCGCTATCGGGCTTGGCAAAATTCAGGATGCCGTTGCCGATTCAGGTCAAGAGGAAACGCCCGACGATCCTTCTGAATTTGAAGGCGCGCAGACCGTAGGCTTCTGGCTCAAGGGAATTGACAGTGACGGTAATCCGATTGGTGTGGAAGGAACACTATCGCAGGACGGTGTCGACCGATTTGACGTTTCGAGCAACTCACGCAATCAGGTAGACGCCGGTACGTACACTCTCGATGTCGGAGTGCGCACGGCGAACGGGACTCTCTACAAACCTGTTCAGCAAACGGTTACGGCCCGAGGCGACGATGATTCTATCGTCGAAGTGGAGGTAACTGTACCGCCATCCGTCAAGGCGCGTTTTATGGATGGTGATGAAGAACAGCGGGGAGCGAATATCGTGGCGTTCCAGAATGGAGTTGAAGTTTTCAGGTTCCGCTGGATGGACGAGGTCTTCGTCGAGGAGGGCACTTATGAATTCCGGACCAGACTGACCAGCGACAACGATCTCACAGTTAACGAAACGCTGGCTGCCGGAGATCATAAGGAGCTTAACTTTGAACTTGTCCATACGGTACACGTGACCTTTCGTATGGTCGCGGCTGGCTCGGAAACTCCATTAAAGGGAAATTATGATTTGTGGCAGGATGGCGAGCAGAAGTATCGCGTTCATGCGAGGAACGGTGCGCAAGTCCTACCCGGCACATACGAGGTCCGTTTGGACAACGACCTCAATCCGCATGTCGAGCAGGGTGTAAATGTTAGCGCTGAAGCGGACGACCAGCAGATCGATCTGGTGGTGCCTGCTGCCCACGTCACATTTATCTATCAAAAAGCCGATGGATCGCGTGACGATGACAAGCGTGTCTTCGTCGCTCGTGGAGCTGAAAAGAAGGGTCGAGTGAAAAACTCGGGCGTAGTTCACGTTCTGATACCCGGAACCTACAACGCAGTCGGATGGCGCGGAACGTATGACAGGGTAGTGTTTGATGTACTGCCGGGAGAAACGAAAGAATTCGTGCTGCGCGATAAAGGGTAACTTACACACGTCAAGAACACGTCTGTCACGTCCGGTACAGTGTTACGTCACGGACTGGCCTGGGAAAATTCGCGATAGTCACCAGCGTTCGCCGGTACTCCCGAGGCAAGCGTTACAGAAAAAGCGTCACCATCCTCCACCGCTACGCCTTCCAGTTCGAAGTCAACCTGACGTGTTTCTCCATCAAGCATTCCGGCCGTATCGACAAACTGCAGGTATACCCCCTTTTCCTCTTCGTCTTCGTCGACATGCGTGACGTCCACGGTTATTCCATCCAGGGGATTCTTGCCTTGGAAAGACACGAGGATGTCGAAGAGTACATTTGTCGATTGTGGTCCCTCGTCTTCCATCCCCATCGCACCTTCATCGGTTTCCTCACCTTCAGCTGCTGCCTCTTCTGTTGCAGACGCGATTTCTGCCGCCTCTGCTGCTGACTCGGCAAGCCCTGCCTCATTCTCAAGCTCGGGCTCCAGCTCCTCGGCAGCCGTAACGTCGTTCAGCGTAACAGTGTACTGAGCTCGTGCGGCAGCTACCTGTTCTTGCGTGGATTTAATATTGCATCCGACAATAGTCAGAACAAACGATGCCAGGCAGGCGAAGGTCATGTATCTAAAAGTACTTCGATGCATAATGAACTCCGGGGGTTTAAGGGAGGGCGGATCCAACAAATATAGGAGATGCGCGTCAGTGAGGCACGACGAACAAGCCGATGATGATTCACAACTCTCGCATGATTGCATTATACTTACGGCAATCCTGCGTGGAATCCGGTACAATGCCAGATGCGCCAGTCTACTCGTTCCACCTCGGCGACTCGATCCATCCAGTAATCCACGATCAGCGAACGCACTATGGCTGAAGAAATCGGCACCAATACCAAACAACGGTTTTCATCGCAGTGGGGGTTTTTCCTCAGCGTTCTCGGAATTGCCGTTGGAACAGGTAACATCTGGAGATTCCCGCGCATCGTCGCTCAGAATGGTGGTGACGAAGGCGGAGGTGCCTTTCTGATTGCTTGGCTGGTGTTCCTGTTCGCCTGGAGCATTCCCCTTATCATGATCGAATATGTCTGGGGCCGAAAGCATCGTTCGGGCGTGGTCAGCACCTTCATCAAGGAGGGCGGGAAGAAGTTTGCCTGGATGGGAGCATTTGTCGCGTTCGTCGCAACCGCCATCACCTTTTTCTACACGGTTGTTGTCGGCTGGTGTATTTACTACCTCATACAATCGATCATTGCACCTCTGCCACAGACAACAGAAGCCGCGATAGCTACGTGGGACAACTACCAGAGTGGCGGGTGGCCGTTGTTGTTCCACGCGCTAGCTATGGGTTTGGGAGCACTGGCAATCTGGAAGGGAGTCAATTCCATTGAGCGTGTCAACAAGGTGCTCGTGCCAACCCTTCTGATAATTGTGATGATCTCCGTGATTCGCGCACTCACGTTGCCGGGTGCGTGGGATGGTGTCACATATTTGTTCACGCCCGAGTGGAGTCAACTGGCTCGTCCGAGGATCTGGATTGAGGCGCTGACTCAAAATGCATGGGATACCGGAGCAGGGTGGGGCCTGTTTCTGACGTATGCCGCGTACATGAGTGTCAGGCAGGGAGTAGTCAAGAATGCATTTGCGACCGCTATAGGAAACAACATTGTTTCTCTTCTTGCTGCCCTGATGGTTTTCGGGACCGTGTTTGCCATCCTTCAGACCGAAATGAGTATGAACAGAGTAGAGATTCTGGAGATCATGAAGACCAGCGGACCTGCATCTACCGGACTGACCTTCATCTGGATGCCGCAGTTGTTCGAAAGGATGTTTCTCGGGGCTCCATTGGCCATCCTCTTTTTTCTGGGTCTGACGTTCGCAGGATTTTCCTCGCTCATTGCTCAGCTTGAACTGCCAACACGAGTATTTATTGATGCCGGTTTTACTCGTCCGAAAGCTATCGGGCTGGTCGTCGGCGTAAGCTACCTGCTCGGAATTCCCTCCGCTATCAACTTGAACATTCTAAGCAACCAGGACTTTGTCTGGGGTGTTGCTCTGATGATCTCGGGTGCATTCGTAGCGTTCATCGTAATCAAGAACGGTGTCTCAACAATGAGAACCGAGAGTTTGATCGGGCAGCCGGGAGACTGGTCCATCGGAAAATGGTGGGTGTTTGTAGTCCGATATTTCATTCCCATTGCCGCAGTATTTTTGCTGGCGTGGTGGCTTTCGCAGTCAGTTACCGAGAAGTGGTACGATCCGTTTGAGACAGACAGTCTGATGACTGTCATCTCACAGTGGGCTCTTGTTCTGGCCCTGTTTTTCTTTGGAAACAAGTGGATATCGGCGCGTATGTCCGGAGAAGGTCGGTGATATCTTTGTCGAAGTTTATAGCTAATAGAAACCATGCCGGAGTCGCCAATGCCTGAATCAAAAGTCATTCAGGTAGTGAGCTGTCACGCTGCCGGTGAGGTCGGCGATGTGATTGTCGGCGGCGTTCCGCCTCCTCCGGGCGATACGATCTGGGAACAGCGGACATTTATCGAACAGGACGAATCGCTGCGCAATTACGTATTGAACGAACCGCGCGGTGGTGTATTTCGTCATGTGAATCTCCTTGTCCCGCCAGTGCATCCTGACGCCGATGCTGCGTTCATCATCATGGAGCCGGCGGATACTCCGCCAATGTCGGGATCCAATTCTATCTGTGTCGCAACGGTACTTCTCAATACCGGTATACTACCCGTAACCGAACCGGAAACTGATATAGTACTGGAAGCGCCGGGAGGTATTGTTCAGGTCAAGGCGTACT
>JABDKO010000096.1 GCA_013002165.1 Rhodothermales bacterium | reverse complement strand
AGGATACAGGCCGAATTTGTGTCCATCGTCAGGGCGCTGGCAGACGACGTCAGAAACAGCTGATTCAAGCCGCGTTTTCCAGCACCAGTACACCGGTACCTGCGTCCAAGATGCGTAAATTGTCGGGCTAGTACATCACGTTACGGCAGTAAATTGACGAACTGAGCGGCACTCAGTCACGCAAAACTCACACAACCGCCGAAATTCCCGAATGTTGCCTATAGGCAACGCTCTCTATAGTATCTTCGATGAAGCTGCTGGTATATCAAACGGATTCGGGGCGACAACCATTTGTCGAGTGGCTCGAGAAATTGGACGGTCAACGCCAGGCGTCGATCAGAAGGCGACTACGTGCCGTCGAAGAGCATGGACATTTCGGAGACTGCCGTTCTCTTCAAGGCGGCCTGTACGAGATGCGACTGGCAGGCCGTATTGGCCTGCGCATCTACTTCGCAAACATTGAAGACGCGATTGTGCTTTTACTAGACGGCTCAGGGAAGAATGACCAAAAACGAGCGGTCAACCGGGCTCGCGACAGGTTGAGAGATTTTCGAGAACGACATGATGGGTAAGAAAATAAGCGCTGCAGCAGAATTGAACGTGAAAGTGGATCTATACGCAGATCTTCGTGATCCGTCATATGCTGCTGCGTACATTAATGACGCCCTGCTGGAAGGCGACGAGGTTGTGTTTAAGACAGCCATCGGCGACGTTATTCGAGCTCGGGGTGTTGGCAAAGTCGCCAAACTCGCCGGTATCAATCGTGTCACCGTATTCAAGACACTGAAACCGGAAACACGTACGGCGTTTACGACCTATCATTCTTTGCTGACAGCCTGCGGAATCGACTTTGCGACACGACCGATAAAGCCGAATTCCAGATCTGCTCGCAAGTAGATTGATGCGCGTAACCCAACCACCCGATTTATCCCGCTCGTTGTTAAGATCGGCTACTAATTTCTTACTAACATTGCATACATCGCACTTTTTGATCGAACTGCTATGCACGGACACAGTAAAAAGCGGCGAGCTATGCTCGCCGCTTTTTATCTCCAGGCGACCCGTTAATTTCCCGTTATGGTATTTATGATTGTGTCGCCGACATAGGAGCGCGCGACATCGCAATCGAGCAGTCCTTCCGACAGATCATTGCGCATCAGATATGACGCATTTTCGATGTTCCACTGGTACGCGTCACCATATGCCTGAACACTTGCATAACTGTTAACCAGTTTGAAGCTAAATTCTTCGTCACCGCCACCGAGCACAGGAAACCAGAGATACGTACCCCCTGCGGATCCGTTAGCATCTCTGTAGTCAGAATACTCACGTATTGCGTTGACCGCATCCTGCATTTTGCGCCCTTCCATAACGTTACAATCGGAAACAGTGAGCACGAAATTGTCGCTGCTTGTGTTTCCCTCGGGAGGCTCTTTGACATTAAGGCTTCCAAAAAACACAGTAGCAGGACAATCCGCTACGTCGTTGAAAGCTTCAATCGCATCCCCGGCAGTCGAAACGTAGTCCGTTATGTCTTTGCCCATTGTAGATCCATCAGGCCATGCATTCAGAAACAGAAAATCAAAGTCCTGAGTGCCACCCGTGATCCACTTTTCGACGATCCAGCCTGCGTAAGGCTCGCTGTCGGTTTCTTCCATCCAGTCGGTCATCTCTTCCAGAGATTCATCAAGGTCGTCGCGATTTTTTCCATCCCGATAATTGCAGACCTGCATCTCGAGCGGCACGAAATTCGGCGGCCCGTCCTCCTGTGCAGATGACAAAGATACACCCAACAACGATATTGCGATTCCCGCGGTGATACTGATTAAATATTTTTTCATTATCAATTCCCCATTTTTAGTTATTGTAATGAATCGTGCAGTGGCTCCCGCAGAGTCACCAACTGAACAGTATATGCAGAGCGCTTGGCTATTGCTTGCCGATCGCCGTGCAGTGCACACTGAAAACGGACATAAACGACCGATAGTGGACAGCTCTCGTCTTCGAATGTAAAGATATCGCGCAATGTGGTCGGCAGACACCAGAAGAGGCGCTGCAATACAGAAATTAAATGAAGGCGAGAAAATAGTTGACGGAGACGCGTTCTTAAAAAGATATTCGTCGTCTCATAAGACGCTTCAAATTGAGTGATTTAGATTGCTTGTAATCTGTCCGTCGTCATACGCCTTACGCTGTGTTGCAAAACGTCGCTGGGCATAATCTATTTCCGCAATCCAATTGGCGCTGTCGGCACAAGTTTTTACTGTCAGCGCCAAGACCAATCGTGTACCAAGAATCAGTTCACCTCCATTCCAAGCCGCGACCAGTTGGTGTCCTCCACAAGTTCGTCGAGGTCTTCTACAACCTTTTGTATCCGTTCCTGCAGCTCTGCAAAGAGCTCGTAGTCCTGGGCTGCAGGCGGTGAGTCGGATTTCTCAACCAGCGTGAACAAGGTCGAGAGCTTGTCGTTCAGGCGCACCGGGTAGTTGATCAGATCCTGGGTTGCCTTGGCTCGAAACTGGATCAACTGTTCTTCGATAATGTAAAGCTTACGCACAATGCCTTCAGCGTCCCGCCGTGACGGCGTGCCGATACCGCCGCCGTCCATC
>JABDKO010000074.1 GCA_013002165.1 Rhodothermales bacterium | reverse complement strand
ACTCTACATAGAGAAATGGCCCTGGAGCTTTGTAAGTGACTGGTGGAACTATATCAACAGGCCAAATATCACTCAAGATCTTGCTGAGGTCGTAGAGCAGCGATCGCAATTTGCATCGGCAGCCACGGCCGTTGTGAGGACGTCCCGCAGCATTGACTATAAGAGTAACAACCTCAGTGGCGTCCAGGTTATCGGACTTTCGTCCAACTATTCGCGTGTACACGATGTCAGCATCGAGTCAGGCAACTTTTTTTCCGATATCCACGATCGAAGCGCCCGCGATGTAGTAGTACTGGGTTTCGAAGTAGCCGAACGACTCTTCCCGTCTGAGCAGCCACTGGGCAAGACAGTTCGGATCGGTGGTCGCCGTTTCGACGTTATCGGTGTGCTTGAAAAGGAGGGCTCGAGTGCTGGAGGTAATTCTGATTCAGGGGATCGAACAGTCCAAATTCCGTTTAAAACATTTCAAAAGATTTATGGGACCAGGTATCGAGATGTATCGGTCCGCGTCAAGGTTATAGACAATGCTGATGTCAGCGTTGCGAAGGATGAAATTACAGGTATTCTTCGTGTTGCCAGAGGTCTTGATGCCAAACAGGAAGATGATTTTGAGATCAACGAGCAGGAGACGCTGCGTGCTCAGATTGCTCCGGTCAAGACGGCCATTTATTCGGTTGGAATCGGGCTGACGGCACTTTCGCTTCTTGTAGGAGGGATCGGGGTAATGAACATCATGTTTGTCTCGGTCAAGGAAAGAACACGCGAGATCGGTATCAGAAAAGCAACCGGGGCCAAGTTTTCGAGTATTCTAACTCAATTCCTGATCGAGGCGATTCTGGTATGTTCGGTCGGCGGGGTTGTCGGCGTAATACTTTCGATACCAGTCGTTCTGGGAATCCGCGTGATTCTACCGGCTTCTCTGGATGCGACAGTCGTTGCTATTGCATTCCTCATATGAGTCCTCATAGGCACCATCTTTGGGCTCGCGCCGGCATGGAAAGCGGCCAGGTCAGAACCAATTGAAGCTCTGCGGTACGAGTAATGGCATTCTTTGAAGCTTTGCGCATGGCGATCGAGGCCATTCGGGGACACAAGCTGCGGTCCGGACTAACATTGCTTGGAATGGTGATCGGTGTTTTCGCCATCATCGTTTCGGTTACTGCCGTCAAAGTGATTGATGTGTATTTCCAGGACTCGATGAAATTCCTCGGCACATCAACATTTACGATTTCGCGCTACCCGGCAATCCAGACGGGTCCAATGGACGCCAGCCTCCGGAATCGACCGCCGATAACATACGAACAGGTCGAGCGCTTCGAACGCGCAATGAATCTGCCTGTGACGATTAGTCCGCTCGAAGACTTTACCCTTGGCCGTGTCAAATACGCTGGACGGGAAACCACACCAAACATAGTTCTGCTTGGGGGGGACGAGAATTTTCCTGACAACTTCGGATACGAACTTGATCAGGGTAGAATGATTACTGAGCAGGACGTTCAGTACGGCCGATCGCTGACTGTGCTTGGTGCTGACATTGTGGAAGAACTATTTCCGAATGAGACGCCAATTGGCAAAACTGTCAGAATGGATGGCCATCGTTTTGAGGTTATCGGCACACTTCAGAAGAAGGGCAGTTTCCTCGGGTTCAGTCTTGACAACCGCCTGATCGTACCGATCACCCGATTGATTTCGATTTACGGTCAACCGGATCGAAACATTGCATCGATATCGGTCAGGGTTGCGGATGCTAACAGGCTTGCCTCAACTATGGAAGAGGCCATCGGGAGGATGCGGATGGTTCGTAAAGTCGAGCCCGGTAAGCCGAATAATTTTGAGCTCGATACTAACGACTCCATGCAGGCAATCTTCGATGCTTTCACGGGTACGCTGACTGCAGGTGGGGCGCTCATAGGACTGATTGCACTGCTAGCAGCGGGCATAGGGATAATGAACATCATGCTTGTTTCAGTGACCGAGCGAACACGAGAAATTGGTGTCCGAAAATCTGTCGGCGCACGTCGTCGGGATATCATGCGACAGTTTCTTTTCGAGGCGTTCTTCCTTTGTCAGATCGGCGGGTTGATAGGTATAATTCTTGGTATGCTCCTTGGCAATATTGTGGCTCTGCAATTTGACATTCGCTTCGCCTTCCCGTGGGGTTGGGCGATTGCTGCGGTAGTGATGGTGACGTTCCTCGCCCTCGTTTTTGGCGGCTATCCCGCTTACAAGGCGGCAAAACTAGACCCGATCGAGTCCCTGCGATACGAATAGTATCCTGTCTCGACATTTCCCTCCCGCGCTACTCCCGCCGGCCCAATTGGGGAATTGACCTAAAGGAATTAGTTTCGAGGAACGTATTTCTCACGACTCGACTGATTATACAATGACCAACGCCGATCCTGCCAAACTCGCTGCCGCGAAAAACGCAGTCGCTCGAATTTCTGACGGGATGAAAATCGGAATGGGAACCGGATCAACGGCATCCATTGCAATACGGGTGCTCGCGGAGCGTATCAATGCCGAAGGGATCAAGGTTGTTGGTGCACCAAGTTCGTTTGCCTCGGAGCGACTCGCCCGTAGTCTCGGGATTCCAACGGTCCCGGTGTCTGCACTCGGGCAGCTTGACCTTTCGTTTGACGGTGCTGATGAAGTGTCTCCATCTCTGGATTTGATAAAGGGTCGTGGAGCCGCACACACGCGAGAGAAAATCATTGCCTGTTCCAGTTCCGAGTTTATTGTACTGGTTGATGACTCAAAACTTGTTGAGAGGCTGGGAGAGAAGAGTCCTGTTCCGGTGGAGGTGCTTCCAATGGCGGTCGAGTTCGTGAACGAACAGCTTCGGAAACTGGGAGGTCGTCCGGAATTGCGGATGGGCAAGAGCAAGGATGGTCCGGTGGTTTCAGATCAGGGCATGTGGATTGTTGACACGCATTTCGATTCGATTATCGACCCGGCAGCTCTGGACAGGTCGATCAAATCAATACCGGGAGTTTTGGATCACGGCCTTTTTATCGGGATGGCAACTGCCGTGCTGGTCGGTAAATCCAACGGGACCGTCAAGGTTTTGACCAAATAAAAAAGCCCTCATCAGCATTTGCTGATGAGGGCTTTTAATTTCGGCCTTGCTGCTTACTTGAGCTTAAAAGTAATTGGCAGCGACATTTAAACGCGGACTGGTTTGCCACGTTGCTTGCCGGGCTTGAACTTTGCAGTGTTGACTGCCTTGAGAGCTTCTTCGTCACAGCCGGCTCCAATACCACGAAGTACAACGGCGTCGCGAACATTGCCTTGTTCGTCAACGACGAACTGAACGAAAACGCGGCCTTCAACGCCAGCTTTCTTGGCAAACGGAGGATAGCTGATTCGCTTCTGCAGCCCTTCCAAACCGCCGATTAGTTCCGGCATGTTCTCAACGATTACGAAAATCTCGGGCTCTTCTGGCTCGTTGTCTGCAGGTGGCGGAGGAGGTGGAAGGTCAGCAAGCGGTTCGTCGATATCCAGGGAGGCATCGAGGTCGAGGTCATCATCTTCCAGAATTTCATCATCCGGCACTTCAACAGGAACCGGTGGTTTTGGTGGTGGAGGCGGTTTCTCAACCTGAGTAGTCTGAGTGATCTCCTCCATCTGGACCAATTCCTGTTCAGGCATGACAATGTTGAAATCGTCGGTGCTCTGGATATTGAATCGGAACGCCAGTATGAGAAGAAGCAAGGCGATAATAGTACCAACCTGCGCAAATAGCGGGTATTTGGCCTTCAAGTCAGCCTTTTGAGTCTTTCTTAGAGCCATTTCCTTTGTGCTTCTGGTAATTCGGTTGTACCCGGTCTTGGTGCCGGGTAGATCCTTATTAGTTACGAAAAAAGTGCAAATCGGGCAAATGATTACCCACTAATAACGAATTAGTGCCCTGAGTATTGCCCTGGGTTCTGGTTTATAGACTATCGCGTGATACGGAAGTTGCTCTTATATGTAGATCTGTTACGGCGCGGTATCTCGCAGTGCTTCCAAGTATTGGGCTTGGAAAATGGCGCCGTCGCCAATTCGTCGATCATCGGACATTTCCAATCTCTGTTGAGCTGATTTACACATATTTTCCGGTTGAACAGGTATGGGCCGACTTCCGGTCCGTATGTCTGTTCGTCATCGACCACGCAATTTACGGGCGCTGAAACCATTCGTTTATCTGTTGTATCGACCTATGCGGAAACCGATTCTCTTTGGATTAACGTCTCTCTTTGTCCTTTTCAATACCTCATCTGCTCAGATACTTGACAGTGTTAAGGTTGAAACCATTCCGTACGACTACGGCTACTTTGACTTTCCATACCATAATTGTGGCGCAGGTATTTACAGCAGGTGGCCCGACAGAAAGGCACAGGTAACAGGGGTTCCATCCGCCTACACAGAGTATACCCTCGATGCTGAAGGGGATAAGGAGGACGGGTTCTGGGTACCTTTCGCAGGGACTCAAATTGGCTCCTGGCCGGAAGTTGGTTGGGACATTCCTGAGGGGTATTTCGGTCAATGGCCGTTTGGAACTGGTGCGCAGGGTGGTGAAACAGTTTACGAATCATGCGCTGATTTCAAATCCATCTATGAAGGTATCTGGGGTGGTGCCCCCACTTTCAGTGGCACTACGCCATTTATCATGTCCCAGTGGTATGCCGTATGGAGCGTCCCTAACGATGTGCCAATTGCAGACTTTTCCTGGAAGCAGACATCTCCACTCGGCATTTCTCTTGATGGTAGTTTCCGCGACTTCTCATTTGAGGTAGAAGATGATGAAAAGGTACCGGTGTCCAGTTATCAATGGATCTTCAGTGATGGTGATACGCTAGGAGGAGCAGTCATTACAAAGTTCTTTGCCGAGCCCGGATCGTATTCGGCAACCCTCGTGGTTACGGACAACGATGGACAGACAAACGATATCACTAAGGGGGTGACGGTCGAAGCGGTACTGCTTCAGTATGAAGAAGAGGTTGTGCAGAAAACGGTTCTCGTAGGCGAGACGTTCACAGTAATCGGGAAGGTCAGAAATATTGGCTCTGCCCCGGCTGCTGAAGTAACCGTTCGACCTTTGTTCGGATTTATTCCAACATACCCGGAGAGTGATCACCTTGAGTCAACAGATGGCACTAGGGGCGAGCCTGCTGAATCCAAAGACCCAGTCGTCTTTTCTGATGTCGGACCGGGCGTCGAGAAAACCGTTACCCAAATATATACTGTTGAAACGGGTGCAGTTCGTGATTGCGACGATACTGTTGAGACGTGCGCGGCGAGTACGATCCCGGTGCCGGTAATTTGGGAAGCTACGCTTGCGACGGTGACGGGGAAAGATGCCGATGGTAATTCGGTCGAGGTCCGTGACAAGTGCGTTGAAGGAGTTGAATGTGAAAACAAGATGATAGTCAATCCGAAATCACGAGAGCTGATAGTAAACGTGACCGGAGATGAGTCGGACGCTGATTTATCCGATGAATTTTGTGATGTCGATGAGCAGCAGGAGGAAGAACAGTGTACACTTCGAGCCGCAATTGAGATTGCCAACGATATCGGCGGTGCAGATATAATCTTTGACATTCCAGGAGGCAGCATTCCTGTTATTTCGATTGACTCTGCCCTTCCTGTGGTCATCACGTCCACGTCTATCGACGGAACTACTCAACCGGAGGGAATGGTTCACATTCAACTGGATTCTGGAGTTCAGAACGGCCTGGAGGTTTCGGGTGCAGACGGTTTCTCTATTGCGGGTTTGAGCATAACACATTTTGGTGGCTGGGGTATTCGGTTTGACGGTGGCGATGGCCACGAAGTGCTGAAGTCAGCAATCGGGTTCCTACCCGGGGATGAAGGCGCTATCGCGTTCCAGGGTCTCGGCTCAATAATCGTCGAGAATGGTGCAACCAATGTGACGATCGGAGGCATCGATGACGAAGACGAAAATAGAATCTTTGGACGAATAGATATTAATGGTAGTAACACGACGGGAATCAGCGTTCTTCGTAACGAATTGCGGATACCATTTTTACAGGCTGGACCTTCAATGCTACCCGTCGACCTTAACGGCGATGGACCGTCATGTTTCTCATGGGAGCAGGGTGAAGGTGGTCCAAACGATGCGGTTGCAGCCCCTCGTCTTCTATCCATAGAATCAGGTAAAGTAACCGGGATGACTCGTCCAAATTCAGACGTCATCGTCTTCAAGGTAGAGAACTCAGGTTTAAGTGCCGGTCGATACTGGCCCGCATGGGTCCTCCCCGTGGGCAATGGAACGGCAGATGCAGACGGTTTCTTTAGCATTGGACTAGATGAGCAGCTGGGTGAAGGTGTTGAAGTGACGGCGCTCGCAATCGACGACGATGGAAATACGTCTGAACTGGCGCAACTAAAGAGGCCAGTAATCTACCTTCCCGGAATTGGCGGGTCGTGGCTGAAAGCGGCCGATGGCACCAATATCTGGATCCCGTTTGGACTCGACGGTGGTATTGGTGCCAATAATCGCCTGGTCCGAATGGCCATGGATTCGAGCGGAACCAGTCTTGAACCGCTGACGGTAGATGGAGTGCTTGAACTTGGAGGTATTCACGTATACGGACCCGCCGTTGCATCAATCGCGGATGCTGGGTATGCTGACACGGATAATACTGTGACCCGAGATTTATGGCGATTCCCATATGACTGGCGGACGAACACTGCTGATCGCGCAACAGAATTATACCAACTAGTCGACCTGCTGACAATCGACAATCCAGATGTTGCACGATCATGCGAAGTCGACCTCGTAGCGCACTCAAACGGTAACCTTGTATCGAGCATCTACATCAAGCGCGATGCAGACCACGCCAGAGATCACGTTCACCGATATGTTGGTGTCGCTGCACCCTATCTCGGAGCCGGCAAGGCAGCTGCAGCACACGCGGTTGGATACGTCTTTGACGTCGAGAAAACTCCAGGTGTTGGTTTTGAAGTCGAGTGGGGGCGCATGATCGGAATGGCAAGGAATCTCGTCGGAGCATATGGGTTATTGCCATCCAAACTGTACTGGGATGCGACCGATCTGAACTCGATTTCTCACAAGCATAATTTCCTGTTTCAGGATCTATATGGCAACCGATTGCAGACTTTCGAATCGACAGCTCGCTTCCTGGGAGATCCGAAAGTTGGTGGTAATGGAGAGGCCCGCGGAATGGGTCGAAACGGATCCATGATAACAGGGCAACAGGAAGACGTACATACACACATCGATGACTGGCGAGAATATGACGGGCCGCCTCAGGTGTTTCGGCAGGCAGGTGCTCTGCATGCCAGCACCGTTACGGGTTGGGTTCAGGGGCCTTGGCTAAGCGACAAATCTCTGGAGCCGTTCGAGCTTTCCCGATTCGAACCGGGGGATACCCGCAGGCATGATATCTGGAGAGAACGAACTACACCAATCTTCGGTTGGGGCGACGAAACTGTACCACTTGTAAGTGCAACTCTCGGTGCTGACAACAGGGTTGGCGCCCTGGATCTTTCCGGAGAGGACTCTCCGTGGGTCGAGCCCGTCCAAAATTTTGCATGCACGCACACTGGTATCATCCTGGATGACTGCCGGGACAAGTTCGGCGGCTCTGTGTCGGCACTTACCGAAGTCCAGCGCATGCTGAAATCGGGCTACTCAGTAGTCGCCGAAGATAACAGTACGACGAAGAAGACCGATGAAATTCTGATCGAGGGTGGTGCCGACATATTTTATGTGGTCGGAAGCGGTCCGATTGCAGCGATCGTAACGGACTCTCTGGGTAATACAACGGGCCCGATCTCACTGGAAGACTTTCGAGCGATCGAATATGGAGTGCCCGGCATTTCATACTGGCCATCGGATAACACTATCGCCCTGTCTGTTCCGCGTGGAAGGGTCTTTGACATCGAAGTGATTTCAGTGTCCGAGGATATAAATGTTCGCGCAACACGCATGCTCGTGGATGACCTTGATGAGACCAGGCTCACAGTCTTGTTCAATGACCAACCTGTAAACGTCAATGGCGCGATGCGTTTCACGATACACGCTGATGGAACGCCTTCTTCAGAGGGATTTGAAGTAGACGTCGACGGAGACGGGTCCTTTGAATCGACCCTGGAGCCAGCGGGTGAAGTGGAAGGAGATGTCGCATTCCCGGCGATCCCATATCCCGACAGATCCGTGATTTCCATCTATGCCGATGGAAGTGAATCCGTCACTTCATATATCAAGTTACCTGACGTTGGATCGATGGGTTGGTCGTGGGAATTACATGAAACGTCTGACTGGATCATGCCAATAGATACTACTGGAAATGCACCTCATACGATCGAGCTTCAGCTCGCTGCGGAGACGTTGACAGACACGTTGAGTGTTTCTTCGGTCGACATTGATCTGCATTACGGTGATTACAGCGTTAGCGTCAACATCCCTGTCGAGGTAAGAATCGGAGCGTTTACCGTTGATGTCACCGCGTCCGACGACCAGGTGGTTCCAGATGATTTCTCGCTCGACAAAGCCTATCCCAATCCGTTCGACCACAACGTAAGCTTCGATGTACATGTCCCGGTGGAGGGACAACTTGCCGTACATGTTTTCGATATGGTCGGCAGGAGGATGGCCACACTCTGGGACGGAACAGCACGTCAAGGAATTTACTCGCTTTCACTCAGCGGTGCAGGCATGCCGGCAGGCGTCTATTTTGTTCGTGCAATGTACGGCGGTCAGGTCAGGTCTACTTCGATTGTAAAAACGAGGTAAAATGTACAATCAGCGCTGAATACGTATCACCATTCTTTTCGCCCTGGCGGCACAATAGACCGATGCATTGCATTTTCAGTCGGTCGGTTTGACCCGATTATCGGTTGTTTTCCGGTTGATCAGGTGTGGGGTGCGTGGTTAATATTGCTCTCGTCCGCGATCTGTTTGGGGCGAGAATATGATAAACTATCTTTTGTATGGACCGATGCGAAAACTGATTCTATTTGGACTCGCGGCACTTATAATGCAATTCAATGTGTCGAGAGCTCAAGTTCTCGATAGTGTCGATGTTGAGATAATAGTCTATGACTACGGGTACTACGAGTTTCCGTATGACCAGTGCGGTGCTGGCATTTATGCACGGTGGCCTGACCGAAAGGCTCAGGCCCTTGACGTCGATTCCACTACGTATGGTTCCTATACGTTAATCGCCGAGGGCGAGCGCGCGGACGGTTTCTATGTCCCGTCGGGTGGCCAAACCTATAGCTGGCCCCGTTTAAACGTTGTGATTCCGAAGGGCTACTTCGGTCATTGGCCGTA
>JABDKO010000073.1 GCA_013002165.1 Rhodothermales bacterium | reverse complement strand
ACCATTCTTCTACGGCGAGCAGGTGATCGTCTCCCTCGCCAAATCAATTACTGATTTGCAAGGAGTCCCGATGGCAACCGGTTATCAGTGGTCCTTCTGGACAGCCGTAAGCGGTGGCTCACTGGATTTCGTCTTCGGGACCACCGTCGACATTCGAGAACCCGGAGAGGGTGGCATACTGGCATACGGTGCCTACGCAGGCGATCTGAATAACGACGGCTGGTCGGACCTCATGATCCCCAATGAGACTCCAGATGACTTCAGAGTGTTTTTGAACGATGCGTCAGGCGGTTACTCCGACTTCACTATCTATCAGATGCCGGAGGCAAATAGTCCGAGCACCAATGAGGGAGCAGATTTCAACAACGATGGCGAAATCGATATCGTCATCGGCAGCGGCTCCGGCAAGAACGTAAGTGTATTCAATGGCACCGGCTCCGGCACATTTCAAGCTGAAGTCGCATACGAAGCAGGCGTTCAGGGGGCCTGGATCCGCGGTGTCTGTGTGATGGATCTGGATGGAGACGGATGGGATGATATCGTCGCCACAACGCGCGACGCCGACTCTCTGAGTCTCTTGCGTAATCTAGGCGACGGTACGTTCGGGCCCTATACGTCGTTAGAAACGAACGGCACAATCGAAACTACCTGCACCTCCGCAGATGTGAATCTTGACGGCATTATGGATGTATTCGTCGGCTCATTCTCGAGCAGGACTATGAGCCTTATGCTCGGCGACGGCGAAGGGGGATTTGCCTACTCGGACTCTATTTCCATCGAAGGATCTCCATGGATGTCAGTTGCAGGCGACCTCAACGGAGACATGATCCCGGATGTAGTTACCGCCGGCTTCACTGGTCGCAACATCTCGGTGGTATTTGCTGAATCCGATGGTACGTTTGCACGAGCAGATTCGTATCCGGCCGGCGACGCCGTCATAGCCGTAGATCTTGGCGATCTGGATGCCGATGGCGACCTTGACGTCGTCACGAGCAACCTCAGCTCCGGCGATTGGACGATCTTCGAAAACGACGGTGAAGGAAATCTAACTGAGTTCAGCAGGATACCCGCAAGCTCCGCAGGCTCATGCGCCATCCTCCACGACAGAGACAACGACGGAGACCTGGACCTGACCGGAATCGACGAGACCGATGATGTCATCTTCATTTACGACAACCCAAACACAGTTAGTAACGACGCACTCGAACTAAAAGCGTTTGTCAATAATGGCGTCGTTTCACTCACATGGGCAACCGCATCAGAGATGGATGTCGTCGGGTTCGACATCGAGAGACAGGATGGCGACGTGCAGGTTGCAGAACAGTGGATGCGGATCGGATTCGAAACTGGTTCCGGAACATCAGCATCACCAAATTACTATTCGTTTGAAGATCCCACCTCACAGTCGAGCCACTCGCGATACAGACTGAAAGAAGTTCGCCGAGACGGCTCGTTCTCTTACTCGAACGTCGTAGAGATTGTGATTGATGTCGAGCCGCAGTGGCTGGTATCATCGATCTACCCGAATCCATTTTCCGAATTCGTCACAATCAAGCTGGTTTTTCAAGGTCTGGACGTGCCGCTCGTGACGTTGTTTGACATGACCGGGCGACGAATCGATGCACGCTTCACGGTTCTACGTGATGGCTATGAACAGGTAACCGTCTCGCTCGATGGTGCAAATCTTTCCAATGGTGTCTACTTTGTTCGCGTCCATGGCCGCGACGAGCACCTGTCCGTTCCCATCATTGTTTCCAAGTAGTACTCATGCACCAGTCGCTCAAACCGCTCGTAGAAATTGTTCTCTTTAACAATGCACTGTTCAAGGCCTGCACGGGAGACATATCCGAGACCGAATCAATAGAGAAGCCATCTGAAAATACGAACTCGTTAAAGTGGATTTTGGGACACGTCGTCACCGGGCGTTTCGTACTCGGAGAGCTATGCGGAATGAAAAAAGACCTGCCGTGGGATGGCATGTTTATGGCCGCCACAGATAATGAAGATCTGCCCGCGTTGCCGGAAATTGTCGCTACATTTGACAAGATGACGCCGCAGTTAATGCGTGCAATGGCTGTCCTCGATGAGAAGGCATTGCAGACGGCTCCATCATCTGCATTCCCAACAGCGGAGAAAACGACGCTGGCGGCCCTGGCTTTTCTGCTGCAGCACGAATCATATCATCTGGGTCAAATCAGCTATATAAGGCGATTCCTCGACAAAATGGGTCTGGTCGACAAACTCCTTTCCGCCTGATACTTGAAGCAGTAGCTCGCTTTTGTTAACGTAGGTCACTCCGCATCAACAAATCGAGGTACACGATGGTATCTATTAGCGCTTTGTGGCTCCCCATTCTTGTTTCTGCCGTCGCCGTGTTCATCGTCGGTTTTATTATGAACATGGTTTTACCACATCATCGCAACGATTTTTCAAAGGTCGACAATGAAGATGGGTTTCAGGACGCACTCCGTAGTCACAATCTTACCAAGGGTCAATATTTCGTACCGTACGCGAATTCGTCGGCATCCATGAAGGATCCGGACTATATCAAACGAGCCGAGAAAGGTCCGGTAGCCCTTGTGCACGTGATCGATAATGGCGTCGGCCCGAAACCGCAGCAACTAGGAATCTACTTCGTTGAACTCCTGATTATCAGTCTTTTCGTTGCTTACATCTCTGGAATGGCATTTGGACCCGGCACCGATTACTTACAGATATTCCAGATTGCTGGATCGGTTGCTGTAATTGCTCACATCGGTGCGCTAATCGGAAATAGCGTTTGGTGGGGCTTTACGTGGAGCAGCACTTTCAAACACATGTTTGATGGAGTGATTTACGGGCTGGTTACTGCCGGTATCTTTGGTTGGCTATGGCCGGGAATGTAATTCGACGATTGTGTCTATCTAAATAGTACCGTTCACCGGGGCAACAAATTATGCCCTATTGAAACAATTTCGGCCGCTGGATATCCTATGGTATTCAGCGGCCGAATTCATTCTGTCTCACCACCTTGGATACCTCTTATGAAAGTTCTGCTACCACTAGTTGTTGTCTTTGTCACCCTTGTTGCGCCGACGAGCGCCCAGATACGTATCAACGAAGTCAGTGTCGACTTTGACTTCGGCGGACAGACCGAATGGGTTGAACTGTATAATGAAGGATCAAGCGCTGTTGACGTATCCTCATGGTATCTGTGTAATTTCCCAGCCTATCCCCAGATCGGTAATGCGGCTGAAACTACGGTTCTGTCCGGTAATACGACGATACAGCCCGGCGAGTACCTTGTGCTTTCTTTCGCTGCATTGATCACTTCTGACGCAGAAGTCGGGGTTTACACAACGAACTCAAACTTTGCCGATCCGGCCAGCATGGTTGACTATATGGAATATGGCACTGCTGGCCATACCCGTTCATCGGTAGGCGTCTCGGCCGGAGTATGGACGGCAGGGAATACTGTATCTCTGGCACCGGCTGGCAAAACGTACTCGTGGTTCGGAGGTGGGTCTCAGCAGTTTGACGACTGGGGACCCGGAGAACCAAGCCCTGGATCTGCCAATGTGATTGCAACTGCCGTTGATCCTGACATTGAATCTCCCCGGTCGTTTACAATCCTCGGCAACTACCCTAATCCGTTTAATCCAAGTACATCTATTGTATTCAACCTCCCTTTTTCGGCTGACGTTTCGGTCGAGGTTGTTGATATTCTGGGTCGCACAGTCGCGACTGCCGAACCTAGATTTCTTCAGGCTGGAGATGGTCAGAGTATTCTTATCTCCGGTGATGGACTGCGGTCTGGAATGTACATCTATCGGGTCAAGGCTCTGTCAGCAACCGACGAACTTCTACGAACAGGTGTGATGACACTCCTGAAGTAGAGCTGGACAAAGACAGAAGTCAGATCTCATATCGACTGCTACTCCACTGACAGGTCCTCGCCGAACTGATCAGCGATTAGAGCTGTAGTCGTCGGGATACGTCTTCTAGCATGCCATGCGCAGTCAAGTCATGCTTTATCGGTGTCACGCTGACAAAGCCACTTTCGATGGCTTCCAGATCTGTATTTGCGCCGTCATCAAGATTGACAAATCTTCCGGTCAACCAGTAGTACGTCTCATTGAAGGGGTCTGTGCGCTCGTCAAACTCCTCCTCCCACCGAGAACGCGCCTGACGGGTTACCTGGTAGCCCTGTATGTCGGTCAACGGTATTGCCGGGATGTTAACGTTAAGTAGTACACCCGGAGGAAGTCCTTCATCCAGTACGCGTTCAACCACGGTTCGCGCCACAACCTTTGCCGGATCAAAGTCCCAGTCTTTCCATGCACATAATGAGAATGCAATAGAATCGACGCCAAGAATCGAGGCTTCAGTTGCAGCACTGACGGTACCAGAATAAATAACGTTGACGGCCGCATTGGGACCGTGGTTAATTCCCGATACGACAAGGTCTGGTTTTTGGGGCATGAGTTTGTCGACGGCAATCTTAATGCAATCAGCCGGTGTCCCCGACACGGCGTATGCAGTGATGCGATCGTGATCGTATCGGAACGGCCATGGGCGCGCTCGCACCGGTGTCCTCATTGTTATCGCATGACCAACAGCGCTTTGTTCATCAATCGGCGCTATTACAAAGATGTCGGCTATCTCCGACAATGACTCGGCCAGTGCGTTGATTCCTGCCGCGTCGATCCCGTCATCGTTACAAATGAGAATTCTCTTTCGCTGTCCCATTATTTATTCCACTCAGGAATAGCTTTCTGAATCGGACGGAAAGGCTCCTGACCGAACATCGGCAACGTACGCTTGAACCGCTTGAGTCATTACGTCGGCAAGCTTCGCGTAATGTCTAACAAAACGCGGATTGAAATCAGTCGTTAGTCCTAACGCATCGTGTGTAACAAGTACCTGACCATCGCAGGCAGTTCCTGCACCAATACCAATGGTCGGAATTGATAAACTAGATGTAACCCGATCGGCGAGTTCTCTTGGAATCTTTTCAAGCACGATAGCAAAACAGCCTGCTTGTTCAAGTTTCAACGCATCTTGCGCAAGTGTCACCGCCTCGTCCTCCTCGCGAGCTCTCACCTTGTACGTGCCGAACCGGTAGATAGACTGAGGCGTCAACCCGAGGTGACCCATAACAGGAATACCGGCGGAGATTATCCGCTCGACGGAAGGAATGATGTCCATTCCTCCTTCGAGCTTGACCCCGTGCGCTCCTGATTCTTTCATAACACGAATTGCAGACTGTAGGGCGCGTCTCGGATTGCTCTGGAAGGATCCGAATGGAAGGTCCACGATGACAAGACTTCGATGTACTGCGCGAACGACGCACTGTGCGTGGTAGATCATGTGTTCGAGCGTGATAGGAAGTGTAGTCTCATGACCAGCCATGACATTTGAGGCAGAGTCACCTACCAGAAGAACATCAATTCCAGCCTCGTCGAGTATTCGGGCTGATGTATAGTCGTAAGCAGTCAACATAGCGATGGGGACCCCAGCTGCCTTCATTTCCTGAAGGGTCTGTGTAGTGATCCTTTTGGCTTCTACAACATCAGTCGAGACGGTTTGAGTGCTCATGCGATACGCTAACTGGTCGTTCCTGGTTGACAGATCGAAAAGGATTGAATATACACAATTATCGAGTTGACGTGTGAAAACAGAAAGGCGCCCGGACGTTCGTCCGGGCGCCTTGCAAACCGTTTCGAGAAATCTCCTACCCTCAGGATCCCTCTTCGTCCTGCACGTCAATTCCAAGACGAACCGCAACGTCGGCAGTAATGTCGACAATCGTATCAGGATTGATGTATAAAATACCCGGAGCCTTCAAGACAATATCGAGACCTTTTTCCTTCGCGACCTCATCAACCGTCTTGCCAACCCTCTCGATCAGCGGGTTGAGCAGCTCTGCTTCCATCTCAGCGACTTCACGGTCCTTGTCGGCACCCAACTGCTGGATAGATACATAACGCTGGTTCAGTTCTGTCTCTTTCTCCGTTCGCTTCTCCGGCGGCAAAAGAGCAGCCTGTTTTTCGAACTTTGCATAGTCATCCTGAAACTCGGCAACCATTGCCTGCAATTCCTGCTGACCCGAGTTGACGTACTGCTGTACGCGAACTCCAATCTGCTGATACTCTGGAATATTGACCAGTACCAGTTCTGCATCTGCAAAACCAATCTTGAGCTGCGCCGAGGCATCGTCAGCAAACAATGTCGAGCCCGACACTAGCATGACTGCAACTACAAGGAGCTTACTGATCGACGTTAACAACTTCATTTGTAAAATCTCCGTAACTGTTTATATCAAATGTATCGCGGCGGGTTAGCTGCCGGATGATGATTCTGTTTCAATTCCGAGCTCTGCCAGAACGCGCTCACTCAAGTCATACTGCTCGCGCGCAAACATGAACAGGAAATCTCCCTTCCTATCAAAGACATAGTCGTAACCCTCCTCAATCGCGACCTCTTCAATCGCCGCCAGGATTTTCTCCTGCAGAGGCCGCATAAGCGATTCCTGCTGCTTGAACAAATCCCCCTCTGGGCCGAAATACTTAATACGCAGACGTTCTATGTCTTCTTCCGCACGCACAATTTCTTCACGTTTGCGGTTCCGCTCCTCGTTAGTATACAGCAACTCGCGCGATTGATACTCACGGAACAGCCTGTCCACTTCATTCCGCTTGTTATCGATTTCCGTTTCCCACTCCCTGGCCAACGTATTGACCTGCTGCTGTATAGTGGAATATTCAGGAGTTTTTTCAAGAATAGCGTCGGAGTCAACAAATCCGATCCGCTGCTGCGCGTCTGCCGATGTCAAAACAAGCAGCAGTGCGGGTATTACTAAAGTCAGTTTCATCCAGTTCATGTTGCAACCTCTCGGTTGAAAGCTCACGAATAGTGTCTATTTATGTGGATAGTTGCCAGTACAACATATGCATAGATCAGGCAAATCGACCGCCACGATATCCACATAGTCTAATACAATTGCCGTGCCGACTACGTTCACTGTCCGAATCCCTGGCCCAGCGAGAACTGGAAATTCCAGCTCTTGCCGCCGTCAACTCCGCCGTCAAGCGGATTGTACTCGTCCAGATTGTACCCGTAGGCGAGTTCTACCATGCCGAGAATTGGTAAGAAGAGTCGAACACCAACTCCCGTACTTCTGAACAGCGACGACGGATTGTAGGTGCCAAATCCGTCCCACGTATTGGCAGCATCAAAAAATGCGTACGGTGCCGCCTGTAACTGTGGTGACTGTATAGCCATCCAGCGAAGTTCTGTCTGGTATTTGTTGAGAATAAGACCACCGGTCGGATCGGAATTCTCACGAGGACCGATCACCGAAATCGGGTAACCCCTCATGTAGACGATATCTTTCCCGAAGAAGTTGTTGAAGCCGGACGTCTCGAACGGCGAGCCACCAACGACAAATCGTTCAAACTCGACCCTCTCGCCCGTAAGCGATCCAAGGAATCCGTAGTCGGTCGACAAACCGATCGACAACTTCTTGGCGATAGGCAAATTCCATGACGTCTGGAATCGCCACTTGTGATACTGAACCAACTCGCCGAGAGGAGGCGCAATTTCCCCGGACAAAATCATCCGTGACCCACTACTCGGGAAAATCGGATGGTTCGTCGAATTTCGCGAAAGCGTTTGCTTGAACGTAAGCTCGTGGCTGACTCCCTGCTGTAGCGTGCTGATCCAGTTATCGTTGTTGAAGAACTGATAACCAACAGTGGATGATGTCCGAAAATTATCATCCGGCCATTTGATCTGCTGGTCGAAAAACACTCTTGCAGAAGATGTTATTAGCCCGCCGGTATCCGATGTCGAAATCGGGTTTCTGTTGATTCGAGAATGTGATAACGAGAATCCCACAAGTCGCGGCCTTCCTCTGAACCACGGCTCGGAGAACGACAGAGAGTACTGCTGGAAGAAACTGCCATTCGTCTGTACACCCAGCGATAACTTCTGACCATCCCCGGAAGGAATCGGGCGCCAGGCTTTTCCCCTGAACAGATTCTGCGCTGAGAAATTATTGAACGTAAATCCGAGTTGAAGGACAAGGCCGAATTGACCCCAGGTTCCGGAAAGCTCGAGCTGATCGCTCCCGGCTTCCTCAAGTTCGTAGTCCAGATCGACAACCTTTGCAGCGTCGTTCACCTCGATGCCAGGACCCGCCGCAAACGACTCCTGATTGAAGTAGTTCAGCTGAAGCAACCTCCTGATCGACTCCTGAATAGCCTCTCGAGAAAACGTATTGCCGGGAAGTGTTAACAACTCTCGACGGATAACGTGTTCTTTCGTCTTGGTATTTCCAGAAATTTTGATCCGACCAAAATTGTAAATGTCTCCCTCGTCGATATCCATGAAGATATCCAAAGAGTCGTCTCCTACCGCTCGAATACTCGGTTCGACCCGGAACCGCATGTAGCCGCGATTCAAATACAACGATGCCACATCGGTACTCGCTCGATTACCAAACAGGTTCGATTCAAGGCGAGTGCCGTTGTATGTATCTCCGTTGGTTAAACCAAGCGCTTGACTCAACGCCGTGTCGTCGTATAGAGTGTTGCCTTCCCAGTCGACATCACGGATATAGTACTTGGTACCCTCTTCGACTTCGACGTTTATTTCAAGCCGCGGCTTGCCAGAGTCGGTGACCAGCGCCACGGAATCAGTGACGACACGAGCGTCATAATAGCCGCGCTCATTGTAGAAGTCGACGATACGTTGAATATCCTCGTCGTATTCGGACTGGTCGAACTTACCACGACGCCAGAACTTGAGTCCACCCTTCGGTTTCGTCTCCATCTTCCCGACGATCTTGCCGTCCGGAAGATCTTCGTTACCGATAATGTTGACGTCGCCTACGCGCACTTTCGGACCTCTGTCAATAGTGAACTTGAGGTTGACCGTGTTCGCTGCCTCGTCTTCCGTGCGGTCTATTTCAACCGTGGCGAGCGGATGTCCTTTCTCTCGATAAAACTCTTTGATGATCCGGACGGAGTTTTCGATTGCAGCCGGTTTGACGGGCGATCGGCGGATCAACGGAACCTCTTTCTCCAAATCGTTTCGATGACTTTTCTTTATACCCTCGAACGAATACTCAGATAATTTGGGCTCTTCTTTGACGATAATCGCAAGATATACGCCGTCGTCAACTCGCTTTTCTTCAACGACTCTGACGCTCGAAAACATTCCGAGACGATATACTGACCGAATTGCGTCAGCGAGCGCGGGATCTCCGGGGATAGTGATAGTTTGCCCGGCGACAAGGTTGCTGGCCTGGTGGACAAATGACCGCGTGAATTCCGTCTCCGCTCCCTCAACACTGACGCCGAGGATATTGTACGGGGTTGGATTCTCGGCGAAGGGGCCAAGGCCACCATTGTTTGTTACCTGACCATGAGTTGCCTGAGGCACGATGACTAGGGCAACTATAACAACGGCAGCGAAACGAAACATAGGGACCTTGTACGACGATTTGGTTTACAGGAGCCTAAAACGAGCTCTATCGATGAGGGTTTCAGAAGGATCTGTGCATTTACACATGCCCGGATAACGTTATCAGCTGTTAAATATTGTCTGGCTACTCAGTAATCGCACCCTCCAGTACACGTCCAAATCGTCGTTCACGATCCTGAAAGTTTTTGATGGCTGCGTACAGCTGTTGTCGACGAAATTCCGGCCAGAAGTCCGGAGTGAAGTACAATTCTGAATATGCCAGTTGCCATAAGAGGTAATTGGAGACACGAACTTCACCGCCGGTTCTAATAAGAAGATCCGGTGCAGGCATCCCTGCTGTCGACAGGTGAACCTCGACCAGGTCTTCGTCAATGTCGTGCTCGTCAATACTGCCATCGGCAACCAGACGAGCGATTTGTTTTACCGCATTGGTAATATCCCAGCGACCGCTGTAAGACAAGGCCATATTGAGGGTCATACGTCCGTCTTTCGGCGTAGCCTTGATTGACTCATCCAGTTCGTTTCGCACCTCTGCCGGCAGCATGGAGAGGTCGCCCAGGGCTTTTAGACTAATCCCGTTCTTTTTGAGTGTCTTCGTCTCTTTGCGGATGGTCCTAACCAAAAGCTCCATCAACGCATCAACCTCTGTCACAGGACGCATCCAGTTTTCGGTGCTGAATGTGTAAAGGGTCAGATGCTCCACTCCAAGCTGGGCGCAGGCTTCGGTTATGTCGCGAACAGACTCCACACCTTCCCGGTGTCCCATCACCCTCGTCTTACCTTTCGATTTCGCCCATCGGCCGTTGCCATCCATGATGATGGCAATATGAACCGGAATCTTTCCGCGTTTCTTCAGGAGGTCCTGCTCGCGTTGATCGGCTGTTGACGACATGTGAAAGTCGGCTATTTGTGGTGTGGAGCGAGAGCGGCTGTCAGAGGCGAAGAATGTCGTTCAGTATCAGGAACGCCATGAACGCGAAGAGCACAAGCATGCCGATATTTTGCATGATCATGCGAAGCTTGAATGACGGCTCACGCCGGGTGATGCCTTCATATATGAGGAACATCAAGTGTCCGCCGTCAAGTGCCGGAATTGGTAGTATGTTTACGATCGCAAGCGTGATGGAGAGGATTGCTACTATTCGCCAGAACGCGGCCCAGCTATGATCGGCCGCTTGTTTAGTCACTTTTGCGATCGCAATCGGTCCACCCATGTTCTCACGAAGGTTTTCGCGGCCACTAATCATGCGGGAAAGCCCGGTGATAATCAGCTTCGTGTGCACCCATGTGTCGGTAATACCACCAACAACCGCTTCTCCGGGGGTATACGCGTTCCGAACAAGACCAAACTCTTCCCACAGCAACGGACCACTGGCGTCGTAGATTCCAATTCCGAAATGGGTACCTGTTTCTGTTACAATCTCGGTCGGACTTACGGTGCCTGTATATGCTGCAAAACCGGCATCAACCACGTACGACGTATCAGAATTCATTACTGGCTGCTCAAGTGAATCCGGCCGAATCCATGTCAACGTGATAGGCAGACCTTCTGCATCCTGGATTCTCTCGCTCATCTGCTGCCAGAACATAACGTCTGTCGAGTCGATCCGGACAATCCGATCCCCCGCCTGCAGACCTGCCTCGGACGCCGGCGTGTTCTCGACGACACCACCAATCAGAGGAGGGAGATACGAAACACCAATATCCATGTCTGACCCGAGCCGATTCAACTGGGTCATGATATCTGGAGGACCGGTGAACGTAAGCTGCTCACCGTCACGTTCAACCGTAATCTTGAGCTCACTCGCGGTAAGTGCCTCGATATTGAAAAAGTCATCAAAGCGCTCTAGCGGTTCTCCGTTGACAAGTACGAGCCGGTCGCCCGTACGGAGTCCAATGTCATGCATCAAAGATCCTTCAGTGACATAGACGTTCGAGATGTTCTCCGCCGGGATGTACACATCCTCCGAGTTCACCTTCAACAACACAAAAATAATTCCCGCCAGGATGATGTTGAAGATTACCCCGGCAGTGATCACGACAATCCGTTGCCAGACGGGTTTGGATCTGAACTCCCACGGTTGCGGCGGACTTTCGGCAAAGTCGTTATCCATACTCTCGTCAACCATTCCCGAGATCTTGACATATCCACCCAGAGGTGTCGCACCGATTACATATTCCGTTTCGCCGAATTTCTTTCCCAGGATCACGGGAGGAAATCCGACCGAGAATCTCTCCACGCGCATTTTGAAAAGCTTCGCGAACAGGAAATGCCCCATCTCATGAACAAACACGAGTACCATTATCGCCAGGAGGACGTAAATAAAGTACTCAAGTATTTCGATGACTGTCTCCATAAATCCCTGTTAGGTAGCGGGTCTCTGAGTGAGTATGACCCGGTTCAATGAGTGCCTTGTCGTTTCTGTTCCGAAATTGATCTCGCCCACGTATCGATCTCAATCAGGTCATCCAGCGATGGGGATCGCACAATATCATGCCGAAGCATCGCTTGTTCGATAACGGACGGAATCGCTGTGTAGTGTATCGCGCCTTGAAGAAATGCTGAAACAGCGTACTCATTTGCAGCATTTAGCACAGCGGGAAGCGAACCACCCTGGCGTAGAGCTTCATATGCGAGACCAAGGCACGGAAAACGCTGATTGTCTATCGGCTCAAAATCCAGCGTCGGAATTGTGCTCCAGTCAAGCCTGGCATTAGCCGAGGCCCACCGATTCGGATAAGACAGTGCGTACTGGATAGGTACCTTCATATCCGGAACTCCAAGTTGTGCTTTGGTAGATCCGTCAACGAAGTTGACCATCGAATGAATAATTGATTGACGATGCACCACAACATCGATCTTTTCGGGAGGAAGATGAAACAACCAGTGTGCTTCGATTACTTCGAGTCCCTTGTTCATCATAGTGGCCGAATCGATAGAGATCTTCGAACCCATAGACCAGTTCGGGTGGGCCAGTGCATCCTCGATACGTATACTCGAAAATTTTTCGATCGGTCTGTCTCGGAAGGGACCGCCCGATGCGGTGAGGATAATGCTCTCGACGGAGTTCTGCGGTTCTCCGACCAGGCATTGATGAATGGCTGAATGCTCGCTATCGACCGGAACTACCCGACCTCCCCTTCGCAAAAGAATGTCTTCGACCAGATGACCGGCAGCAACCAGTGCTTCTTTGTTAGCAACGGCGACAACTTTTCCCTCTTCCAGCGCTGCCAATGTCGAACGTAGACCGGCAAAACCAACCAGTGCTGCAAGCACGACATCAACCTCCGCCATAACGGCGACATCACAAAGCCCTTCCTGACCAAACAATACGGTCGATCCAGTACTCTCCAACGCGGCCGACAAGGTCTGATAGGCGGATTTTGTCGTGGCTACTACATAAGGGGGTTCGAATTCAAGTGCCTGCCTGGTGAGCAGATCTACGTTCGAGTTTCCTGAAATCGCAAAAACGTCCAGTTTATCCGGAAATGCTCTTACAACCTCGAGAGCCTGGGTACCGATTGATCCCGTAGACCCGAGGATTACTATTTGTTTTGGCTGCATCAGAGCGAAATCCGACCGGTTTCAACGTTATCGGATATTGACGATTAGGTCGCGGCGATTGCTGGGGTGTGATAGTGCTTTTCTTGTAGCCCCATGAAACTTACGACTGGCAAACACAATATTAAAGCGAGTTTTTGGCCAAACATCGGGGACACTGTGCGACTGGCATTGCTAATCTTATTGAGTATAACGCTTGCCACGACGACCCTGGCGCAGCAGTCAGATGCCGATATGACGGCACGGTTTCAGCTGGCTGACTCGTATCTGAGGTCAGGACAGTATGATCGGGCCATCCCTCTGCTGCAAGACCTGTACCGTGCTGATCCAGCTTCGCAGGTCTTCTTTGTCAAACTGAAGCAGGGATTCGAGAATACCAAGCGGTACGAAGAGGCTATTGCCCTGGTTGACTCCCGAATCGAACTTGAAGGGCCGACCGCAGTGTTGTTGGCAGAAAAGGGTCGATTCTATTTTCTTGATGATCAGGAAGATCGAGCGCTGCTAACGTGGAACCGGGCCGTTGATACTGATGCCCTTCGTACTGGCACGTATCTGGTCGTTTACAATTCCATGGTTCAAAGTCGCCTCTATGTTGAAGCGATCGCACTTCTGGAGTCCGGTCGCGAAGCCATGGGAAACGAGACACTGTTTCGGAAGGAACTCGGCCGCCTGTATGGCCTGACGTCCCAGCCCGAACTCGCTATGTCAGAATATCTTGGCCTTATCGAAGCTGATCCGCGGCAGTTAGGAGTAGTCAAGTCAAGGGTCGCTCAGTTTTCGTCGAGGCTGACGCAGGTGCAGAAGAGCATCGATGTGGTCGAGGATGCGGTCCGGGATAATCCTCTTAATCGTCAGTTTCGAGAACTACTTGCATGGTTTTATCTAGAGGCGGATATGTATGCCGAGGCCCTCGATGTCAACCGCGCGATTGACCGGATGGAGAAAGAGGAAGGCAGGGTGTTGTTTGGTTTCGCTTCCCGGGCTCTCAGTGCGGACGAGTATGATGTCGCACTCTCTGCTTACGAAGAAATTCTGGAGCGATATCCGGACGCTGTTGTTACACCGGAGGCGCTGCGAGGCAAAGGTGAAACGTTTGAAACCTGGGCGAACAAAAGTGCCGGCCTGGGAGGTCGACGCTCCGAGTCCGACGCAATACAAAAGTATAGAAAAGCATCCGAAGCGTACATAGATTTTCTCGCCCGCTATCCCGGGAATGGAAACGTGCCCTACGTGATGCTCAAACTCGCAGGCATTGAAGCTGATGTTTTCGACGAGCCTGATTCTGCGCGAGTACGGTTGACGCGAATAATAGAACGGTATCCTAATCATCCAGCTTCTGACAACGCATCTTTCCAGATCGGAAGGATGCACTTGCTCGCCGGCGAGCTCAATGAAGCATTCTTGTCATTTTCCAGGCTCGAGCAAAACCTTCGTATTGGTGAACTGGCTGAGGACGCGCGCTTTGAGCTGGCACGTATCCATTTCTACCGGGGAGACTTCGAGTCGTCGCAATCACTCGTCGAGGCACTCAAGGAGAACACTTCAACAGATATTGCCAACAACGCAATTGAACTGAAGCTCCTGCTCATTGAGAACAAAGGGCCGGACTCACTGAACACACCGCTTACCAAATTTGCGTCAGCCCGGTTGCTTGAACGGCAACGTAAATATCTGGAAGCCTTGAGCGTCTCCAACGACATTCTTGCCGAGTATGCGAACCACCAGATCGCTGATGATACTCGATACCTGAGAGCCGGGGCGTTGATGGAGCTTGGACGTAAAGAAGAGGCGGTCCAGGCGTATGAGGAAATTCCGCTGATGCATCCTCAGAGCTTTCTTGTCGATAGAAGCCTCTTCAGTGCCGCCGAGATTTACGAAATTCATTTTGAGAGTATTGAGAAAGCAATAGAGATGTACAACCGCATCGTCATTGAACATCCCGGTTCTCTTCTCGTATCGGAAGCAAGAACTCGAATTCGTTTACTCAGGGGAGATGATGTTTAAGCCGGGAAAAATTGTCGCCATCTGCACACTACTCCTGTCAATGCAGTCGCCTAATGCGTCAGCGCAGGATTTAATCGTCCCGATGGATGAGTCGCAAAGCAATCATCTCAAAGCCTACGGCGTTACGTTCTGGGTCCTGCAGGGCGGCACCGAAGTAGACTGGCTTCTGAACTACAGGGGAGGCTCTTTCTTGATGCCTGCCCTTCCAGAAATTCAACAAGAGCTCCGAGTCCGAGGAGTTTCGTTTGAAATGCTTGGCGGAGCTGATGCCGCCCGGGTCATTGCAGACGTCGAGCGCGATGATAGCAATACAGCGATAATCCGACTTGAGAAAACGCCGCGGATAGCAGTCTACGCTCCAAAGCAGACGTTGCCCTGGGATGACGCGGTCTTGCTCGCACTGACGTATGCAGAGGTCCCTTACGACGTTGTGTATGATGATGATGTGATGGAAGGTAAACTCGCGGACTACGACTGGCTGCATCTGCATCATGAAGACTTTACCGGACAGTACGGCAAGTTCTACTCGTACCGGTCACTGCCATGGTATATCGAACAGCAGCGTAATGCTGAGGAAACAGCAAGACGTCATGGATTTCGAAAAGTGAGTCATCTCAAACTAGCTGTCGTCGAGACAATCAAGTCATACGTAGGCAACGGTGGATTCCTTTTCGCCATGTGTTCCGGGACAGACACTTTCGATATTGCGCTTGCCGCGCATCAAACAGATATCGTGCCTGCGGAGTATGACGGGGATCCAATCAATACAGACGCGATAGCGCGACTTGACTACGAGAATACCTTTGCATTTCGTGACTTCCGGCCCAGCTTCAATGCGGGTGAGTATGAACATTCGGATATTGATGTCGGCCCCCCTCCTGCCCAACTGCGGAACCCTGCTCTTGATTTTTTTACTTTATTCGAGTTCAGTGCGAAATGGGATCCTGTTCCGGCAATGCTGACACAGAATCACGTTGCTACTGTAAAAGGTTTTATAGGGCAGACGACCGCATTCGCTAAAGACAAGGTGAAGCCGGGAGTCGTCGTCATGGCCGAGGCTCCGGGAAGGGATCAGGTACGCTATCTGCACGGTTCCTTCGGCCAGGGCACGTATACTTTTTACTCGGGTCATGACCCGGAAGACTATCAGCATCTCGTTGATGACCCACCGACAGATCTGAATCTGCACAAGAAATCTCCCGGCTACCGACTCATTTTAAATAATGTGCTCTTCCCGGCAGCCCGCAAAAAGAAACAGAAAACCTGATCTGCGAACAGTTCTCCCCGACCCCATTTACACCCAGATAATTTGATGAAGCAAACGGTAAGCAACTCTCGTTGCATAATGAACGAAATCGTTCTACCCAACGATACCAACTCGCTTGGCAACTTGAAGGGTGGCCGCTTACTTCACTGGATGGACATCTGTGCGGCGATATCTGCACAGCGACACACTGGAAAGATTTGCGTGACGGCTGCAGTCGACAACGTTGAGTTTCACTCCGCCATTCGCAATGGTGAAATAGTTACGCTCGAAAGCCAGGTGAATCGCGTCTTCAATACGTCGATGGAGATAGAGATCAATGTGTGGGCGGAAAACACACTTGAGAGAACACATCGTAAAAGCAACCGCGCCTTCTACACCTTCGTCGCACTCGACGAAAACGGTAAGCCGGCGAAAGTTGCGCCGGTAATCCCGGAAACAGAGTCGGAACGCAAGAAGCACGATGATGCCCTCACCCGGCGTGAACTGAGACTCCTCATCAGTGGAAGAATTGAACTTGATGATGCCCCCGGACTCAAAGACGATCTCATCAGCTACCTTAAGCATGATGACATTGATGAGTACAAGTAAGTTGGCACATTTGACACTACGAATCACGTAATGGCATCACAACCGCAAAGATGGCTTAATCGCCTCTGGATTTCTTATTACCCGTAGCTCACAGTCTTATCTGGGCACCTACAAACCTACCCTCCGATTTCTTACCTTAGTAACGTTCTAACCAAGACTCGACCATGGTAGGAAGCACGATAGCGCAATATGAGATCCTTGAGCAACTCGGCTCAGGTGGTATGGGTGTGGTGTACAAAGCACGTGACACCAGGTTGGACCGAGTTGTCGCATTAAAATTTCTCCCTCCTCAGCTCAGTCAGGACCAGACAACGAAAGAGCGTTTCACTCAGGAGGCACGCGCCGCGTCGTCGCTTGACGATCCGCACATATGTACCATCCACGATATTGCTGAGACGGACGATGGTCAACTCTTCATCGTAATGGCGTACTACGATGGGAATACTTTGAAGTATCTCGTTGACGAACGCCAGATTGACACGGAAGAAGCTTGCAGTATTGCCCGACAGATGGCGAAAGGTCTGGCGGCAGCCCACGAGGCTGGTATCGTCCATAGAGACGTGAAGCCAGCCAACATCATGGTCACGTCAAGAGGGCTGGTGAAAATACTGGACTTTGGAGTTGCCAAGTTAGGCGAGTCGTCAGATCTGACGCGCGAAGGATCTACTCTCGGAACCGCTGCCTATATGAGCCCGGAACAGGCGCAAGGCGAGCCTGTCGACCATCGATCAGATGTCTGGTCCGTTGGCGTTGTCCTTTATGAGCTGCTAGCTGGTTCGCGACCGTTCGGGGGAGGTTACGACGCTGCTGTAGCGTATTCGATAGTAAACGAAGATCCACCAGATCTGGAAACCCAGCGACCGGGATTGCCCGATGGGCTAGCGGATATCGTTAAAAAATGCTTACAGAAGTCTTCCGGCGATCGCATGGCGTCTGCGTCGGCTCTGGCTGACGCCCTCGCTGCATTTACCGATGCGTCTGCTGTCAATACTGTTGAGCAATCTGTTTATGTCGCATCTCAATCTGCTCCGACGGCGCAACGAACACTGATCCTCTTCGGCCTTGTTGCTGCCGTTTTTCTTGCCATACTCTACGGTGCGATGCTCGCGTTAGGATTACCCGACTGGGTCTTCCCCGCCGGTGTGCTTCTGATGCTTATTGGGGTTCCTATTGTCATCTACAGCCTGAGCCTCGACCGGAAAAGAGCAAAACTCGATTCGGGTGAGAGAGCGAAGCTTAAAGGGTTGAAGGCCTGGTTGACTACGCGGAAGGCGTTCGCAGGCGGCGTACTTGCTGTGAGCGGACTACTGGTCCTTGTCCTCAGTTTCGTTGGTTTAAAAGCTGCAGGCGTGGGCCCATTCGCAACGTTAATAAGTGGCGGTACATTGTCAGCGCAAGACCTGCTGATCGTCGCTGACTTTGACAACCGGACTAATGATGCTGCTCTTGGAAAGACGGTCACCGAGGCCTTCAAAATTGACCTCTCTCAATCGACCGCCGTTCGCCTGATGGATCGGTCAGCTATTCAGTCTGCTTTGCAGCGCATGCAGGTAAATGCGGATACGGTACTCGATGCATCACTCGCGATGGCGATAGCTGAGCGCGAAGGTGTTAAAGCGATTGTTGAGGGAGATGTAAACTCTGCAGGAGCCAGCTTCATACTCAATGCCCGGGTCCTCTCTGCGCTGGACGGATCACGACTTGCTGCATTTCGAAAAACTGCAAAAGATGACACGGATATTGTTGATGCGATAGATCGATTGTCAGCCGAGTTGCGAGAAGAAATCGGTGAGTCACTCGTCGACATTCGTGGAAATGATCCGCTAGAGCAGGTTACGACTACGTCTGTCAAGGCGCTGCGCTTGCACACTGAGGCAGAGAACATTTCGGGTCTGGGTCAGGAAACAGAAGCCATTGAACTACTGAAAGAAGCCATCAAGGAAGACTCTTTGTTCGCTATGGCATACCGAAAGCTCGCCGTGCTTTACGGGAATACAAATGCGCCAAACCAATTGCGCGACGAAGCAGCGACAAAAGCATACGAACTTCGCGAAAGGATGCCCTGGCGCGAGCGAATGCTGGCCGAAGCCAATTACCTGAATTCCGTGGAAGATGATGACGAAGCGGTCATCAGAACGTACGAGGAAATCCTTCGACGCTATCCGTATGACGTTGCGGCTTTAAATAACCTTGCACTCGAATACAATATTTCGGGTCGGTACGTAGAGGCCGAGCCGTTGCTCAGAAAAGCGCTCGAGGTCTCAGAGGGGACCGTCTTCCATGCCAACCTTTTTCGCAGTGTTGCGTCGCAGGGTCGCCTCGACGAAGCACTTGTGGAGTTGGATGACTTCGAAGTTTCTACTCCTGGATACTATCAAATCCCGTCCATGCGTGCGACTGTATTTTATGCCAAGCGCGATTTCGAATCGGCTCACTCCTGGGTTGACTCAATAGAGACAAGGGCTAAACAGCCGTTTCAGCTAGCGAATTTTCTTGATCAGAAAGACAACCTCCTGTTCGCCCTGGGACGGCTGAACGAGGCGGATATTTACAGGCAACAATATGACACTTACCGGCTTGACCGCCAGATTCGTGACGACGACGATTTGCCACGAGAGGTCGACTCGCTATTCCGACAAATTGACCGTGAGCATGAAAAGGCACTAATTACCGGCGATACACGTGAATTCGAGAAACGGCTGCAAGAGCTGATGAATCTTGCCGAACGGTTCGGAGGCATTCCCGACGACCGAGATCCCTACGGAGGAATAGCCCGGCGGCTTACTTCGCTGGGCTTGATCGAAGAAGCCACCGAATGGGTTGGCCTGATGAAGGGTCATCATGAACGTACCGGCGAAGAGTTGCCAACGTTTGACACCTTGGTCGCAGCATATCACGATGCTCTCAGCGGAGGCGACATCAATGACGCTGTGGAAGTAATCAACAAGGGCGTAGCTGAATGGGGTTGCGACAGGTGCTGGCGCTGGGAGCTCGGGCAGCTTCACGAAAGAGCCAACGACGCAGACGCTGCTATCGACGCCTACCAGGTCTTTGTGGATACTCCTTCCCCGTCCGCTATCTGGGCTGATGAGGGGCTATTCGCGCTCACTGAGTTCCGGCTTGGTGCACTATTTGAAGAAAAGGGAGAATTGGATCTTGCTATCACGTATTACACGCGAATGACGGAACGGTGGAAAGATGCCGATGCCGTTTTGCAGCCGCAGGTATCTGAGGCCAAACGGAGAATCGAAGCTCTGCTGGATCGAAAGGCGCGTGAGCAGTCATAAACCTTCTCCAGATTTCTTCGATCATTTTGTCCATGTGACGCCTAATTTTAGTTCACGTCACGTACTCAGTATTTTCCCCTGCCCGGTGCAACCACGATAGTAGTTCATAGTTGTCACTATTCGAACAACACATTCTATGATAACGCGAGACGAAATAGTATTCAGACGAGTCCTCGTGACTGGCGCTAATGGTCTTCTTGGCCAGGCGATAGTCACGCGACTTTCTGGATTGCAGAATTACGATGTGCTCGCAACTGGAAGAGATGCCGACCCAAAGTTCGAAGGTTGTTCATGCGGATACATTTCGCTTGACATAACGGATACCGACAGCATGCATCGAATTTTCGTCGACTTCGAACCAGATGTCGTCGTTAATTGTGCCGCCATGACCCAGGTCGATCTGTGTGAAACCAGGAAGAGCGAATGTTGGAAGACGAATGTTGACGCTGTTGAATCGTTGGTAAAATTGTGTCGCGTGCACAACACAAAGCTTGTCCACGTTTCAACTGACTTTATTTTCGATGGAAAGAACGGTCCGTATCGCGAAACCGATAGGCCCGATCCGGTCAACTACTACGGCAAATCAAAAGTCGCGTCAGAAAATGCCGTCAGGTCCCTGCCCGACAACCTGTGGACCATCGTTCGAACGGTCCTCGTTTACGGCCATGCGCGCAAACTCACTCGATCGAACATCGCGACGTGGATCATCAGCAACTTGTCCGAGGGAAAATCAATAAACGTTGTCACTGACCAATTTCGGTCACCTACGTATGTTGAAGATCTGGCCCGTGGTATCGAGAAGGCTATCCGCTACAACAAGACAGGCGTCTACCACATCTCCGGACGAGATCAATTGTCCGTGTACGACTTCGCACTAAAGATTGCTGAGGTCCTCGGCTACGACGAGAATCTCATCCATCCTGTCGACGCCAGCAGTTTTTCACAGACCGCTGCCCGACCACCACGCACAGGTTTTATCATCCTGAAAGCCGAGACTGAACTCGGGTATCGCCCGATGTCATTCGAGCTTGCTCTGACTGACCTCGAGTCACGTCTAAACGCCAGCGTCAAGGCCTGACGCCACTTCCGGCTACGTCTTTACCCTTTCTTTCCCGTTCATGGGTCCAGACTATCGATCCGTTCCTTAACTTTTCGAGTATTGTGACAACCATCGCTTCCGGCTTCGGCAATGCTCGATATTGGCTTTATCCGCTCAAATCCTGACCTCGTCAAAAAGGCTATTCGCTCAAAGCGTCTCGGCAATGAAGACAGTGTCGACCAGCTCCTGGAGGCCGATCAGGCAAAACGTGATCTGACTACCGAACTGCAGAAACTTCAAAGTCAGGCGAACGATCGTGCCAGGCAGATCGGGGAGTTCATGCGTGCAGGTGAACGCATCAAGGCAGATGCCATCAAATCCGAAACCGCTGAAGCCAAAAAGCGGATAAAGGAGCTCGAGCAGCAAGCGTCCGAGGCTGCCTCCAAAGTAACGAACCTTCTTCTTGATATTCCGAACGTGCCCGATGAGAGCGTTCCGGTCGGCACAAGTCCAGACGACAACAAAGTCGATTTTGAGTCCACCCTGCCTGATGCTTTTTCATTCGATGCATTACCGCACTGGGACCTGATAAAGCAGTTAAATATTGTTGATTTTGACCGGGGTGCCAAGGTAACCGGCGCAGGGTTTCCGTTCTACATCGGAAAGGGCGCGAAACTGCAGCGCGCCCTGATTTCGTTTTTTCTGGACACCGCTGTGGCAAAAGGCTATACGGAGTTACAGCCGCCAATCGTTGTGAATGAAGACAGTGCCCGGGGAACGGGGCAACTTCCCGACAAGGAAGACATGATGTATGAGGTTACCCGCGACGGATTTTACCTGATCCCTACTGCCGAGGTACCCGTGACAAACTTCCTGCGCGATGAGATTCTCGATACAGGCGATCTTCCCGTCAAGTATTGTGCATATACACCATGCTTCCGGCGAGAAGCCGGTTCTTACGGTAAGGATGTGCGTGGCCTGAACCGCTTGCATCAGTTTGACAAGGTTGAACTTGTTCAGGTCGTCGACCCGGACAGCTCCTACGATGCCCTCGAGGAAATGCGAACTGACGCGGAGGAACTGCTGGAAGCACTCGGCCTCCCATATCGCCGACTGCTAATGTGTACCGCCGACCTGGGATTCACACAGACCAAAAAGTATGACCTTGAGGTTTGGAGCGCGGCACAGGAACGATGGCTGGAGGTATCATCCATTTCGAACTTTGAATCCTATCAGGCACGCAGGGCAAAAATTCGTCACCGTCGCGGAAATGACAAGCCCGAATTTGCGCATACGTTGAACGGCAGCGCTCTGGCGCTTCCACGAATTGTCGCCGCCCTCCTTGAAAACGGTCAGCGAGCCGACGGTTCGATTCAGCTGCCCGAAGCGCTTGTCAACTACACTGGCTTTGACACCATCTCTTAACCAGAGCCACCTGTTTCTGCATTGCAGACTGTGATACAGACTAATTACTGGTGCTGGCGAATGACGTTGTCGCTTTCTGCTACGAATTCCGTGGTTTTCCCGCTTATCGCATTGATTTAAATCGACTTACCCGTCTGTCGATAAATCAGGGACTAGTACTACCCAGAAGCGGCCTTCAAAACGGCCCCCCTGCCCAAACACCCCGAAACTCCACTGTGCGGCCACCATCACCTCAGATAGGTCGCGCGACGTACTTGTCCCAAAACAATCGCAGACGAACTATGGGTTTAGAGCCTTATACCGGATCGTGGACGCGGAAACATGCCCGCCACCTCATTAGCAGAACAAATTTTGGCGCCCTCAAGCGGGACGTCGATAGCGCTTTGAATGATGGCTCCGCCTCGGTGGCGGCTGGTCAGATCGTAGATGACGCCGCTACAATTCCATTGCCCGAGCCACCACAGTGGTATAACGGCGGCGGATCCACTGGCGTTGATGAAATCTATGAGCTTCAACGCAATTGGCTTGAGGCAATGCGAACGCAAGGCTTCATCGAGAAGATGACATTGTTCTGGCATAATCACATGCCGACCCAATGGACCGCCAACGACGGCAAAACAAACTATTCAATAGCCCACCTCACCTACGAGTATTACAAGTTTCTGCGACTCAACGCGCTTGGCAATGTCGAGGAAATCATTCGCGGTATCGGACGCAATGCCGCGATGCATTACTACCTGGACGGATATCTGAATGAGTCGGGCGCAGCAAACGAGAACTACGCTCGTGAGCTCCTTGAGCTGTTTACAATGAGTCAGTATGACGCTAACGGTGTTGAGAACTACAGCGAAAACGATATCAAGGAAATCGCAAAGGCTCTAACTGGCTGGACCGTCAACTCGAATCGTGTCGTCGTTTTCAATTCAAACCGGCATGACTCGTCTGTCAAATCATTCTGGGGACAGTCAGGCAATTTTGGTTACGATGATGTTGTAGACATAGTCTTTGCACAACGAGCGAGTCAAACAGCACACTATATATGCAGGAAACTCTATACGTTCTTTGTTCATGCGATTCCCGACGAAGCGATAGTTGCTGAGCTAGCCGCGGACCTCGTCGCGCAAAACTTTGAGATGACTCCGGTCATCAAGAAGCTCCTCTCGAGCGAACACTTCTATCGAGCAGATTTCATCGGCGCACGCATCAAGAGCCCGATCGAATATATCATCGGATTCTTGCGTGAGGCTGAAGTCAGCCCTTCGGGTGATATGCTTGACAGAATCCGGGACGCGATCACTCCAATAAATCTGGGTCAGGAAGCATTAAATCCGCCAAACGTAGCCGGATGGCCGGGCGTGAATCCACCCGATTCGTCCGGTAATCCAGGACACCACACATGGCTGACCACAAGTACGCTTCCTGAAAGGTGGCAGGTCTTGAACGACATCATCTACGATAGATTTGGAGCGCCTTATGACCCGATCGATCTCGCTTTCAAGATTTCAGATCCGTCTGATCCTTTCAGTATCGCGATAGATGTGGCAGAAACAATAATGCCGCTGGAATTATCCGAAATCGGTATCCGGGAAGTCGAGGAACCATTCGGTGGCAACCCGGACATCCCGATCCCGGATCAGATTGTGAATGGCGAACCGTATGTTCGCAACCTGTCGAAAATACTCCTTGACGGATCCCCTTTCTACGAGTGGCCCTTCATTGAAGATGAGAACTCGGCGGGGATTGATGATGCACGCAAGTTCGTGCGAGCATTCATCGCCTACCTCGTGCAGTTGCCCGCATACCAATTAACATAAGCTTCAGGAGTAGACTATGTCCCATCGACACGATCACGATCACAACGTTGTAGCGGAAGCCTGCCGTCACGGTGCCTGCATTGAGCACGGCTCGGCACACGCAGCAGATCACCGCGCCTGGAGCAGACGAAACTTCTTGTCCCGGATGGGACTTGCAGCCGGTGGAGCTGCGTTCATGCTCAATGGACGGCCCATTACCGCATTCGGACGCAATCCATTCTTGAATGCGATCCAGCAGGCAGACACCGACCGCGTTCTGATTCTAATTCAGATGAACGGCGGTAACGATGGACTAAATACCATCATACCGGTCAACAACGATATTTATTATAACAGCAGACCGACAATTGCGATTCCCAAGGCGCAGTCTATTCTCCTTGACGATGAGACCGGCCTCCATCCCGCTATGTCAGGTCTTCAGGATCTGTGGGGTAACGGCAATATGGCTGTCGTTCACAACGTCGGTTACGGCAACCAGACGCGGTCACACTTTGAGGGAACTGTAAACTGGTCAACAGCTCGAAATCAGGGGAATGCGGAAAACACAGGATGGCTCGCCCGGTACCTGACTGAGGAGTTCCCGAACCTGTATTCCAATCCTGTTGACTATCCGCTCGCGGTACGAGTCGGAGGACCTGCGACAATTTTTCAGGGCCAATCAGGTAATCTAAGTGTCACGTTTGGCGACGCTCAGGATTTCGAGCGATTCCTGTCCCAGGGTGGATTCTATGATACCGAGGGTGTGCCCTCCACAACGTACGGCGATGAACTTGCCTTCGTTCGCAGCGTGACGAACGCGTCATTCAGATATGTTCAGGCAGTTCAGGATGCCGCCGATGTCGGGACGAACCTCGTCGACTACCCAAACTCCGGCCTTTCCAACAGCCTTGCTGTGGTTGCCCGAATGCTTCGCGGTGGTTTGCCGACAAACCTGTATACCGTATCCAGAGGTGGCTTCGATACACATTCCAACCAGGGTGGAGCAACCGGTGGTCACGCCAACATGCTGGGCGATATTGCCAGCGCGGTTCAGTCTTTCTTCGACGATCTCGCCCAGGACGGACTTGATTCACGCGTCCTTGTGATGACGTTCTCCGAGTTCGGAAGAACGCTGAACGAAAATGGATCACGCGGAACAGACCATGGCGCCGGCGCACCTTTGATGGTATTCAGTCGGGCGCTCAATGGAGGCCTATACGGAGAGCAGTCGAACCTCACAGATCTCTACGGCGGAGATCCACGGTACACGACAGACTATCGCGATGTCTACTGGACAATTGCCAAGGACTGGTTCGGTATGGATGAAAGTCAGGCAGATACGATTGTCGGGGACAGGTACGCCAACCTCGGATTTGTTAACGAGGCATACCAGACTGCAATCACACCGCGAGAGGAGCCTCAGGGCTTCCACCTCAGCCAGAACTATCCGAATCCATTTAATCCGTCGACGACGATTGCCTTCCAGCTTGCACAAACCGGACGGGTCAAATTATCTGTTTTTGATGTGCATGGACGACAGGTGTCGTCGCTCGTAGATGACTACAGGCCTGCAGGACAACACGTTGTCGACTTTGACGGCCGCGGCTTGCCCAGTGGAACGTACGTTTATCGCCTGGAAACAGCGTCTGGAGTCGAATCACGCAAAATGGTCCTGCTTAAATAGGACTGCCGGATAACCGATACCTCACAGACTAATCCCACCAAAAAAACCCGCCATGAAGCGTTTCACGACGAGACCCTTCGCATCTGGTGTCACACTTGCCGTTATAGCAATGGCGCTGACACTTGCCGGATGCGATTCCGTAGGGGGCGATACAAACAATAATTCAGGTTTGTACCCCGTATTGATTGATTCCCAGTGGGGATTTATCAACGAGGAGGGTCGAATCTCGATTACTCCACAGTATGTTCAGGCTGAGCCATTCTCTGGCAGAATGGCCGCCGTCCAGGTCGGTGCCGACTGGGGCTACATCAACGAATCAGGCAATCTGGCGATCCCGGCTATATACCGTGTCGCAGGTTCGTTCAATGAAGGTCTTGCTCCGGTTCGCGGAATTGATTTCGGCGCGCAGTACGGGTTTATTGACCAGTCCGGAACGACCGTAATCGCCGAGCAATTCGAGCTCGCCAAACCGTTCAATGAAGGTCTAGCCGCAGTCAGAATTGACAGCCAGTGGGGCTTCGTCAATACCAGTGGAACTGTCGTGATAGCCGCCACTTACGCAGACGCTCAGTCCTTCTCTCAGGGATTGGCTGCCGTAGAAGGCAGGGATGGTTGGATCTATATCGATAGAAACGGCACGGTGGTCATTGATCCATCGTTCCAGATCAATCAGGCCGGTCCGTTCTCCCAAGGTAGAGCGGCATTCGCTACAAACGAAGGCTGGGGATACCTGGACGAAAGCGGTTCTCCAGTCATACCTCCGCAGTACGATACTGCAGGCGAATTTTCAGAGGGACTGGCAGCAGTTCGTCAAGATGGATTCTACGGATTTATCGACGGCACCGGAGTTGAACGCATTGATTTCCAGTTTAGGAATGCACGCGCGTTCAGAGAAGGACTCGCACCCGTACGTATCAACTCTTCGTGGACATTCATAAACAAGGATGATGGAGCAGTAGTACTCGATCGATACTGGATGGACGCCACCAGCTTCGAAAATGGTGTGGCCAGAATTCTCACAGGTAATGAAGACAACCCACGCGTCGGTTACATCGACCGTGCTGGAGAATATATCTGGTATCCAACGCGCTAACACAAGATTTCAAACCAACATTCAGCAGCATGACAGCTGCACAACAATGGCAACAGCACTACGAAAATCTTCCAAATTCCTGATGATCGGGCTCGCCGCGTATTTGTTTGCGGGCTGCGACATCGTACCGGGCTTCGGAGGCGACGACTCCGAGCCAGTAGTTGATCTGTACCCTGTCCTCATAGATGGCGACTGGGGATACATCAACTCGAAAGGACGAATCCAGGTTGAACCCGATTTCAGCTGGACCGGTGACTTTTCAGAAGGTGTCGCTCCAGCTCGATCCGGCTATTATTATGGCTATGTGGATTCGCAGGGTGAGTTCGTAATTGACAATCGCTTTGAGTGGGCCGGTCCGTTTTCTGACGGTCTTGCCCTGGTGCGTTTTGATGGCCGCTATGGATTCATCAACAAACGTGGCGAGTTCTCAATTAATCCGATATACACGGACGGGTATTCGTTCTCGAACGGACGAGCCTTTATTCGCACGCAAGACTACTACTGGGAGTATGTCGATAAAAGCGGAAACATCATTCGCAACGAGGACACACCCGAGTTTCGCGAGCATGAAGCTCCAGGATTCATTAGTGGAATCGCACTCGTTCAGGACAACGGTGGCAACTGGGGATACATAGACGAAAGCAGCCGACCTGTCATTCCGTTGCAGTACACTTCGGCCCGCACCTTTTCCGAAGGACGAGCAGCAATAAAGATCAGTGATCGATGGGGCTACATCAACGCCGACCAGTCGACCGCTATCAGCCCGCAGTTTATAAGTGCAGGTGATTTTGGAGATGGTCTTGCGCCTGTTCGTAAAGACGACAATCAGTGGGGATACATAAATACTTCAGGTAATGTTGTCATCGAGTCGCAGTTCGATCAGGCCCTCAGTTTCTACGAAGGCAGGGCTGCAGTTCAGCTGAACGGACGATGGGGATACATTGATACGTCGGGCAACATGATTACCGAGTACATATTTGATGAGGTCTCATCGTTCAAAAACGGTCTTGCGCGAATTGTGCAGCTGATCGACGATGATGAACGACTTGGGTATATTGATCGAAGCGGCAAGTTTGTCTGGTATCCTACTGACTGATGAATCCGTACAAGAGGAGAATTGTCTATCAATCGTTACAACTTTGTGACATTCTCCCACCCGGACCGGTCGATACTGTATACGAACAGCAAACGTAATCGGTAAACCGGAATGATCCGACGCGAGTTTTTCGATCGGCTACAAGGAAAATCAACGGCGCCCCAACGGGGCGCCGTTTCAGTTCAGGCCCCTACCCCGCCGCTGAATATCTCAGCAGGCCTGGAGCCGTACGGCGAGGTGCTGACACAGCAGACTGCAGCTCACCTGCTTCGCCGAAGCGGATACGGAGCCTCCAAAACTCGCGCTGATGAACTGACAGGAATGTCCCCCGGAGAAGCCGTGGATGAGATCGTCGATGCAGCACTATCTCTACCTCTCCCGGAGCCACCTCCCTGGGCAAATTCTGCACCCCCCAATCCGACCACGATGCCTACCGAGTTCGAGCAGTACCTGCAGGACAACAACGAGTGGGCTCTTGAGTATCGCTACTCGTGGACAGAGGAGCTATTCAGCGGTGGATTGAGAGAACGTCTTGCGCTGTTCTGGCATGATCATTTTGTAACGAACATCAGTGCCTACATCCTTTCACCGTTCGCGGTTCAGTATCTGACGATGCTTCGTACCCACTGCCTTGGTGACTTCAAACAGTTTGTGTTCGATGTCGGAGTCGATCCCGGGATGCTTGTATACTTGAACGGGACAGATAACGAGGCAGGTGCTCCCAACGAGAACTACGCTCGTGAGCTTCTGGAGCTGTTCACAATGGGACAGGAACGGAACGATGGGACCGTAAACTATACGCAGGGCGACATCGAGGAAATTGCCCGGGCTCTCACAGGATGGAAAACGGACTACTTTGGGTTAACATCGGTCTTCAATCCTTTCCCGGGTTCCTTCTTTGATGACACGGATAAGACCATCTTCGGCCTGACTGGAAACTATGGATACTCGGATGTCATCGACATAGTGTTCAATCAGCGGGCGGATGCGATTGCCGAGTTCATCTGTCGAAAGATTTATCGTGAGTTTGTTTACGACGGCGCAGACGAACAAATCGTCGCCGACCTCGCCTTGATATTCAAGACGAACGACTTTCAGATTGAACCTGTCGTACGGACTCTACTCAAAAGCGCTCACTTTTTTGATTCACAGGTAATCGGTGCTCGCGTGAAGACGCCAGTAGAGCTACTCACCGGCATACTGGTCGAGTCGGAAGCTTCTCTGCCCGAGGGTACCTTCAGTCTTGCAGCACGCATATGCTTTTTTCTTGAGCAGATTCTTCTCAACCCGCCCAGTGTAGAGGGCTGGAAAACGCACCATGCCTGGATCTCCACAACGTCGTTCCCGATACGGTGGCTCGTACCCGATTTTATCCTCACCGGGGGAACGGGTATTGACTTGCTTGATCTGATCCCGCTCGCCGAGAAACTCTACGATCCCCAAAGTCCACTCGCGGCATTCTACTTGCCACTCGCGCTTGCCGAGTACTTCATTCCTGTGCCGGTCAGCGAGCTTGACATTCAGCCAATCGATGGCGGATTTGCCGGGGATCTCGTGAACAATCCGATTCCTCAGGAGATCGAAAACGGACCTGAATATGTCAAGAATCTCGCGAAGGCATTCCTTGGCGGCACGCCCTGGTATGAGTGGTTCTTATACCAGGACAATGCCAACCTGAGGATATTTGTCTACTTGAGATATCTCCTTCAGACACCAGAATATCAACTAACCTGATTTCCACGACTATGTGTAACAAGCATTCAGAACTCAGCATCGCACGCGGCAGATTCGGAAGCAGGTTGAAAGATGGAGCCGCCCATGTCTCGGATCACGCCCGGTGGTCAAGGCGGGACTTCATGTCCGGCATGACTGCCGCAGTCGGCGGAAGCTTCATGCTGGGTGGCACTCCTGTAAGCGCATTCGGTCGATCACATCTATTTGAGAAGCTACGCTCAATAGACTCCGACCGGATTCTTGTGCTGGTACAGCTCAACGGTGGAAACGACGGCTTGAATACGGTGGTACCGGTTGATGATTCGTTGTACTACAACGCACGGCCGGGTCTGGCAATTCTGAAGAACTCTACCATTCAAATTGAGGATGGTGTCGGACTTCACCCTTCGTTTGTCGATCTCGAGTCGATCTATGGCAGCGGCGATATGGGTGTCGTTCATAGTGTCGGCTATCCGAGTCCTGATCTTTCCCATTTCAGATCCACCGATATCTGGCTTTCGGGCAGCAGTTCTGACGAGGTACAAACGACCGGGTGGCCGGGGCGCTACCTCGACAAGGTATATCCAAATTTTGAAACTGAGCCACCTGAGAAGCCACTTGCGGTACAGATTGGTGGACTGTCAAGCATGGTTTTTCAGGGTCCATCCAATTACATGGGAATGTCTCTTGCCAGCGTCGAGTTATTCTCGCAACTGGCTCAGAGCGGTGTAGTGTACGACGAATCCTCTGTTCCTTCGACTACCTACGGAACTGAAATGGAGTTTGTACGCAGCATTGCAAACGACAGTTATCAGTATGCGAGTGCGATCCAGGACGCTGCAGCGGCGGGGACAAACTCGCTGGAGTATCCTGCCAACAATCCATTGGCAGATAACCTCGCAGTCGTGGCCCAATTAATCCGCGGTGACCTTGGTTCTAAAATATATATAGTCTCGCTCGGTGGTTTCGACACGCACGCCAACCAGGCAACACAACACTCTACATTGCTCAGATACATTAGTGAGTCGGTGTCAGCGTTCATGACTGATATCGATG
>JABDKO010000068.1 GCA_013002165.1 Rhodothermales bacterium | reverse complement strand
AGGGAAGCCACTTGTCAAGCGTGGCTGATGCATTGAACACCGTAGCTTCAACGTTCAAATTGTCAGCCGGGACTGACGGAGTCGCCGTTGATGATAATGATCTCGAGGATTTTTACTCTGACGAAATCCGCGTCGGATATGACGATCTTGCCACAGCGAGTCTGACTGAGTTCTCTCATTTCATGTACTTCTACAATATTGTTGACGAACCCGTGGCGGTACCTGTAGTACTTGAAGATGGGCCAGATCTCGATCAAGCGTAGTGGCAAAAAAAGATGCTAATAGCGATGGACGCAAGATTGTAGTTCGCAATCGAAAGGCGCGGCACGACTTCAAAATTGAAGATACTTTTGAAGCGGGCATGGCACTGAACGGACCAGAGGTCAAGTCCCTGCGAGCGGGCAAGGCAAATCTACAAGATTCATATTGCTCTGTAATAGCCGGCGAGGTGTATCTCAACAACTGTCACATCTCGCCTTACAACCAGGCAAGTTACTTTAACGCTGACCCGGTCCGGCCCAGAAAGCTTCTCCTGCACAAACGGGAAATTGCTCAGCTCGACAAAGCTGTAAGGCAAAAAGGAAACACGATCATACCCCTCTCGATATACTTTCGCAACCGGGTTGCCAAGGTCGAGATTGGGATCGCCCGCGGTAAGAAATTGTACGATAAGAGAGCCGATATCGCTGATCGTGACTCGAAACGACGTCTCAAACGCATCAAAGACGAGCACCGATAGTACAATCACAAATGACTTGTTCGTGCATGCAGCGCGATCGATATTCAGTAGATTATATTTCCCCGCGTCATTGTGCTAAGGCCCGTCACTATCATATCGGCCATGATCTGGCTTCCGGCCGTCACGAGTGGACAGGTGCAGTCGCCTCCTGATTCAGGTGCAAATCTTTATCGTGAGGCTGTTGAACAGCGGCACCTCGGTCATTCGGTTGAAGCGGCTTCTCTGTTGGAGCAATCCCTGCGGGACAGTTCGGAATTTGTCGATGCATCGGTTCTTCTCGCAGAGATATACATTAGAGATCTCAACAATCCGACTGCAGCTGAACATGTCATGAAGGAACGGCTCCGATCAACTGCTGATCGTGGCAGATACGAGTCTCTGGACCTTCTGCATCGTTTTCATTTTCCACCGGCACTACTTCCGAATTTACACAAGGTGCGAATCGCGCGTACAGCACGCAAGCTGCTTGAAACGGACTCCACCAATTTTGCCGCCCATACGGTTCTCGGCGCCCTGGCGCTGGAGAGGTATGTATCGCTAAAAGACGCTGTCAACATCTCCAGTAACGACCTTGGCGACATTACCGACGAAGACATATCAGCTATCGAACCAGTCTTCGCCGGTGGATCATCCAACCGGACGAAGGTCCAGTATGAGTCCCGCGGAATCGGATTCGAAAACCAGATAACGACGGTCGAAAAGGCTGCATTTTCAGGCGAACATTTTGACAGGGCACGCCACCATCTCGATGCAGCCGTTCAGCAGCGTCCGATGGATTCCCACACGTACACGAGTTTTGCTCGACTGTTTGCCGAGGCTCGGGATTTCAGCGGGTTGGACTCGCTGGCCCAGATCATGTTGAGAAATCGACCGGCTGACGCAAATGGGTACCTGTACGCCGGGCTTGGCCAGTACTACACTGGAAAGCCGCGGGAGGCAGCTCGATCTTTTGCACGTGCGCTGCAATTGATGGATCCGGCAACGAAGGCTGAATATCTCAATATTGCGGGTATTTTGAACGAACAACAGCGGTCGTTTTTCGAGCAAGATCCTTCTGGTTTCTCATCGACCTTCTGGCTGTTTAGCGATCCGAGATACCTGACTGGATATAACGAGCGTAGACTCGAGCATTACGCAAGGATGGTATACTCCGACTTGCGATTCGGACAGATGTTTTCAGGGATGTGGGGGTGGAATACGGAACCCGGACAGGTCATCGTCCGCTATGGAATACCACCCGGGGAGTCAACATTTTCAACGAATCTGGACTCCTATCACACGATGACATATCCAGAGTTTGGATTCAGGTTCATGGATCTGGCAAAAGCCGGCAAGTTGACGTTCTATTCTCCAAAAGCATCGGGTGCACCGAATTTTGAAGCTATCCGAAGGGCATGGAACGATGACACAATTCGGTCTGCCGAATACTTCAGGGAACAGCCGCAAGTATCGCGATATGACGCGTTCGCACGCAGGGTCGCGGTGACGCAAGCACAATATTACTTCAAAAGCGAGACAGGCGGTAAAACGGATCTCGTAGCGAGCGTCGAGATTCCGTACATGAATACCGATGCGCCGGTTGACGTCGATACGGGCCTGTTCATTTTGCAGAATGGGAATGTGTCCCGCTCAATACGCCAGGTATCTCTGGACGAGGAGTCACTTATCGTTTCTCATTCTCTAAAGCTGCAGCCCGGTACTGCAACTGGCAGCATTGAGTTCGACACACCGGGCGATCTTCCGGTAGGCTTCGAGACAATCACGATTGACGTTCCCGATTACAGCAAATCACCATCGGTTAGTTCGCTCGTTGTCGCTGAGCTCGTCGAGGAGTTGAGTGGCAGTTCGATCGACACCCGGAGTGTAACCGGGTTCACTCGAAGCGACCACTGGATTGCTCCAAGGATGTCTTCTGTATTTCTGCGCGGCGCCCCACTGTACACGTATTTCGAGGTCTACAATCTGGGCAAGTCAATTCGAGGAGAGTACAAGTACAGGGTCGAGGCCTTCTTAATCGATGACAAGAAGAACAGGGGCATTGACAAGACGATCAGGCGCCTCTCCCGCAGACGTTCAGGACGGGGAGTGGCGGTTGCCTTTGATCGATCGATAAATTCATCGTCCGAGCCTGTCTACCTCGTAGTAGATACGACAGACAACGGGCCGGGACGATACATCCTGGCGATTCGCATCACGGACCTGCTGACCGATGAGAGTGTATACTCTGCGGCTGCGGTTGAACTCCTTTAAGCCGCCGCTCAAGCCCGTATTTTGACCGTTTTATAAGATATTCGGAACTGCCAAACTCGGGTTGCATTATTATCGTATCCGGAGAGTATTGTCACTTATGCCTGATCAACCATGAAAAATGCGGTCCTTGGAGTCTTCATAATTATTGCGGTCCTGGCTCCGCCCAGCCTTCTGGCTCAGCAAACGCCGGACGAATATTTTGAATCGGGCATTCTGGCATTCCGTGAACAAAGGTATGCAGATGCGGCGCAGGATTTTGAGCGCGTCGTTTCAATGGACCCCGAGAATCCTGAAGCCTACTTTCTGCTTGCGCGGATTTATCATGAGACTCCGATCGCCGATGAGTCCAAGGCTCGCAAGTCACTCGAGACTGCGATGCAACTGGACCCGGATAACGTCCAGTATATGGTCGCCCGTTTGTTGCAGTTGAGGGAAGACGGATGGAGCTTCATCTCCGACAAAATCAGAGAAAGTAAACGGCGATCACTTTCCATACAGATCCTGGCGCTGGATTCGACGAATGCCTACGCCCATGAAGAGATGGGAGCCGGGTTTATTCGTGACTTCTGGCGCTACCGGAATGCGATAATGATTCCTGGTTTGAACCTCGGACGAGGATGGGGCCAGGAGCAGCGATGGCAAGATTCCGCTCTGGAGGAATCAGGTCTCAGCATACTCGATCCGACTCAGGCGACAGCCGATGAGGTTCTGGCGCAAGACTATTTCCAGCGAACATCAGGCCTCGAGAACATTGCGAATGTTGCTGATCCTACCGACGTTTTCTTCGCCGACGAATTTGATCTTGAAAGGATGGAGTCGGTCGGTGAGCCGATTCAAGATTTGTCTCAGCGAGCAGCCCGCGTCTACAACCGGGCTATTTTCCATTTGAAAAGTGCGTTGGAGGCTAATCCAAGGCACCGTTCGGTCTACGACCACCTGATGCAGGTGTACGCGCTCAAAGGTGAGTATGGCGAAGCCCTCAAGCTTCTGGCGAATATGTACGTCTACTACCCGGATGACGAAAAGCTTTGGACGTATCTCGGCTATGCTCATTACAAGGCGGGTAATCTGGAAGCGGCCGCCAAGAGCTTCGAGACGGCTCTTGAGAAACTGCCGCAGGAGGAGCTTGCCGCATATAACAATCTTGCTTATATCATTAGCGAAGAAGACAAGGTTGCTTTTCGCAAGGACCCTGATCGATTCGCATCCACATTCTGGGCCAGCAAGGATCCGAGATTTCTAACGTCGTATAACGAGCGCAAGATTGAACATTATTCGCGACTTGTCTACGCTGATCTACTCTATGGATCTCCACAGCTGAACCGACGTGGATGGGAGACGGAGAGAGGTCAGATACTTGTTCGTTACGGTCCACCAAATGTGGAAGTAACCATCTTTCCGCACTCTGCCCTTCAGATCAATGCGAAACCGACGACATACGCTGGCTCGGTTGAGGGTGAAGGCGGCGGCAGAAGTATAGACTCGAACTCCCGCTTTGAAGAACTCAATACGTACAATATCTGGGACTACGGAGATTTCAAGTTTGTCTTCGAGGATCCGTTCAGGACTGGAGAATACCGGCTGTACAGCCCGCGTGCCGACCTGCTTGGCGCCGGGGCTTTACCATGGCAGAATGATTACACGATTATTGCCAAGGAAACAATCCGCGAAACACCGGAACGGTATGAGTACGAAGCACCGGGTCGACAGATTGAGCTGCCCTACGTCGTAAACACATTCAAAGGAAAGGATGGCGCCTCTGACGTTTATGTGCACTACGGTGTACCAGTCGGCGACTACGACGTGTCCAAAGACAATATCGAGGTCACTGCAAAAGAAGGAGCATTCATCATCAGCGACTCCCATGATATTCTTGCTGAAAAAAGGCGGACCATTTACGGACTGCGAACGGCACAGATCGTTCGTTTTGACGAGGCTAACCTCTGGGTAAATACGCAGGCCTTCTCCACAAGTCCAGGCAAACGCGATGTCTCAGTAGAATTTGAGCTCGGAGCAGGCACAACCGTTGCTGTCCAGAGAAGGACTATCGACGTGCCGGGCTTTGAGGAGGACCGGCTGTCGATGAGTGACATGATGCTTGGCTACGCAATCGAAGAAACTCCAGACGGCAAACCGCTCGCCGCTGGTGAAGTTGTCCGAAAAGGTCTGTCGATTAACCCTGCACCGTGGAGTGTCTTTGCTGTTGATCAGCCGATCTACCTGTATTTTGAGGTGTACGGTCTGTCTCCTGATCCTACTGGATCCAGAGAGTATAAGGTGGAGGCTATCTTATCCAAGAAAGATGAGCGCTCTGGTATAGCGAAAGCTATAGGTGGTATTTTTCGGAGGGGAGACAGAGGCGTATCTCTGACTCTTCCATTCACGTCGCAGTCTCCCGACGATGGCCAGTATTTGATTCTTGATGCTGAAAATCAGGAGCCAGGGCTTTATTCCCTGACTCTTAAGGTAAGCGACACGATATCACGCAAAAGTGTTGATACGTCCAAGGATCTGTTCCTTGAATAGAGCGCTCCGTGCGATTCAAAGTACGTCTATTTCATCGGCCCGCCGGCATCCCCGGCGGGCCGTTTGTTTTTCCGGAGATGAGTACCGAAATTTGCTAAAAGCTCTCAGCGGAGATCATGAGTACCAACGGAATAAAGAAACTTTATTATTCGATAAGTGAAGTCGCCGAAATGTTCGAAGTCGAACCTCATGTATTGAGGTACTGGGAAAGCGAATTCAAACAGCTTGCTCCGAAAAAGAACCGTGCCGGTCGGCGAACCTATCGGGATTCAGATATCCAGATGATCAAGAAGATCTGGCATCTGTTGAAGGTGGAAAAATATACCATTGAAGGTGCCCGACGTGCGCTCACGAATGATGATTACGATGAAGAAGGATTCCGCAGTCGGCAGGAACTTTTGGAAATCCGCCGGTTCTTAGAGCAGCTTCTAGAGTCGATCTGAGGCTATCTCGGGACGTGGCGCAGTCCGGTAGCGCACTTGGCTGGGGGCCAAGGGGTCGTCGGTTCAAATCCGGCCGTCCCGACTTTAACATTTCAACTTTGAGCTGAACACGCACTGGCCTGTTGGCGCAAGAGTGTAATTCAAATCCAGCCGTCCCGACTTTAATTTCCTACAGCGCCCCCAAACCATTATCCGATAGCGCGCCGGGCCATTGGCACAGGAGCAGTGACTGTCACCGTCTGTATCGCTTACACATGTCTGTCTTGGTATCCTATTTGCCCTGATACTACCGTATATTTCGTGCACTGCGTCAGCCAGCCCAATTACCCGACGCAAGTCCTTTTCTTCATACTGACCCCGCACCATGCGTCTACTCCGCGTCCTTGTACTTGTCGCGTTTCTGCTACACCTGACCCCGTCGGTCCACGCTCAGTCCGCAGGTCAACCTGACAATACTCAAATCGCGAAACTCGTAAACGAGTTTAAAAAGGATGCTCGAGGTCCATATAAGGATATCCGATGGTTTTGCAAAGATGGTACAACTTTACCTCCGGCCGAAAGGTGTCCAGAACCCGGGGTACAGCGCGCTCGGTATAAAGACGCAGTCATTTCCCTGGCGCAGACAAATCACGTCTTTCTCGGCCAGATCCTCTCAACGACAAATCGACAGGACTTCTGGGACAACGGAAATCGAAACTCCCGGCTTAAACAATATCAGCTCGAGAAGTACCTCAGAGAGATAGATAACGGATGGATCAACCGACGGGCACAATCCTATCGGGGTGCATTTCAATCGGAAGATGAGGATGCCTGGGGAATTTCCTTTCTGAACTGGCTCGTTCAGGACGTTAACGTTCTGGAATCACAGTTCTTCCTCATCCGGCAAGCATCAAAGAGCATACCGCATAGAGCGGACGATAATCTTTCGCAGCGAATACGTACTTCGTCAAAAGAAGTATCTGATACATTCCCGACTTTCATGGATATCCGTGTTAAAATACACGGGCAACCCGATGCCTCTGATGCCGATCGCGTTCGAGACTTTCTGGCTGCAAACAGGCCGGCACTCGGACCTGATCTTGCGGCTAAACTTGAATCGCTCGCCAGAGATCTGGACATGCTATTCGGTCAAGCTAACATTGATGTACTGAACCAGTTTGTCAGCTCCATGCGCCAGGGAACTATCCGGACGTGGCTTTCTGAAGTGGCGAACAGCCTGAACGGCGGTCAAGACCCGATCGAAAGGGCCCTCGTCTTATCTGATGCGTCACTCACGCTTCGGGAGATGATCGTGGAGGAAGCCGACAACACAGGCCGATTAACGCTGCTGGATCTTTCGGTAAAACTGGAGGAACTACTCATCGCAAACTTGTCTTCGTGGAAGGCATCAACTCTTGAGGAAGAGTTTGCGCGGATCGAGTTGCTCACCACTGCGGCTGCAGGCTATGGATTCCTCGAGTTGTGGGAGTACGACGCAGCACTGTCTGACCTGGAACGGCTTCGGGGGTCCGATCGGATCTTACTGCGACAGGTGAAAGAGTATCTGGATTTGTCTCGCCGTCTTGTCGAGTGGGGTGCTCTGACCGTCAACTTTACGTATTCGGATGTGATTACCCTCTATGCGGGATTCGAGCCGCTGGCCGCCGGGTACACGGACGAGCTGGTCCGATCATCAGTTCTACTCGCATTCGGTGCCTCCGTAGGCAGCCTCGGCGACTTTGTCGCCCGCGAAGCTGGCTTCAGCAATCGGTTGTTTGACATTTCCAACCAGGGGCAAGCTCGAGGACTGAATCCAGGGTACGCTACAGGCACCTTGCGAGTTATCCCGGGTGACGCCGAGTTGGTTGAGATTGACCCGAGTGCGATATACGTATTCAACAGACCACCTGCTGACCTCAAGCCTGTAGCAGGAATTCTAACGGTCACCGAAGGCAATATGGTTTCCCATGTCCAGCTTCTGGCGCGGAATCTGGGAATACCGAACGGCGTGGTCTCTGCAGCTAACCTGAACGATCTTCAGAAATACAACGGTCAGACAGCCTTCCTTGCTGTATCTAATAACGGCACTGTACTTCTCAAAGCTGCAACACAGATGACCGCGCAGGAGAAAAAGCTGTTTGAAGTTAAAGTACGAGCGGAGGAGAAGGTCACTGTGCCTACCCAACGAATAGATCTCGGCGTCACTTCTACACTCGATCTTTCCAAAATCGATGCTCGAACATCAGGAGTTCTCTCTGGACCAAAGGCAGCAAATCTTGGGCAGCTCAAGAAAATGTTTCCTGACAATGTCGTGGACGGCATTGTGATACCTTTCGGCGTATTCAGAGAGCATATGGATCAGCAGATTCCAGGTGGCGAAGGATCGTATTGGTCGTTCCTGCAGGCAACATTTCAGACCGCGGAGAGCATGCGTCGTGCCGACAGACCTGAGCAGGCCGTCGAGACCTACATACTTGGCAGACTCGAAAAAATGCGACAGGATATCAAGGCTATGCGTCTGCTGCCGGACTTTGAGAAAAGCCTTTCTCAGGATTTCAACAGAATTCTGGGCAGTCCACTCGGCACGGTTCCGGTTTTTCTGCGGAGCGACACCAACATGGAAGACCTGAAAGACTTCACAGGGGCGGGGCTCAACCTGACCTTGTTTAATGTGCTCGACAGGGAAAGAATTCTACAGGGTATAAAGGATGTGTGGGCATCGCCGTATACAGAACGAAGTTTCAAATGGCGTCAAAGCTATCTTCTTAATCCCGAAAACGTCTATCCGTCGATCTTGATTATCCCCAGTGTAGATGCCGACTACTCCGGTGTATTAATTACAACTGGCTTGGAGGGCGGCAATCAGGAAGATGCCACAGTTGCCTTCAACAGGGGAGTGGGTGGTGCGGTAGATGGTCAAGCCGCCGAGACATGGCTCCTCAAGCGTGATCGAGGTAACAATCAGTTGTTATCACCTTCCCGAGAGCCGACCTATACGGCGATCCCTGCAACAGGCGGTACGAGACGAGTACCAGTGCTTGCCAATGATCGCATACTCACCGATGAAAACCTGGAAGCGTTGCGTCAACTTGGTGCTGTCGTAGAGCAGAAGCTTCCGAAGGTGGAAGGTGTTGACACCAAAGGTCCTTTCGATGTTGAACTCGGGTTCAGGGATGACAAGATTTGGCTGTTTCAAGTCCGTCCATTTGTCGAAAACAAGCAGGCACTCTCATCTGAATATCTGCAGCAGATATCGCCATCGATACCGCAATCAAAGTCCCTACCCCTTTCAACGAGCTTGTAATGAACGTGCTTCGTCCCGTTAACCTGGTATTAATTACTGTTGGTCTTATCACGCTCGCAACAGGAGTTTATCCTTATCCTATTGATGGATACGAAACGTCCGGTATCAGACGGATTCTTCGCTTGCAGCACCTGGTCGAAAACAATGTGAACGACTCGGCACTGATTCCCGGAGCGATGAAATCCAT
>JABDKO010000063.1 GCA_013002165.1 Rhodothermales bacterium | reverse complement strand
GCATCTCCCAGTACGTAATCGACAAGCTTGAATCCATTAAGCCAGTGTTGAACGCTGTCGCCGCGGACAATCAGGCGGGCTTCATTCCACTCTCCGGCTTTTCGTGTCGCATCAAAAGCAGGAGCATGAAGGGCATAGTTGGCAGCTGCTGATGTCAGAGGATTGCGCCCGTCTCCGTGCTTTCTGTTTTCGAGGATCTGCATTTCCGGCCCGGACTCCCAGGGATATTCAAGGGAAGGATCCACATTGAAAAACACACCGCTGTTGCCGCCGTCTGACAATTTCCAATCGAGGCGAAGTTCAAAATCATCATACTCAGCAGCAGTCATGAGATCTCCGGGGGCAGGATCTGCCGAAGGATTAAAGTACAGCTCCGTTTCGGTGTTCTGCCATCTTGGAGAAATCGGTACGTGACCATATCCGGTCCACATGTCCAGGTTGCCGGCCGGAAAAAGACTCACAAAACCGGCTTGCTCTTCTTCTTGAGAGACGCCGTACGGATCAGGTCGATATTGTACTGTCCCGTAGTTGCTCTCGGGAATTTTGTTAAGTGTATACCATGCCTCAGTGGTCCAAAGCCTCTCGTTGTCCGTGCTGGCAAATGGTCCAGCCAGATGTAGATAAACTATCCTGCCTTCATCCATTCCCGGAATTTCAAGAAAGACGGTTGTACGATCGTTACCGACAGTGGCCGAAATAACATCAAGTTTTTCATGGTCCACCTTTGGACCACCGTACGATGATGTCGGTACATATCGCCAGTGCTCGACGTCATAGTCAACGGGGCTACTACCAACACCATCGGGAAGCGGCCCGGTAAATTCTATCTCAAAGCCATTGGTCTTGACTCTGACTGCAAGCATCTCGAATGGAACATTACCGGTATAATCCAATCGTTGCAGGCCATGCTTCTTTTTACCGATCTGGCCCCAGTTACCCGCTGATCCGATACCACCGACATAAATTGACTCATTCGGTCCGGTCACCACTCTGTTGATGCCCGCCTCCAAACCCTGCGTAAACCGGAACAGTGCACCCTGGTACGTCCCGTCAATCTGTTCGACAAAAACTCGCTTGAGGCCACCATGAGTAACCTCGCCGTATATCATTTGTCCGGCATACGGCCCGTGCACAAGTTTCGCAGGCTGACTCGGTGAATTGCCAATTTCATCCTGCGGCATCCACACGACCGGCGGCGTGTCTTCGACTCCGGTGGTTCCATTCGGATCAACGGACCTGTTGCCATAGAAAGCACCGCTGACGACATGAACCATTTTGGATGAGGGTAGCCAGTCACCCTGGTTGTCGGTGACGAATATCTCATCATCTACGCCGATTCCGATCCCATTCGGAGTGCGCAAGCCTGATGCTACAAACTCGACCGCGCCATCCATCGCGATCTTGACGACCCTTCCACGGTCGTATTCCTGCGGAGATGAACTTGCTCCACCCGGCTCGATTGCAGTCGCAAGTGTCGCATAAAAATGATCGTCCTTGAATACCAGACCAAATGCAAACTCATGAAAATTTGCTGTCACCCCCCAATCGTTTGAAATCGTCCGGTATTCGTCAATGAGATCGTCTCCATTGTAATCAATCAGTTTCGTCAATTCCTGCTTCTGCAAGACGTAGATCTCGTCGTCTACAACCTTCAATCCCAGCGGCTCAGCCAGACCTTCTCCAATCCGTTTGACCCGCACGTCATCACCGCTTCCGGTCAACACGTTTTCAAGTATGTAGACCGCACCGTCAGCATCCCATGTGCAGATCACGAGGCGACCGTCAGATAGAAAATCCATCCCACCAACCCGCGGCTCAAACGACCCGGGCCGGATTGTCGCAAGATTAAACGCAGGGTGTACCGACGTCAACATCGAACGATCTCCCGGACGCTCTACCAATCTGGGTTCGAGGACGTATTTGACACCGGGACTTGTCTCCACTGCACCTGTCGCGATCGCCGATAACCGGTCAGCTGGAATTGGTGACAACGTGGACTCACCGGGTGGGCGCCAGCGGAGAGCCAGTCTCTGATCTGCTCGAGCGTCGAAGTACTGGATTCGCAACGTGTGTAGACCGGGCGCAATATCGACAGATGCGCTTTTCGAGGCAGCACTGCCGAATGCAGGGTTGTCAATCAACAATTGATTGTCAAACCAGAATCGGGCACCGTCATCATTGGTCAATTCAAATTCGTATTCGCCACCATCATTTACCTTCAGTAGACCGTCGACTTCGGCGATGAACTCGTCTTCAACCCCTCCAAAATCCTGTTTCGTGGAAAAATCAATTGTCGACGCCGTAAAACTCACATTGGGCAGTTGATTCGGTGCAAGGCGATACAGCGCAGGAAGTGGTCTTCCTAACTCGTAAATATTCACGCGCACACCCGCGTCGCGGTCCATTTCAGATAGCAGAGCATCGCCATCTCCTTCCCCAAGAATGGCCGTCCCAAATAAGGATGTGTTTGACCAGCTCATTGGTTCGTTTGTGGACCATGACATGGCCCTCTCAACGCTTCCGCCGTCGTCGTCATCATCAACGTGAAACTGTAGCCCAAACTGGATGCCGGGTGTTGGTATGATATCAACGTTTGCGAGCGGGATGCGAGCCTCGAGGCTGTACCCGTCCTCCATCTCCACCGCCGCATGCTCTACTCCGATATGTCGTGACGCGTCACCGTTGATCCAGACATCATCACCTCGTACCGGAAAGATGTACTGGACGTCGTTCTCGTCGTAGTAATCTTCTCTCTCGTAACCTCCATCAAGGTATATTTCCACAGCATCATCATCGTAGGGATTCTCACTATCGGCTACGATCGTCTCGTCGGGTACCTCGAAAAAAGCGTAGAGGTATTGTGCATCGTAGAGGAGCCGTACGGTCGGTCCGTCAGGGTAGTTGACGGTGGACCCACTACCTGCAAGGCGACTGATCGTCAGTTCGTCAGCTTCTCCCCACATAGAATCCCTCTGCCCATCAATTACGGGTGCGGCGTACGTTGCATTGATCGTTGTCGAAACTGGAGTTGTCTCCGGGACAGGGTCACTACTCTGGTCATCTGCGGAATCTGTGTACGCCAGGATGTAATCCACCATTCTGCGAGCATCCGATTCCGACAAGTCAGGGTGCGGCGTCATCAATGCCTCGCCCCAGATTCCGCTGCCGCCTTCAATGATTCTCGTTGCCAGTCTATTTTTGGTCGCCTCCGATCGGTCGTAGCGAACCGCAATAGCCTGCCACGATGGACCCACTGTTTTGACTTCTGCATTGTGACAGATTGTACAATCGTTCGACGCGATCAATGCTGCCGAATCAAAAGTCTCTGCGGGAACGACCTGGTCGGACTCACGAACCGTACTGAAGAACGTCGTGATTTGCGCCGGTGCACCCCGGTCAATAACCAGCTGGCCGGATAACCTGTCCTCTCCGGAATCCTCCGTCGTCAGGTCACCTCCAGAAACAGAGTAACTTTGCCGGTTCAACAAACTGCCGACATTGAGATCCAGGGCAACAGTCATGCCTGTCGGTGCATCAAACAACTGAATCGTTCTCCGAAGACCAGTATTGTTGTTTTCGTCCAGCACAGACTGAACCATCTCCTCGATCCTGATTCTGTCGCCGGAAGCGAGACTAAGTTCAGTGAGAAACACGACGTTGCCGCGCACAAACTTGTGACCTCGATACCGTGCGTCGTGTTCGAGTATTTCGCCGTCTAGAAATACGGACCAGGGTGTCTTCGATGCTACCCTGAATAATTCTTCTCCTTCTGACGTCGGCTGGGGGCCATGAATCGTTGTGTAGACAGCACCCTCAAGTCCGACACCGCCGCGCCAGGCTTTGTAGAGAAACGAATTCTGGGCATCGTAGGCCACGTACAAATCTCCATCAAGAGATGCCGTAGCGATTCGAGGACGATCATCGAGCACTGATCGGAATACCCAGGGTCGTGACTGCTCGCGTGTGCACGACGAGCAGAGAATCAGAACGAGTAAGGTGGTCGAAAAGCGTATCGAATACATAAATAACTCTGATTGAGCAAGAGAATCGAACTTACGCCACGATTTGACTGAGGACAACCGGGTGCATTCGATGCCGGCAGGATTTCTTTTTGCACCAGTCCTAAAGATGCGTCAAAGGCCTGAGCCACGAATTTTTGCCTTCACCCCTTTAGAACTTTTGCAGTTGTGACGCATTAGCCGATCCTGCATTTACCAACCCCCTTGATATGAAACGACTGTCCGCGATCTTACTAGTTCTTGCCGTCGGAATTGCCGGATGTGATTCCAACCAGGACACACCGGTCGAAATATCCGAGCTCGTCATTGGAAGCGGCAAGGTTGCTACTGTTGATTCAATGATTCAGGTTGTTTACACAGCCTGGGTGGACAATGCGGATACCTTCCAGACTGATCAAACCCTTGAAGAGCCAACGGTGCTTTCAACGTTGCTGGAGGGTTGGGTAGAAGGCGTTGCGGGAATGCGAGTTGGTGGCCGACGCGTCTTGACAATTCCTCCTGAAAAGGCATTCGGCAATCGGGAAGTCGTCGACGACAGTTTGAACGTGCTTGTACCGGCAAACTCGACAGTGGTGTTCGACATCGAACTTACCATGGTCGGTCCGCGCCCGGTGGAGATCACGGATGTCGAGGTCGGCACCGGCGATGAAGCGAGAGAAGGATCCATAATCACCGTCAACTATACGGGCTCGCTGGCTGATGGAACTATCTTCGACACGCAGGGCGCCGCCAGCTTTCAACTCGTCAGCGGTACACTGATTGAGGGATGGATCAAAGGCATTCCCGGCATGAAGGTCGGAGGCACACGGGAGCTTGCCATTCCATCCGAACTGGGCTATTCGTTTCAGGAGACGTCTTTCTCAACAGGTGTAATTCCTGCCTACTCAACACTCTACTTTAATATCGAGCTGCTGGCAGTCGAGTAGTCAAATGTCACGAGTCGGGGGCCGACCGCCTGAAGACATAGAAGGAATCGATGTCTTTTCCGTCTATGCTTTCAACCGGGTGCTCAGCGATTAGTGTCCAGTCCGGATACCATGCCGCAACGTCGTCCACAAATTTTCTGTGACGAACATGCTGCACTCCTTTTCCACCCTGGTCAGTATGGTTCGACGAGCTGATTATTACGAGTCGTCTGGCGCATGAGAATAGATCATCCATGTACTTCCGGTACACGGGGTCCTCAACCAGGTGAAAGATGACATCCACAGACATCGCTGCATCCCCGGAGATAAGTTTTGTTCTGTTGTCGAAGACTGAGGGAGTGTAGTGCAGGAAACCCTTGGTTTCGTCGTCGCTGAACTGCTCCATACACATTCGCACAGCCGTTTCTGAAACATCAAAACCCAGGTAGCGCGGAATGTCGTAGTGGGTCAACTGATTGCCATCCCCGCAGCCAAACTCAACGATACTCTCTATCCTCAGTGAGTCAATAATCGAGTTCAGAATTTTAGCCTTGGCAACACACTGACGCCCGTACGATCCGGGACCAGACGTTCGACCCATTTTATAATTCCATTCCCAATACCGAGAGCTCTTGAAATCAAACTTCAAACTCAGTCTCTCCAATAGCAGAGACGTATCAGCTAATGATGGCATTCTCATTACTCGAATCGTGGAATTATCGCATAGAAGTGTTCCTATTGAAACGTTCCAATCGTCTGAAATTGTTATATCCAGGATTATTTAATTGTCATTCGGAAACCGGTTCAGGCTCCCACCTGTGCCATGGGTGAAACAAATCGTCACAACGACTACTGAAAACGCCTGTCTGAGGCTTGAGCAGCGTAACAAATCGGCGTTTGACGAGTTACTTTTTCCACCATTCAATCCCTCAAAACAGCAATAATTAGTGCAATGACGGCAAGGATTCTCTCGTTTTTTTTCCTTATAAGTATTACTTGTGTGCCTGCGCTCGCGCAGGAGCAGGAGCCCGCCCCTGGTGAGAACCCGCTGGACGTTCTGGAAGGCTTCGTCGGGAAAACCTGGAAAGGCGAGGTTTCCCCTCC
>JABDKO010000084.1 GCA_013002165.1 Rhodothermales bacterium | reverse complement strand
GCACTTCCATTTCTGCTGCCGCTGTCTATGTCGAGCACGGCCCAGGAGAACGTCGGGATGCGCGCGAGAGATATAGGTATTACGATTGGCATTTTCGAAACGGGAGAGAGGAACCAGATTTCGGACGTGGGAGGTGTCCTTGTCGGCCATCAAACGGTGCGGGCGGGCGACTCAGTAAATACCGGCGTTACCGCCATCCTGCCACACGGCGGGAATATCTACCAGGACCGGGTTCGCGCTGCGATTGTCGTTGGCAACGGATATGGTAAACTGCTGGGGATCACACAGGTGGAAGAACTCGGTGAGCTTGAGACGCCAATCCTGTTGACGTGCACATTGTGCGTGTGGCGAGCAGCGGACGCACTCGTGGACTGGATGCTTAAACAACCCGGAATGCAAGAGGTACGATCCCTGAATGCGGTTGTGGGTGAAACAAACGACGGCTACCTGAACGACATAAGAAGTAGACCGATTTCATCAGCTCATGTGGTCGCAGCTCTTGAATCTGCATCATCCGACGTTGCCGAGGGAAACGTGGGTGCGGGGACCGGGACCGTTGCGTTCGGATGGAAGGGCGGCATCGGAACAAGCTCACGGGTATTACCTGGACAGTTTGGTGGACATACGGTCGGGGTACTGGTTCAATCGAATTTTGGTGGCATTCTGACTGTCGACGGTGCCCCAGTCGGAATCGAGCTCAAACAATATGCATTCAAACGCGCAGTGTCCGGTTCAGGTGACGGCAGTATCATGATTGTGGTAGCTACGGATGCTCCGTTGGATGCCCGACTTCTGCGCCGACTCGGCACACGGGCATTAACCGGACTTGCACGGACAGGTTCTTCGATGTCCAATGGATCGGGAGATTATGTGATTGCATTTTCGACGGATCGCAGCAATGATGTACTGCCTGACGACGAGATGTCACCTCTCTTCCAGGCGGTCGCCGAGGCAACCGAAGAGGCAATTTACAATTCCATGTTGGCAGCGGAAACAACGATGGGGCACCGGGGGACAATAGACGCTTTGCCCCGGGATAGGTTGATCGAGATCCTCAGGAAGTACGGCAAGCTGGATTAGGTGGCTATGAAGGTTTCTAGGAAACTCCCTAGGAAATCTTCTAGCTAGTCTCTAGCACATCATCATTGGGTGGACGCGATGTGAATCCGTAGTGTACCGGCGAAACCTTCATTCGCAGCGGTACTTCCATGCACAATTCTACCTCGCGGCCGATGACGAGCCTTGTCACAATAGCTCTGGTCGCAGCACAGGTCTGCGCACTTCCGGCATTCGGTCAGACACTTGTAAACGATCATGTCACGCAGCCGGACTTGTGGAGACCCGACAGAGTTGATCTCACGACCGTTGACGCACGCGGTGACCTTAATCTGGGGATACCTGTTTTGAGCGTTCCCGGCAGGAATGGCCTGGACTTCGAGGTCACATTCAGATACAGGTCCGGAATCAAGACGAAACAGCTGTCCAGTTGGATCGGTACCGGCTGGTCGTTTGATCCCGGAAGTATAACACGAGATGTCCGCACTGCAATCCTGAATGGGATAACCTACAACGTAGACTATGACGCTTCACCCGACGTGCAACCGGATGTCTACTACGTCTCTACCCCTAAAACGAACTTCAGTGTCTCCAGACACAATACAGGTTCAGGCACTACCACAACACTTCCCCCGAACAACGCGACGAATGATTTCGTGCGGACTGACTGGAGGCCCTGGAGAATTGATGCCCGAGCTGGACATGTTGATAACGGAGCATTCGATGATGTTGAATGTGTATGCACGCAGGTCATTTCTGCCGAATACCCGGCCGGAAGTCTGAAGGAGGATATCGAGTCATGGGTACTTACTGACGACAGGGGAACGCGCTATGTGTATGGTCATCCTACGATCGGCTCATTTATTGGAATGTACTCGGCACAGAGCCTTCACTCTATGGAGTACTATGTCAACGCATGGAGACTAATCGCTATTCTCGGTCGAGACTACGACGGTCCGATTCCGAAAACGCCAGCTGAGCTTTCCAAGGACTCACCCGGATCCTGGATACGTTTTGAATACTCGATGCCTGCAACGACATCATATGTAGATGTGGAGCTGACCGGCTATTCAGCTGTGAGGCAAGCCGCCTACCTTGAGGCGATTGAGACGCCTACCCACAGAGCGGAATTCGAGACTGATGCAAAGTTGGCAACAGAGGAGTGGCCACAGACGTGGGCGGGAGGTCTGCGAAGTATTCATCGGCAGTTGAGGTCGATAAAGCTGTTTACAAAGCTCGATTCTGACAAGTCGGGTATCGTGAAGCAAGTAGATCTTGTACAATCAGATCGATTCGATGGCTTTGACGGCACAAGTCGGATGGCGTTGGACGAAGTGAAATTATACGGAATGGGTGGCTCCTTACCTGGTTCGGAACTACCGGGATACCGACTGGCATATTATGGTATTGAACGCGGCCTTCTGGATGACTATGAGAACGATGTCGACGATTTTGGTTACTACAATGCCGACTCCAATTACTCAATCAATGCGGACACTGTTGATGGAAGAGCCTGGAATTTACAATCGATTGTTCACCCCCTCGGTTATCGGGAGGAGTTTGTCTACGCGAACGATGAGATTTGTTACTACTGTCAAGGAGGCATTGTCTCGGACCCATTGTACGTGCTCCCATTCATTGAGTACACATGGCAGTCCGACGAGACCACCGGTTTGAGCAGGAATTATTCGATTAGTTCGAGCAACAACAGGCAAGGCGGCACGCGGGTCAGTCAGGTCGTGCGATACGAACTCGAAGATGGTGACCCGTATTCGACAACTCAGTACTCGTATTCCGGAGGAAGGATCGCTGCCATTCCATCGACTTACCTCGAGAAGCAATACCCGTCAATGTTCTTCAAGAACGTGGACAGGAATCGTGCTGCTGTGTTCTACAACCGCGTCAGGAGAACAAATGCAGACGGGACCTGGACCGAAGTCTATTATACCACGGATGTCTCTCATCCCGACCGGGTCATCCCTGCCCAGACAGCCATCTACCAGATCAACTCAGATCGCATAGTGCTGGCAGGCAATCAGGACATGCTGTGGGGAAAAGAGTACCGCGTTGTCACGAGTGAAGGTGCAAGCAGGGAGACGGAGCTTATCGACGATTTGACCTCCTTCCGGTTATCGCAGGTCGCCAGCATCAATGGAAATGAGTTGTCAAATATCTGGTTTTACGGCGGGCGACGACTTGAGGAAGTTTCTAATACTTACCTCAGTGGGGCACTGGGTGTCGGTCACTACATCACACGACAGCACTCATGGACGTATGATCCGGTATATGGCCAGGTTAGAGAAACCAGATCAACAAATACGGGCCTCGAGGATCGGGTTACGAAGTTTCAGTATGCTTTTGACATTCCCGAGTACGAATGGGCGATTGATAGAAATATCCTCGATTCGATTGTCAAAGAGGACCGCCTGATTAATGATTCCATCTCAGGGGAGATGAACACGTTCAGCTCGACGGTCCAGACCTGGGACCTATTCCGGGGATACCACATCGATGAAGAGATTGTAGTCCCGCAACCGAAGGCGCGGCTCAACTGGCATACAGAGGAACCGCAGACGGCGGTTCCCATCTTTGACGACTGGGTCGGCGAGCTGTCGCCGAACTCGAGCTGGCACTCTGAAGAAAAGTATGTGAGCTACGACACGTACGGAAACCCGACTCTCATCGAAACACGAGACAATGCGAACGTCGAGCTAGACTACACGGCAAACGAATCAAGGATTTCAGCAATAGTGTCACGGCCATCAGCCAGTGGCGTTCTCGTCGATACGTTTGCGAAAGGCGAAGAAGCCAAGTGGGATGCACTTGTGACAAATGGTGCTGGCGAAGTAAGAATTGAATCAGTTGACGGCTGGCTCGAGGTTCAGGATGGTGGACTCAATGTAGATTTCCAGAATGACCATGTACGGTACGAGCTGGATGCTCCTGTTTCAGACAAGGTTCTGCTGGAGATGGATGTTATTCCCGCTGTGTCTGACGGCAAGTCACTCTTTGTCTCCCTTGGTGACGATTCGTGGACCAATCTCCATTCCGGTACCGGTGTGGGGGTTTGGATTAGCATTTCCGGGGCTGATCTGCTGTCGTACGACCGCAGCAAATGGAGACGCACAGGTGCGATTGTCGAACCCGGGAATACGGTAAGACTTTCTGTAATGCTTGATCTTGAAGCTTTCCGGATTACTATCGTGTGGAATGGGATCGAGGTGTATCGCGTTGACGGGATAGAGTACAATATCGACGAGGTCTCGGTCCTGGCGATCGGAACTGCAGGGGCGTCATCCATGACCGGGATCACATTCGTAGATAACGTACGATTGCAGAACGCATCTGATCAGGTTGCCCACATCGAGTACGATCCGGTTCACCTTCGGCCGACGCGTGTGGTGGATGAGGCGGGCATCTTTGACGCATATAACTATGACCTGGCCGGAAGGCTTTCTGGTGAACAGAAAATGGACGGGTCCAGAATTCGAGATAGTTGGTACCGCTTGAGCCGACGACAGAATAATGAGTCATTCGATGGAAGTGACCCGAGTTTCATCAACTCGGTATCGTACAGTCAAAATAGTCCCGGCCTTCACTTCATGGAAGGGAATTCCTGGATGATTGACGGCGCCGTCACGATGGCACGTTACGAAGATCGGTGGACTGCGGCGATTGGAGGTCTGAATGGTATCTGGAGTTCGCTTACGACACCACAAATAGGAGACGCGCCTATCATACTCGTCGACTTCCAGATGAGTGGCGAGATTGGCGGACAGCCAGAGGTTCTGACACTTATCGACGATGACAGATGGCTAATCGTTAACGTCGATGGCCCGTCAAATGCTATGTGCCTTGCATACTCATCAAGCGAAAATTTCAGCGAGTCAGATTGTTGGACCGACTTTAGTCTAGTCGATGGACTATGGTACACCGCCGAGATTCGACAATCGCAAAGTGGTCAACTTGCTGTCCGCGTCCTTACGAGGAGCACGACTGACCAGGTTAGCTCAACCAAAATTGTAGATGGTTATTCAAGTGGATGGCTACCAGATCTTCGGATTAGATCGAAGGATGATGTTATCCTCGTTTCCAATGTTTATGCCGGGGAGTACGTAGAATGGTACGAATATCTAGATCCGTTGGGCCGTTCTGTCCAGAAACAAGCGTCATCAGCTAGCGGCCACACTGCCATTGCATATGAATACGACACAATGCACCGACTCATTCGCGAATATCTGCCATTTCCTGCGTCGTCGTATACATCGACGCCAGCCGCCGAGGCACACGACTTTTACTCGGAGATGTACAATAACGCGGATGTCGTGCCCTTCACTGAATTGCGGTACGATTCCTTTGGGAGAGAGTCACAACGGTTGCATCCGCGAAGCAGCGGAGAGCCTAGAGGAATCTCAACCACCTATACTAGCGAGTTGTTCTTTACCTCGTTGTCTACAGAGGTTGGGCCACCCGTTGAAGTTGTGACCGTGATTGACGAAAATCAGAATCCTACGGCGTCCATATTCAATGCCCTCGGCCATAAAGTCCTTGGTCGCACCGCGTTAGACGTTGATGCGGATGACACCTTTCCCGAAAATATAACAATCCGTGTCGAGCGCGAGAACAATGATCAAGATGTTCCGGGAGGAGTCGTGCCCCAAGACGTCGACATCAACGATTGGGTAGAGGAAGCGTACGACTATGTACCATCCCGATCTTACCTCGTCGGCTATCGCATCGAGCTTAGTATTGAAGAGACCGGTCAAGCAAGCGTGGTCCTCAAACAAAATGGGTCAACGACGAATATTTGGGTCTTTGACAATATGCAGATACCAACAGTGTACTCAGGATACTTCCCGGTTTTAGCGGGTAGTGAGTACACGCTTGAGGTTTCCGCAGGTGTGTCCGAATCCGATTCGTATCCGGGTTCCGCGATGGCGGAGTTGTCACTCATTTTTACTGAGGGAGGACGCTATCGTGCGTTCAATGAGACCGAGTTTTCGTACGACGGGAATGGGAATCTTATCCTGGTACGTAAACCGTCCTGCTTCGCAGAGCCCGATACCTGCAATTCAATGACAGGCGAACACAATTCGCAGGCTGTGTATGACACTGATTCTCATGTGATTGCGGCGACGAACGCAAACTCAGATGGAGACGGTGATGGGGATCCAGCGAATGAACTGCTTTTGCAGGATCGTGATTATGCGTACAAGTATTCTTCTGCCGGTCGACTGCGGTTTGTTGAGGATCCGAACAGCAGACACAGCGACGAACGCAAGTTTCATGTGTTGGATTATGATCCACTTGGACGACTAATCGGCAGCGGTCTTTATCGAGGAAAATATTCGTTTGATGTCGCTAACCCGGATGGCATTCCGGGAGGCATTATCGACTGGCGCCACCGGCAGGAATTCGTCGGCGGTAAAGTGTCGTTGACCGAATACGATTCTACTCAATACCGTTTCCGGTACGATGCCAGGGGGAGAGTATCGAATCTTTTTGTTCAAATCCCCGGGCTAGACGAAAAGGAGATTCGATACTACTATGACGATTTGGGTAATCAGGTCCGTGTCGAATATCAACCAGAGTCAGAAGTAGAGGCTTTCTTTACCTGGTATGAATACGATAGGTCGGGGATGTTGGAAACCATCGCAACGAATCGCGTCAACCATCGGGAGACGGCTACCAGTGAAGCTGTCTACACATACGATGCTGCACTTCGTCCGGAGAAGGTGATATTGGGAGATCATCCCTCTCAGAATATTTCCTATGAGTACTCACTTCGTGGAAATGTCATCGGCATCAATGATATTGATGATGAGGAATCCGGCGTGTTCGCCGAGTCGATAGGTTACGATCAGCCTGACCAGATAGCGCTTTCCAACAGTCAGGTCGTAGCATTTGCCCCGATGTACAATGGGCTGGCCTCATGGATCGTGAGTCGAACGACGGGAAATACCATCGGCGGTGCAATTACCGGCTACACATATGAGTATGATAAACTGAATCGTCTTGTCCGCGCCGATTTTGGTAAGAGATACGGACTGCAGTCTGATTGGTCTTCGTCCCTGCTTTATGATGTTGGCGCCGGCAAGGCCGGCGTTCTGGACCCTGCAATTGAATACGACTCAAACGGTAATGTCGTATCGTTTTCACGCCGAAACGAATATGGTGGTATACGTTCGGCAGACTTTGAGTATCGACCCGGTTCGGATCAGGTAGCATCAAGTTCGAATTCTATCTCGGCAGACTATGCCTTCGATTTCAACGGCAATACCGTTTTCCTGGGACATCGGGATATTGAACTTACTTACGATGAACGCAATCAGGTCGAGAGAGTGTTGACGAGCGCCGGAGTGTATGAATATCGTTACGACAACAAGGGCCGACGTGTGATCAAGTCGGCACCTGATCAGGTCTACTACGTACGTGGGTTGGATGGTTCGATTCTAGCCGTATACGACTTCAACGGTGAGATCGTAAAATGGAATATTACTGCGAGTGGCAGTCTGATTGGATACGCGACTCCGTAGGGATACGTCGCTTGAGACACATACGCCAGGCCTGCTATCGCAGGACCTGGCGTATTTTCATTCGCGACAAATTGTATTTACGGGCGAGCTCTCGCTCGTTGCTCCCGGTATATTCAGACCGTATTCTCTTGCGTAACGTTTGAGCAGCGAGCTTTGACAATGTCGGAACGTACATCACGGAACCACCCCAGTTTTCGATCAAGTACCGGACGATTTCAACTCCGACGTCGACAGCAATCTCTTGAAACTGAGGCGGTAGTTCGTTGACGTCAAAAGTATCCCAGTCTATATGCATGTTCCTCCAGATCACAAAGATATGTCCTGCAGGTTCAAACACGTAGTGGGCGATGTTCGTAACTCGATTTTCAGTCCCCTCAACGAACCTTACGTGCCCCTACAGGACCCGGTAGGGTGATCTGCAATGCACGTTGATTGTGTATGACCGGCCACACCTTGGGCACGCATGGACACAGAAAAGCCCGGTAACCCCACCGTGTACCGGGCTTTCTTTTAGCGAGATATGCTCTGTTAGGAGTTGATAGCCGGTTCGGTGACCATTCCGTTCCGGCTATTGCAAAAACATCGCTTCTATCGGGAGTGTCCGCTCGACTCAGACACGCGCGAAAACTTCAAGCGAATGTTCTTTTTTGTGCTGTAAAAAGGTAACGAGCCGCCGAGAGGCGTCCAATGACCGGTGTGCTGTAAAACCGGTAGGGGATTTGCGTACATCGTGTGCAGTATGGCTTTAGACAGGCGAAAAACGCTAGACGTTAATGAAGCCAAGCCAGTAAAGCACAAGGGCAGCATCCAATAGTAGCGGAATCACAATCCATATAAACGCGGCGACAACCGCTTTCCTGGACTCCTGGACCTGATCGATATTTGCTGTTTGGTCGTGCATTTTCGCTCGCTAGATACGAAGTGAATGGTCATCAGGCACGTGACTGTTTAAGCGCCTGTTGCTTTCTAACGAGGGTTACAAATACTCTGCCAACTCACGACATGATGCATCGACTACGCGAATTTCGCGGATTTTCGTGCCCGCGGATTGTCGATTCATTAAAACTCCGGCTAAGCGTTTAATCTTGAGTCTCAATTGTAGACACACACTCGCGGACTGTCTCAGATGTAGCACGACGGTGGGAGGAATTGAACACTGGTTCTCCACCGGAGAAAATGATTATTTGGGGAGACTCGTGTCTTATCTGGAAACGCTCCTCTATTTCGTTTGACAGCTTTCGCGAATCCTGCACCGTCAGGATGAACACCGGAGGATCTTGTGAGCTCAGGACCGAGAGACTCCGATGGGCCGATGCCGACAAACCACATCGACTGCTATGCTTGAAAACAACCTGCGGTGCTACCTCAGAAGCGGCAATAACCTGGTCAAGCTGGTCGGTTGTTTGAATTTCTGTAAACATGATACCGTAGATCTTTCGGATTGGTTTAACCGACTTCTTTGTGTCCGTCAATATTATAACGTTACTGATCGCTAGTATCGCTTATTAACGGAATCGTTAAGAACTGCAGGTGTATTTTCCTGACTCTCGACCGGATATTATGGAACGTACCTGCGTCAGTTTTGACTCAATGCCATTAACCTGTCATGCGGCCCTTGTCGCTGATGGTCAAATAGATATCAATTCCAACCGTGAATATGGAAGTAGCAATTACAGGTGCTGAAGAGATCCGATGGGATCTGACAGATTTACACGATAGTCCTGCGGACCTTCTATCGAAGTTACCCGAGGTAGAGGAAAGGGCACGTGAGTACGGAGATATGTATAGAACTCGCATTGGTGAGCTGTCGGCAAATGAGTTGTCCGGGGCTCTGGCCGAGGCTGAAGGCATTTATGATCAGTTGGGTCGATCCTACGCTTACGCATACCTGGCATGGGTGACAGATACAGAAAATCCTGAGAAGGGAGGTTTGCTGCAGAAGGTGCGCGAGACATACGCCACAGTGACGCAACTGATGGTGTTTTTTGACATCGAATGGTCAAGCCTCGAGTCTTCGATAGCAGAGAACTTGATGGCCAAATCAGAGCTGGATTCCTTCCGCCACTACCTTGAGCTCATTCGCCTCCAGAAGGTTCATCTATTATCTGAAAAGGAAGAAATTATTCTTTCCGAAAAAGATGTGACCGGGCGATCGGCATGGAACCGATTTTTTGACGAAACAATGTCGTCGCTGAAGTTTGACCTACGTGGTAAATCAGTAAGTCAGCAGGAGGTCCTTTCGCACCTTCATGGCACCGACAGGGAACTGCGTCGTGATGCAGCTCTTGCCTTTACGGCTGGTTTGGAAAGCCAGCTACGACCGTTAACGTTTGTATTCAATACGATCCTGGCCGACAAGGCATCGACCGATCGTTTGAGGAACTACTCTTCGTGGGTTGCGAGTCGAAATATTTCGAATGAAGTTTCCGACGAAGCTGTTCAGAGACTGATCGATTCGGTTACCAGTCGATACGATATCGTCGAACGATTTTATCGATTGAAGAAAAAAATACTCGGTCTTGATTCGTTCAACGACTACGATCGATATGCTCCCATAGGAGAGTCGGATCGTCGCATTCCTTTCGATGAAGCTCGTGAGCTGGTTACATCGAGTTATTCGGAATTCAACCAGGAATTTGGATCAATCGTCGGCATGTTCTTCGACAGAAACTGGATTGATGCGGCGGTTGTGGATGGAAAACGAAGTGGAGCTTTCAGTCATGGTGTCGTTCCGTCTGCCCATCCTTACATCCTCATGAACTATACGGGACGGATAAGGGATGTCCAGACCCTTGCCCATGAACTTGGCCACGGAATTCATCAATACCTTTCTCGTTCTCAGGGACTGTTTCACTCAGATACTCCATTGACTACTGCTGAGACGGCGTCCGTATTTGGTGAGATGTTGGTTTTTAAAAAGTTGTTGGGCATGGAGTCGAATCCAGAAAATCAACTTGCCATGTTGATGGGGAAGATCGACGATACCATCGCAACGGTATTCCGTCAGGTAGCCATGAACCGGTTCGAGGATCGAATTCACTCTCATCGACGCGACGTCGGAGAGCTGTCAAGTGATACGTTTTCCGAACTTTGGCTGGATACCCAGAAGGATATGTTCCGCGGTAGCGTGAAACTGGGAGATCACTATCAGTACTGGTGGAGTTATATCCCACACTTCCTGCACACACCGGGTTATGTATACGCCTACGCGTTCGGCGAGCTGCTCGTACTCGCACTGTACGCAAAGTATCAGGAGGAGGGTGCTCCGTTTGCAAAGCGCTACCATCAGTTGCTTGCCAGCGGAGGTTCCGATTGGCCGCATGTTCTCGTAGGTCGACTCGGAGTTGATTTGGACGATGCTGAATTTTGGAATAACGGTCTGTCAGCAATCGATGATCTCGTTTCAGAGGCAGAATCCCTTGCGACCAGAGTTTCGCTCTAGAGCTCTAAAGAATCAGCGAGAGTTGGCCAAGGATCCAGGCGCAAAATAACGCGGCATAGATTCCCAGAACGTAACCTGCTACACCCATAAGCAGGCCGACCGGCGCCATCGAAGGGATGTATGCTCCTGCGACGACGGGTGCGCTGGCGGCACCCCCAATATTGGCCATGCTTCCTGTCGCCACAAAGAACAGTGGGGCACGAAATATGCGTGCAGCGGCCAGTAATATCGCCACGTGAATCGTAAGCCAGATCGCGCCCGCGACCATCAACTGTGGAGCTTCGGCAATAGCGCTCACATCAGCACGTGCTCCAATTGATGTCAGTAGTAGGTACAACGCAAGGTACCCGATCTTTGAGGCACCATACTCTTCCAACTTCTGTAATGGGGAAAACGAAAGAACAATCCCCACTGTTACCACCACAAGGACTGCCCAGGTTGTCTGGCTGATTACAGACGGATTTCCAACTGCCGGCAGCACGCCGCCAATCCTGATCGAGATCACTGTCGCCACGAATCCGAGACCGAGGATGAAAGACAGGCTTGGCAGGGTTATGGACTTTGTCGAAGTGCCGGCAAGATTGACCCTGTCCAGTACACCATCAAGTATCGATCTGTCAGCAAGATTCCAGCGGTCAAAGCGCTCCTGAAATGCACCGAAAAAGAGTAGAACACCCATCCATCCGTATCCTACGACCGTATCAACAACAATGATTGGGCCAAGGTCCTGGAGTCCGACACTCTGCTGAATGGCAACCATGTTTGCTGTACCGCCGATCCAGCTCCCCGAAAGAGTAGCAAGATCTTTCCACGCCTCAGGGGGCAAGAAGCCACTCATGATTGCGTATGCAATCGGGCCGCCAACTACAATACCGAGGGTCCCGGCAAGCATCATTATGATCGCAATACGTCCGAGCTTGACGACGGAAGGAAGATCCGTAGTCATCATCAGGAGAAAAAGTGAGAAAGGCAGGAGGTATTTAGCGATCCAGGAATACGTCGGACTGTCCGATGGAATTACACCCATTGTGGAGGCAATCATCGGTAGAAAATATGCCCAGATGACCGGAGGGAGAATTTTGAAGAACGACCGCAGTGCCGGTAGGGTATTGAGCCAGTACAGCACGGCGAGCGTGCCGATCAGAAAAGCGAAAACGGTTGTTGGTTCTGAGATCAATGGCATCGTCTATCCGTCAAGCACAATCAGATTGCGCGGGATCGAGCTCAGGCTCTGAGCACCATTTGTTGTGACAACCATGTCATCTTCAATGCGAATTCCTCCACGCCCGGGAAGGTAGATTCCGGGTTCTATAGTGAATGTCATTCCTTCCTCGAGAATCACATCTGAATCTGAACGCACGTACGGCGGTTCATGAATGGCTAAACCGATTCCATGTCCGGTGCGGTGCGTGAAGTACTGACCATAACCGGCATCGTCGATGACGGTTCTTGCTGCGATATCTACCGCAGATGCCGATACACCCGGAGCGGCACGATCGCGTGCGGCTTCGTTCGCCTGTTCAACAATAGAGGCAACTTTGGCAAGCTCAGCGTCCGGTTCACCGATCGAAAAGACACGCGTCAGATCGGAGAAGTAGCCGTTTACATTTGCCCCCCAATCGATGAGTAGTATGTCTCCTCTTTCGAGCGGCCTGTTGCCAGGGTGGGCATGAGGATTGGCACTGTTAGGGCCACCCGCAACTATCGGTTGAAACGGAAGTGCTGTTGATGAACCCTGGTCGAGCAGATTCTTGAACAATCGAGAGGCAATTTCCGACTCCGTATCGCCTGCATGTGTCTCAATGATAGTTTGTTCAAGAGCCTTTTCTGCGATGCCGACTGCCTGTCTCATCAGATCGATCTCATGATCGTCTTTGCAGCAGCGAAGCGAGTCGAGGACATCTTTGGCGTTGGTAAACTTGGTTGTCCACGCTGCTTCTCGCAGATGCTTCAACTCAAACACTCTCATGAACTGTTCCTCGATACCGATCTGGCGGTCGAAGATCCCACAGTATGCGGCGGCCTGGTCAAACGAAAACTGCCATTCGACGGGATTCTCGCCGTAGTCAAAGCATTCGTATTGAAAATCGAGATCCGTAAGCTGAGCGCGCTCCAGAGTTGGCAGTACGAAAACTGGTTCCAGGTTTTGCGAGAAAAAGACTACAATCGGTCTTTCAGAACTACCGATCTGTAGGCCGGTCAGATAACGCAGCATTGGTCCCGGTGTAAGAACTATTGCCTCGAACCCGGAAGACTTCATTCGGGTCTTGAGTTCATTTTGTCTTCGGAGCAAGACGTTTGTGCTCATATGACTTCAGCTGATGTTTTGTTGGTGGCGCAAAGAATACTTACAACATGGTACGGCAAATGATAGTAAATCCGATATCCTGGTTCGAATATGTACACATAATCAAAAGATACTCGATCCACCGGGAATACGCCTGACTAATCGCTGTGGCAGCCGCTATCGATCGAAAGTCTTCCTGACAGGTTGAACGAACTACCGGCAACGCTAAAGATACCGCGGCCCACTATGATGACACCCTCATTTACAAGTCTAGCTCCTCTATCCAGTCTGAGCAACGAACATCCATTCAATGTGAGGATTGATCCCTCCTTAACGTGAAGTGTGGATCCACGTCGAACGCGAATGTCGCCGGTGGAAACGTTCGCTCGATCTATGGTCAGCGTCGCAGAATTTAATACGGTCATCAGGCCCGTGAAATTGACTGAATCGGGTTCAGGCCCGATCCACGAATCGCTGCGAATATCGGGATCAGTTCGGAAATCGGGCACGAAATCAACTGACATCAGGTAATCTGAGTCCGCGTCATTCCTGATGTTGTCAAGTGCATACCAGAGCGGCTCAGAATTTCCCCGGTACAGAGTATACCCGTTAATATTCGGTCTGGTGAACGGCGTGAGTTGAGTATTGTCCTGAAACAAGTCTCCTGCGTAGTCCAGACTCTGCGCGGACAAGTCAAGAGAGTTATCAGCGGGTAGAACATCGAGCTGAACACCCGAGGACTTCATGACGAGTAGTCCAGTAGTTCGCAGTAGACCCAGATCAAATTGTCCATGAGAGCCACCGCGCTTGCGAACGTCGAAGGGGCCAATCCGTTGTCGATTCGAAAGGTACAGGAATGAATTGCCTGGTTGCGAGGGTATCTTGTAGCAGTCAGATGTGGTGTACAGGTCTCCAATCTCGAGTATGGTGAAACGATTTACATCAACCGTATCGCAGGTAATCCATCCGTGAAGTTCTCTTTCGAAAGCAGAAATCGTGTAGTCTCCACTGCAGTCAGGCGCTCCACCGGCACCGGCCATCAAGACGTATCCTATACATGAGTATTTCGGATCTCTATTGCTGACGAATGGCACGTCGTTCGAACGCAGTGCTGGAATATGTACGAAGTATCGCTGCCACAGATCGTGTCCGAGTTCGTGCGCCATTAGTCTGACGTGGTACCAGAATGAGCTGACATTGCCGGGAGTTCGGTTAAACAGAATTGAGCCCGAAGTATTCCAGTCAACCTTTATTCCGTCCAGTTCCGGCGCTGGAATGAAAGTTCCAGCCGACAAGCCACCTCCGCATCGAGCATCGAGACAGGAGATTCCAGTCCATGTCATTTTCTTCGCGTCGCGCTCGGAGTCGCTTCGCAGGATGATGAACAAATAGTCAAGCTGGCCATCGCTGTTGTAATCGTAATCGCGGAAGTCATATCCGTTTGTGTCCAGGTACTGAAGAATCTCAAGCGTGAGTTTACCATAGCCACCATCCGGGCGATGATAAGCTTGCTCGCGTTCTTTGGTCGTGTAAATACGGGGAAATGCCTCACCCCAGATTAAGAAATTACCCTGTGACTGAACATTGTAGTATGCGGTGAGACTTGAATCGGGAAAAGGACCAGAAGGGGTCCGGGCGAGAATTCGTTTTCCGAAATCTGGTATGGTCTGAAGGGAAACCGGCCATTCCCGAAAATTTACCGCTGGATCTCCCCGGGTTTGGTCGTCTGCAAATTTTGCAAAGACGATAATAGCCCGTAACGTGTCTGAGTAGACCTCCTGCCCACTGCATCTTTGTACTGTTATGGACGCAATACAAATGTTTGTGGCGGTGAGGAATACAACGACAGCTCTCGACATACGATCAATCTCTTCCGGATTCGGCCAGGTGTTCGAACATACGAAAACAATACTTCATTCTGCGATCCAGAATGCGACTCCCTCAACCGCGTCATTCCGTGTTATTCCGGAGCTATTGGACCTGTATGACGAAGAGCCGATCTGTCTTGCAGGTGTTGGAAAGGCAGCGCTTCCGATGGCCTGGAGTGTAGGCCAGATTTGCAATGTGGTAGACGGGATTGTCACGGTACCTGAAGGCTATGCAAATGCACCATCGGCACAGGCCTACTTGTCGGATGGCATAAATGTGATCGAAGGCAATCATCCGACCCCTGGGAAGAAGAGCCAACAGTCTGTCATCGAGGTTATTGAAAAAGTCCAGTCATTTCGAGCCGGGAGTTCCGTCGTTGTAGTGATCTCCGGAGGGGGGTCATCACTCTGGGGTGCGCCACATCCAACAATTCCAGACGAGTTGTACAATCGTGTGATGGATACACTTGCGAAAAGTGCACTGCCAGTTGACACGATGAACGTTATTCGCAGTCAGTTGGGGTATCTGTCTGGCGGTGGTCTATGTGATTTGCTGCACGGCCGGCGCGTCGCTACGTTTGTTCTTTCCGATGTTCCGGTCGACGATATCAGCGTAGTCGCGTCCGGCCCGATGACACATCCAACAGGTGGCCAGACTACCCGATTCCAGAGCATGATTTCGGAACTTGGATTTGACTGGAGGAACATACCGAAACGCGCACAAGGTTCATGTTCTCAGAGCGAACTCATTAAGATTGGAGACAACCTGCTTGCTCTGGAGGGTGCACGCACAAAAGCCGAAGAGTTGGGATTCACTGTCTCAATTCGACCTGGATTTATTACTGGTGAGGCGAGAGAGGTCGGAAAATCGATCGCTGAAGAAATTACGGCTTCGACACCGGGAACGTGTGTTGTCTATGGAGGCGAGTCTGTTGTTAAAGTAACCGGACGAGGTAAGGGTGGACGCAATCAGGAACTTGCTCTGTCCGCCGCTATCGAGCTAGACAAAATAGACATCGCGGCCACAATCCTGGCCGCTGGGACAGATGGTATTGACGGCCCGACAAACGCAGCTGGTGCAGTAGTGAACGAGTTAACCTGTCGCGATGCAGAACGGGATGCTGGTGTTCACCTGGCCAACAACAACTCATACAACTATTTCCTCGGGTCGGATAACCACATAATTACGGGACCAACTCAAACGAATGTAATGGATATTGCCATCGCGGTGCGGCGCTAAGATTTCACAGGACGTTTGTAACCGTGAAGCGCTCGAGACAGCGTGGAATGATATATTGCGTAGTCATGCTCATTCCAAACGAATTGCCTCGATGAATAGTGTTTCCCAGTTTTATTTAGTCGGCGCTCTAGTTGCGTTCGCAATATTTCCCGCAACCGGGTTTGCTCAGGAGTTTCCATTTGATCTGGAGATACCTCACATCGGAGCGGACTCATATGACGCGAACATATCAACACCGGATGACGTCATCGGCCATAGAATCGGTAATCGACACACCATTCCCTCGCAGGTTGTCGACTACTTTGAACAGATTGCATCTGAATCGGATCGCGTAGTCGTTCGCGAACATGCGCGAAGCCATGAAGGACGGAGACTAGTACACGCTGTCGTAACCTCGCCGGCTAATCACGAGAATCTTGAACTAATCAGAGCGGCAAACATCAGGCTCTCGGAAGACCCGCAGTCCGTTCCGGACTCATATTTCGAAGATGGAAAACTTGTCATATATCTCGGCTATAGTGTTCATGGCAATGAAGCCAGCGGGACAGAGGCAGCAGTCTTGACGCTGTTTCATCTTGCAGCGGCTCGCGGGGGCGACATCGATTCAATGCTTGATCAGATGGTAATCATTGTTGATCCCATGCTGAATCCTGATGGACGCGATAGATTCACAGACTGGGTAAATCGAAATCGTGGGCAGGTACACACGACCGATAGCCAGGATCGAGAACACAATGAACCGTGGCCCGGTGGTAGGACCAATCACTACTTTTTCGATCTGAACCGCGACTGGCTGCCGGCCGTCCATCCTGAGTCGCAGGGCCGACTTGAAGTCTTTCATTCGTGGCGACCGCAAGTACATACTGACGTTCATGAAATGGGGGGAGATGCAACCTATTTCTTTCAGCCGGGGATTCCGTCGCGCACGCATCACCTGACTCCGGTAGAAAATCAAACGCTTACGGCTGAGATTGCAACCTACCATGCAAAAATACTTGAGGAAATCGGTTCTCTGTATTATACAGGCGAATCGTTTGATGACTTCTATTATGGCAAGGCATCGGCATATCCAGATGCGAATGGAGCGGTGGGTATTCTTTTCGAACAGGCCTCATCGCGTGCACTGGAGTCAGAAACCGACAGGGGAACGCTGCACTATGCGTTTACTGTTCGCAATCAGTTTCTGACGTCTGTCTCGACCCTGCAAGCGTCCTTTGAAATGCGTGAAAGACTGCTTCGCTTTCAACGTGAGTACTATGCATCGGCATCTGACTTTTCAAAGGAAATTGGAGTAGACGGATATCTGATCGATGTGACACACGCATATGCACGAAGTCATCATTTTGTAAAACTGCTGAAGTTGCACCGTATCAACGCAAACACGTTGACACGCAACGTCACAGTCGACGGGCATACATTTCAGCAGAACGACGCTCTCTTCATTCCCGCTGATCAGGGACAGGCTCGCCTGCTGCGGTCTATAATGGAGACGCCGACTGCTTTTGCCGACAGTATTTTCTACGATGTCTCTACGTGGAATCTGCCCTTCGCATTTAACATTTCATTTAAGGAATTCAAGGGAGACAAGAGTCGGGTCGCAGGTGACATGGTTAGTGATGACTGGTTTGCACGGGGAGAGGTAATTGGCGCGAGCGACTATGCGTATGTCATTCCCTGGCGTGGATACTACGCAACAAAAGCAACAGCAGAGCTGATGCGTGCAGGTTTTGCACCGCGAATAATCAAGGCTGAATACTCGATCGTTGCGGCCGGAGAAACGCGGCAAATACCAAGAGGGTCGATCCTTTTGCCACTTCAGGGTTCAGGTCTTGACGCCGAGGAGGCGCTACGAATCATAAATGAAACGGTTCGCGACAACAACCTTATTGCATATGGCGTCGAATCGGGTCTGACGAAGCAGGGACCAGATCTTGGTACCGGGACATCAGCCAGCATCCCTGAACCACGCGTCGCCATCATTACGGGTTCGGGCACATCAGCGTACAACGCTGGCGAGACCTGGCACCTCCTGACCGTAAGAATGGGACTTCCTGTCTCTTTGATTGACGCACAAGGACTATCGTCGGTAGACCTGGGTAAATATTCGGTCGTTATTTACGCGGGAGGTTCGACCGGTTCTGCAGTAGATCCTGAACCAGTAAAAGAATGGGTCAGAGATGGAGGAACGTTAATCACGTTATCGAGCGGCACGGACTGGGCAATAGCACACGAATTTGCTGAATCGTCAAGGCATTCTCTGGATGTTGACTCGCTTGTATCGGCATATTCGTACGGCGATTTGTCACTTGCGCGTGGCGCAAAACGGCTTGCGGGTGCTACACTCATGACACGTGTCGACACGACGCATCCGGTCGCGTATGGTTTGTCTGAGTCGCTGCCGGTTTTTCGAACGAGTAGTACTTTTTATGACGTGCTGGACGTTCCTGGATCTACTGTAGCGAAATATGCTGCCAAGCCAGTCCTGAGTGGATACGTCCCGGACGAGCTCGACGGAACTATCGAAGATAAACTGGCAATTGCTACTTCGCGACTCGGTCGAGGTCGTGTCGTCATGTTCGCGGACAACCCGAACTTCAGAGGGTACTGGTTCGGTACGAACATGGCTCTGCTGAATGCCATTATGCTCCACCGTGCGATCTGATGCCCAACCGGTTAGAGAACGAAACGAGTCCTTACCTACTCCAGCATAAGGATAACCCCGTCGATTGGTTTCCGTGGGGTGCGGAAGCATTCGCAAAAGCCGCAGCGGACGACAAGCCAATTTTTCTTTCGATCGGTTACTCGACGTGCCACTGGTGTCACGTTATGGAAAGGGAATCTTTCGAAGACATGGAAGTGGCTCGGTTAATGAACGCCTCGTTCATTTCGATAAAGGTCGATCGGGAAGAACGCCCCGACATTGACAGCATATATATGTCTGTTTGTCAGTTGATAGGCGGATCGTGCGGCTGGCCACTAAATGTCGTACTCACACCGGGCGGAGAACCGTTTTTCGTTGGAACGTATTTTCCAAAGCAGGAGCGTGGAGGCCGCTTTGGGATGCTGGAGTTACTACCCCGCTTGACCGAGGCATGGGAAACCGATCGAGATCGTGTCAAGGAATCGGCAGACAACATTGTAAATGCATTGTCGAAGCTTTCGGAAGGGGCTCATGGTTCGATCGATGCCGACTGGATTAAAATCGCCGAGACCCTGCTTCTGAAGTCACACGACCGAACGAACGGCGGTTTTGGCTCAAAGCCGAAATTTCCATCTCCCCACAATCTTTTATTCTTGATGCGCGGGTCCGACCCGATGTCCAGCGACGCCCTTAAGGCGACGACCGTAACTCTCGACCGAATGGCGACGGGGGGATTCCATGATCACATCGGTGGTGGATTCCACCGGTATTCGACAGATGCGGAGTGGCGGCTGCCACACTTTGAGAAGATGCTGTACGATCAGGCGATGCTACTTCTTGCCTACGCAGACGGTTGGCGGAGAACAGGCTTCCAACGATATCGACAGGTAGCCGAGCGAATTGTTCAATATGTCAGTCGTGACCTTATGACTGAAGATGGGACTTTTTTTGCAGCAGAAGATGCCGACAGCGAAGGTGTAGAAGGAAAGTTTTATGTCTGGACCCGGGACGAGATATCACGGATCACATCCACGGAGTTTTCAGATACGTTTGGAATCCGTCATGATGGCAATTTTGCGGACGAGGCAACCGGCAGGTACACTGGCGAGAATGTGTTGCACATGACGAATCCGGTGCTGACGTTTGAAGCAGATCAACCGTTGTATTCGGAGCCCGGAGTTGCCGATCTTCAGAAGCTGCTGCATGTTCGTTCAAGGAGAATTCGTCCAGGACTTGATACCAAGATTCTGGTGGACTGGAATGGACTCATGATCGGGGCGTTAGCACGCGCAGGAAGGATCTTCGGAAGTTCAGCGATGATCGAGCAGGCATCGACCGCAGCTGAAGCAATATTGAGCGATTTTGGTCACAGTGGGAAGATTAATCACCTGCATGGATCGAAGAAACAGGTTGCCGGAATGCTTGATGACTATGCATTTCTGTGTTTTGCCTCGTTAGAGCTGTATGAGTCCACAGGGCGAGCCCGTTGGCTGGAGGCCGCGATTGATCTCGCTGGTGCAATGCATCTACAGTTTGCAGATGTAGAGACCGGACGACTATACCTGACCTCGGGAGATTCATCAGAGCTAATAGTGAGGCCGATCGACCTGAATGACGGTGCTATTCCCTCGGGAAATGCGATCGCTTCGGGATGTTTTCAGCGTCTCCACTGGCTGACGGGTGAAGCTCAATGGGCTGATTGGTCCGAACGAATCTTTGCATCTGCTGCCGGCAATATTGGACGATATCCCTCCGCTTTTACGGCTATGCTGCTAGCGGTGCACGGGTTCGTCAATGGCGGTAGGGAAATAGTCGTCCTTGGATCCAAAGATGACGATCTGGTAATAGCCGCTCGTAAGATGCTCCGCTTCGCCAGTGCAGATGATACAGTGGTTCACTATCTGGATCCGACCGAACCGGATAATGTGTCCCGGCTCACGGCTAGAGCGGATTATCTCACCCCAATGTCGACTGCAGGCGATTCAGCATCGGTTTATATTTGCGAGAACTTTGCGTGCAAGCTGCCAATTTCCACGCTTGAGGATCTCAGGTCCGCGTTGTGATTATTTAGTCAAACGAGAACAGTGATTGACCTCTGTAGTTTGGGTCAGATAACTATGCAAAATTAGCAGGATCACTCATGGAAGACGTTTACGTATTGTCCGCAGTAAGAACACCGATTGGAAGATTCGGCGGTGCATTAAAAGATCACTCGCCGGTCGACCTTGCTGCGGTTGTGATGCGAGCAAGCCTGGACCGTTCTGGCCTCACTGGTGATGCGTTGGACCTGTACTTCTTCGGCCAGGTTCTTCGAGCTGGACAGGGCCAGCTTGTCCCACGACAGGCAGCGTTTAAAGCAGGGATTCCTGATCACGTGGATGGCGTTGCAACTGACATGGTATGTTCGTCGGGAATGATGAGTGTTATGCAGGCAGCCACATTCATTCGCGCGGGCGAGGCTAATGTCATTCTTGCCGGGGGAGTGGAATCTATGTCTGGCGCCGGTTTCTATTTATCCTCTCGTGCTCGCTGGGGCTACAAGTTTCTGGCTGGAGCGCCCGAGCAGGTCGTCGACGTTTTGCAGTATGATGGACTGACAGATCCGTTCACAGGCGACGCCATGGGTCTACAGACAGAGCGCCTTGCCGAAGAGCGGGGAGTACAACGGGAAGAACTTGACGCGGTAGCAGCTGAGTCACACAAGCGCGCGGCGGCCGCAACTGCTGCTGGTCATTTTGCAAACGAAATTGTCCCCGTCGAATATCGCGTAAAACGTGATATGGTAGAATTAACAGCAGATGAGGGTATCAGAAGTGACACAACGGCTGAGTCACTCGCCGGGCTCCGGACCGCATTCAAGAAAGATGGCGTTCTAACAGCAGGCAACTCGAGCCAGATCAGTGACGGAGCAGCTGCTCTTGTCCTTGCAAGCGCATCTTACGTGAAGGCAAATGGTTTGAAGCCACTGGCAAAACTCGAAGCATCAGCGTGGGCAGCGGGCGAGCCGTATAAATTTCCTGAAGCTCCGATTCCAGCAGTCGCTCGAGTCCTTGAGAAGACCGGATCAAGCATTTCAGATTACTCCCTTGTCGAAAACAACGAAGCATTTGCAATCAACTCACTCTTGATCAACCAGATGCTGGGCGTACCGATGGAAAACCTGAACGTGAATGGAGGCGCGATAGCACTCGGGCACCCGATCGGTTGCTCAGGTGCCCGAATAATTGTTACGCTGCTGCATGCGATGCTCAACCGGGAGGTAGAACGCGGTATGGCATCAATCTGTCATGGTACCGGTGGAGGAACCGCGGTCGCTTTCAGCGCCGCATGATCGCAAGCCTACTGATTTCTCAGATAGACCGAACCGTGTGACGTTCGTGCGACGATTGATGGTCCACCACCATTGACGTTGCCTTCAGCACGATCTTTCTTTAGTGTGCCGTCGAAATCCATTCCGGATGACATCCGAACATTAGAAGCGCTAAAATCGACGTCGGCGCCAAAGTCAGAGAGCGCCATAATGCTAACGTCTCCATGAGAATTCGAGAAGCGCGAATCGCCTACTCGCATTACGCCGACTTCGATGTCACCGTGCGAATTGCTCATGTACATCTGACCGGAGGCAGAGGCGACATCAATGTCACCGTGAGAAAGATTTGCGTCAATTCTGTCCGCAGTCACGGTTCGGACATTAATGTCACCATGTGATGCATTCAAATTAACCTCATCAGCCGTCAACTCCGACCCGATGTAGTCGCCGTGGGACAGCTTGATGCGGATATTCTCACCGTCAATAGCCGAGGTTGCCAGATCTCCATGCGACATGTAAATAATCGCGTCGCCCTGGATATCATCAAACTTTGCATCTCCATGAGACATCTTGACGTCATAGTTGAATGAGGTCGGGAGGCTGACAAACACCGTAATCTGTCGCCTTCCGTTCGAACCCCAGTTCCAGTTGTTGTTGCGCCGGCGATTTGCCGTGATCTCTACTCCACCACGAACCTCATCGACAGAGAAGTTCAGCGACTCGTAAAATTCCCTTGCCTTTTCCATATTGGTGGCTTCAAGGACGATTCGAATATGAGCTTCGTTTGTTGAGCTGGATTCAACGACCAGATCGGAGTGCTCAATATCAACCAGCAGAAGGTCGCCGTTGTCAACGGAGTACTTGCGCTCAAGGACGACTTCCTCATCACGAAGGTCATGGTCGGTTTCGAAATCGAAGTCAAAGTCAAAGTCGAAGTCAAAATCATTTTGATCTACAACTTCAACATTTTCGTGGACCTGGATCGAACGATGGATGTGCTCGTTGACATTAACGTGAATCGAATCGTGCCGGGCGCTCGTAAATTTGTACGCTCCAAGCGCTCCAATGACCAGCAGGGCGAATACAATGTTTCGGTAGTTCATGATAATCGGTTAGTTTGAAATCAGGACTGTTCCTTCTGACGATGTAATCCGAAAAACAGGACCACCGCCATTGATCGAACCAGAAGCCGTTCGTTTTGCCAGCGTTCCGTTGAAGTCGTGGGAAGACGCGATGTTCACGCGCTCTCCCCTGAGATTCAGGTCGGCTCCGACGCCGGTTGGGACTCTTATCGTAATATTGCCATCGCCGGCACGCGCAGTAAATTCCCGCGCCTCGATTACGGCAACGACGATATCGCCATCTCCCGTCGTCGCATTCAGGTTACTTTCAGAGTGTTCAACATAAACCTCTCCATCAGAGGTCGATATGTCGGCGTTTTCTGACATTAGCCGTTTAACGGCGATATCACCGTCCGACGATCGTAACGCGATCGATAATCCGGAAGCGTCGCCAATCAGAATATCGCCATCACTCGTTGATGCTTCTGATCGGCCTGAGATATTCTCGACAACGATGTTACCATCACTCGTTCGAATGTCAACAGACTCACCAGTTGCAGAGTCTAACAGAATGTCTCCATCGCTCGTGTTCACGCGGATCTCTTTTCCAGTCAGCTTCTCCCCGATAATATCTCCGTCGGAGGACTGCAGCAAGATCATGGATCCACTAATCGACGATAGCCGCAGATCACCGTCCGACGAGCGTACCGATGTGATTCCCGTAACATCATCCAGTGCAACGTCTCCGTCCGAGGTCTTAATGTCGATATTGAATACCTCAGGGATCAGAATTTGTACTCGAATGCGTGCCTGACCTCGTTCATACCAGTCGCGGAGTCTGCGGGGCGGGTTTTCTGACGTTACGCTAATGCCGACAGACGATTGTCGGACATCGAAATTCATCGACTCGAAGTAACGCCTGGCACGCTCCATATCTCGTCCGGAGAGGTAGACTTCGACGGTCGCTTCAGAAATGCCGGAAGATGTCTGGACCGAGATCTCTGCATCGGCTGTTTCAATGGCGAGCTTTTCTCCTGCTTTTACATTGAAACTCTTCTCGATGACCAACTCGGTCTCCAGGCTTCCGGACCTGCTTGACTGATCCTGTGCTGTGAAGCCAGGCAGCAGGAGCAGAGTTGACACGATTAAAGCGGTTCGTATCATTGTCATGTGTGGCGGATAGTTTGGGAGATGATAAAGTTACGTGCTCGAAATCGTTATAGTTACATCAGCGAACAAAATATGCTAGAAAAACAGCATAATGCAATTCTGCCGTCCTCATTTTTTGACAGACCGGCTACGGAGGTTGCTCCAGATCTCCTTGGCCGATGGCTGGTTCGCGAATGGGCTGAGGGAGTAAGCGCCGGTGTTATCGTTGAAACGGAGGCCTACATGCAAGACGATCCAGCGTTTCACGCCTGGGGAGTGGTTGATCCTCCGAGCGGGCTCATCAAGCCAACCGGCCGGGCGTACGACTTGTTCGGACCTCCGGGAACGGCCTACGTGTACCTGTGCTACGGCGTTCACTGGCTTCTCAACGTGGTGACGGAGCGTGAAGGCGTACCCGGATGTGTACTCATTCGGGGACTGCAACCGGTGAATGGTATCGAAGCTTTGTTTAGGAATCGCCCCCGGATAACCAGCGTGGTAAACCTGACAAATGGTCCTGGCAAGTTGACCAGTGCATTCGGTATCGACAAAAGACATCATGGAACGGATATCACTCAGCCGCCCCTGTATTTTGCGACACCGCGCGACTTCGAGACTCCCGCCATCCAGACATCTTCACGAATCGGAATTTCCCGGGCGGTAGATCGTCAATGGCGGTATTACATGACGAATAATTCGTTCGTTTCGCCTGGAACCCCTAGTGATGTCACTGCCGACCGCCGTAAGAAACGACGTAGAGCGCCTCTCTAGGCACGAATATCGTATATTCGAGGTGAACCTGCGCGACCACTGTTGTGTTCAATAACCCTGCGCAAATGTCCCTTTTTCAAATGACTGCCGTATGCCGGAAGTGAAAACATCTGATTCCATCAGAAAGGAATTTTTTGACTTTTTTGTCGAGAGAGGGCACCAACTTGTGCCCAGCGATTCCCTCGTTCCATCTGACGATCCGACCCTGTTATTCACAAATGCGGGGATGAATCAGTTTAAAGATGTATTCCTCGAGACGGGCACGCGTCCATACACACGGGCGGTCGACACGCAGAAGTGCCTCCGGGTGTCCGGAAAGCACAACGATCTGGAGGAGGTCGGTCTGGACACGTACCATCATACTTTTTTCGAGATGCTCGGCAACTGGAGCTTTGGAGACTACTTCAAGCGCGAAGCGATACGGTGGGCGTGGGAGCTGCTAGTCGACAAATGGCAGTTGGATGCCGACCGATTGTACGCCACCGTTCACGCTGGCGATGCTGATCTTGGTCTTGATCCAGATGACGAGGCAGCCGAATTGTGGCGTTCCGAAACAGGAATTAACCACGACAACATTCTATTCTGCAGTTCCAAGGACAACTTCTGGATGATGGGCGATACCGGCCCATGTGGTCCATGCTCGGAAATCCACATTGACCTTCGCTCAGACGAGGAACGTCAGGAAATCCCGGGATCATCGCTGGTCAATGCAGATGACCCGCGTGTTATGGAGATCTGGAACCTTGTCTTCATTCAGTACAACGCGCTGGGTGATTCCGGGCTCGAGCCCCTGTCAGCCCAACACGTTGACACAGGGATGGGCTTTGAAAGAATCGTCGCCGTGTTGCAGGGAAAGACCAGCAACTATGACACTGATCTTTTTATGCCGCTTCTGCAGGCAATCGCTGACAGTTCACCTAACAAGTTGGTCACCGGCTACGACTCCATTGAGACCTCTGCTGAAGAACGTGAAAGTTTGCGGATAGCTATGCGAGTCATTGCGGATCATGTCCGGACTGTAGGCTTCGCTATCGCGGACGGGGCCATTCCCGGGAATGTCGGCCGCGGGTATGTCATCCGACGGATCCTGAGGCGCGCTGTTCGCTTCGGATATCAACGTTTAGGCTTTCGCCAGCCTTTCATGCATGAACTGATCGATGTACTTGTTACCATAATGGGTCATGTCTTTCCGAATATTGTCGAGTCGCGGGACTATATCGTCCGCGTAGTTCGGTCGGAAGAAGAGAGCTTTCTTGAGACGCTTGGTACTGGAATTGCTTTTTTCGAACATTTGCTACCACACATCCGATCTGCAAAGTCCAAAGCACAGAAAGCTGTGACTGCACTGGAGGCGGACCGGCAAACGATGGATCTGCTTACCAAGGCGTATGCATTCTCACCGTCGGACGAGTCTGTGGCCGTACAATTCGTAGCCGATGCAGACGGTGGCCACGTACCGGGACCTGTTGCATTTCTTCTACACGACACGTATGGTTTTCCGGTAGACTTGACTGAGTTAATGGCTCGTGAGGTTGGGTTGGATATTGATATTGAGGGTTATCAGTCTCTGATGGAGTTGCAGAAGCAGCGCGCACGAACGGCAGCAAACTTCGCCGCCGCCACGGGTGATGGTGCAGACTGGGTGGTTCAGTCTACAGGTGAAACCCGGTTTGTGGGCTTTGATACACTCACCTCGGAAGGGAAGATCGTGCAGTACTCATCGTCAGAAGACGAGGAGGGCAATTCGGTCATACGGCTCGTCTTTGATTCAACACCCTTTTATGCGGAAAGCGGCGGGCAAGTAGGCGATACTGGCATCATCGTCATTGGTGGAGAGGAGATAGAGGTGATCGATACAGTGAAGGATGGATCGAAGTACGTGCACATCGTTCGGGAGATGCCAGTAGACCTTGACGCGATTGCAACGTTGACCGTCGATTCCGAAAGAAGAGCACGAACGGCAAAGCATCACACTGCGACGCACCTTTTACATGCCGCACTCCGGGAAGTGCTCGGGCCTCATGTGACGCAGAAAGGATCGCTTGTTGCACCGGACCGGTTGCGCTTTGATTTCAATCACTTCGAACGAGTAGGTGACTCAGACCTGGACTCTATCTCGAGGCAGGTTAACGAGTCGATCCAACAGAATATAAAGCGACAGGAAGAGCGCGATGTCGCCTTCGACGATGCCATAGCCCGTGGAGCAACTGCATTGTTCGGTGAAAAGTATGGAGACAAAGTACGTATGATCACTTTCGATCCGAACTACTCAGTCGAGTTGTGCGGTGGAACTCATGTCGACGCAACGGGAGAGATTGGTATTTTCCAGTTTATCGGAGAGGGATCGGTAGCGGCCGGTATTCGGAGGGTAGAGGCTGTCACAGGTCTCGATGCTGTAAGCATGATCGGTTTGAAGATTGCGGAGTTGGACAAGGCCCGATCAGTTTTGAAGAGTCAGTCCAGTTCGATCGATGAAGAGATTGAACATCTGCTCTCCCGCCAAAAGCAGCTCCAGAAAGAAGTTGCTGAGTTACGAGCCGCGAGACACGAAAGTGCAGTGAAAGATGCTCTTGCCGATGCTGCGGTAATCGACGGTGTCCGATTCGCGGCAGTTCGCCTCAACGATGTTGAAATGGACGTACTCCGAGACCTTGGTACAAGGATTCGTCCTCAGATGACGCCGGATAGTGTCGCCATACTCGGTGGACGGAGTCCAGAGGGAGATAAGGCGTATCTCGTCGCCATTGTCTCCGATGACCTCAAGGGAAGAATCAGTGCGGGGTCGTTTGTTGGGCAAGTCGCCCGCGGGATTGACGGTGGCGGCGGCGGGCGTCCAGAGCTTGCTACAGCAGGTGGAAATAGTCCCGAGAAACTTGATGATGCGTTATCGGGAGCCGCGTCAATTTTAAGTGAGATGCTCCAGCCAACGGATTGATTAGTATATTCGCGTCGCCGGACGATACAATACCTACCGCCATCCTGTCATTTCACTTCCAGAACGAACCCTGCAAGCTGTGCTGACACAAGACTACTTAAAGAAAACTATTGACGAAAAAGGAGCAGGACTCCTTGTCCTAGTTGACCCTGATAGACTTGATGAACATCAACTGCCACGTTTTGCTCAACTGTGCGAAGATGCAGAAGTGGATGCGTTCCTGGTTGGAAGCAGCATACTTGTTCAGCAGGATTTCGATGACTTTGTTTGCAGTTTCAAAAGTGCGACATCGCTACCGGTAATCGGATTTCCGGGTTCGATCAACCAGATCTCAGCCTCGCTCGATGCTATACTTTTTCTTTCCATCATAAGCGGAAGGAATCCGGAGTACCTCTTTGGTCAGCATGTGCACGCCGCCCCGATAATTCAACGGGCTGAACTGGAGGCTTTGTCGACAGGGTACATGCTCATTGAGTCGGGACGGTTGACTACGGCGCAGTACATAAGCGGGTCGTTGCCATTGCCGAGAAACAAACCGGAAGTTGCCGCCGCAACTGGTCTTGCCGCTCAAATGATGGGGATGAAATACCTGTTCGCCGACGGCGGTTCCGGGGCAGATGAGTCTGTACCTGAGGAAATGATATTTGCCATTTCGGAAAGCTGTTCTATTCCACTTATCGTTGGCGGCGGAATATCATCGCCGATACAGGCCTCTCGCAAAGTCCAGGCTGGTGCCAGTCTGGTAGTTATTGGGAATGCTATTGAAGATAGGGTGGACGGCGGTTATATAAAGGAACTTGCCTCAGCCGTTCATGTAGCAGTGCCTCGCCCGATGGGATCCGATTGATCCTGAGATTTTATCCAGGGTACTTTCAGGAGGGGTGCCAGAGTGGTTGAATGGGGCGGTCTCGAAAACCGTTGTACCCTTCGCGGGTACCGAGGGTTCGAATCCCTCCCCCTCCGCAAGCTGATGTTTCACAGGGATTACCTGCACCATGGAAAAATTGTCATGCAAGGCGTGTGGATCGGTCGCGATGTTACCGATGGACGTATCAGTAGAGGACCGGGAGCTTCAAGAGTATGAAGACTCCGAGTCGCGATTCTTTTCTTGCCATGTGTGTGGAGACAACTGGCTCTCTGTTAAGAATG
>JABDKO010000007.1 GCA_013002165.1 Rhodothermales bacterium | reverse complement strand
GTCGAGGACAATCGTGTGCGAGGTCACCAGGTTCGTGTCCGCCTGCGTTGAATCGTAGGACGCCGAGAGCCCCCAGTCGATGACGCTCGTCGCCGGCTCGTCCGTGTCGAAGGTGAGCGTGGCCGAGGAGTCCGTCGTTACAATTATCAGGTTCGATATCTGCGGGCCCGGCACGTCATCAGTCATGAATGTCGAGTCAGAAGTGACCGTCTGATTGGCCGAGGAGTCGGCAACCGTCAGCGCAAAGTGGTACTCGGTGCCCGAAAGCAGGCTGTCTACGACAACCGTATGCGAGGTCACCAGATTCGTGTCGGACTGCGTCGAGTCGTACGCTGCGGTCAATCCGTAGTCGATGACGCTCGTTGCCGGCTCGTCGGTGTCGAAGGTCAGCGTCGCCGAGGAGTCTGTCGTTACAATCACCAGATTCGATATCACCGGCGCCGTCACGTCATCGGTACGGAACGTCGAGTCCGCCGTTATCGTCTGGTTGGACAGCGAGTCCTCCACCGTGAGCGCGAAGTGGTAGAGCGTGTTCTCGGCAAGGCTGTCGAGGACAATCGAGTGCGAGGTCACCAGGTTCGTGTCGGCCTGCGTCGAATCGTAGGCTGCCGAGAGCCCCCAGTCGATGACGCTCGTCGCCGGCTCGTCCGTGTCGAAGGTGAGCGTGGCCGAGGAGTCTGTCGTCACAATCATCAGGTTCGAGATCTGAGGACCCGTCACATCATTCGTCATGAATGTCGAGTCAGGCGTCACCGTCTGGTTGAGGAGGACATCATCGACGGTAATCTGAAAATGATATAGTGTGTTCTCTGCGAGGGAGTCAATGAGGAAGCTGTGTGAAGTGGCGAATACGATGCTGCTGTCCTTACTGCCGTATCCTGTTGTCAGCCCGTAGTCGATTAGAGCCGTTGTTGCGACGTCTGTGTCGAAGGCAATTGTCGCGGATGAATCTGTCGTCACGATATCCACGTTCGAAACGACCGGCTGAGCGATGGCTGAATTTCCTATTGCGGATATACCGACAAGAAGTGTCAGTATTCCCGAAATGAAATGCGTTTGTATCGATTTGGAGAAAATCACGATCCGAAAATGATAATTTTATTCGTAGGAGACTGATTTCTCCACCGACATAGTTCCAGGTTGGAACTACGCTTCCTTAACCAAACTTTATGCCAGAGTCCTGTGACAATAAGATTAGAGCTCAAGGGGTACGTCGGTCTTATCTCCACCATTGACTGATATGGAGGCAGTCATGCTAACAGCCTTTTTCAACATGTAGCTAACCGTGCAATACTTCTCGAGACTAAGCCGGACGGCTCTGGCTGCCTTGTTATCGTCCATGTCGCCGGTCATTATAAAATGGAGATGCACGTGCTCAAACGGAGATATGAACCCATGTTTCTCGCGATCGGCGTGAATTTCAATTTTCAGGTCATCTATGCGTTGCCTTGATTTTTCCAGAATCGAAACCACATCTATGCCTGAACACCCTCCAACTGTCATCAAGAATGCCTGAAGAGGGCTCGGTGCTTCACCCTTGCCTCCTGAACCAGCTCCATTGTCCATGACGATCGTTCCTACTCGATCCCCTTTCCCTTCAAATCGATATCCGTCATCGATTCGCCGAACAGTTACATCCATTTCCCTAGAGCTATTTGTTCTGTAGTGTCAGGTACAAAATACTAAAGCCCGACACAAAGCCGAGCTTTAGGCGAAGAGCGAACCGCACCAATTTTCGTATATATGTATGTTTGTCGTTTGGCGGTCTACTTCGTTCGGTTATGAATAGGACGGTTGTCTGTTTTGTTTTCAGATTCGGTAAATGAAAGAAAGTGCGAAGTCCTTCGCGGGGCGCTGAAAGTTCTTTCCGATAAGTCCAAGGATTCCAATACGTGAACCGTATTCATTTCGGGAACCAGTTAGTGCAATGGATAACCTGTTGTCCAGCATAGTCAGATACAAGGCTGGTCCAAGGGTCAGTAAATAGCCGCCCGTATTATCTACCTTCTCACCGTTAAATCGATAGTTTGCTTCTCGCAGGTACCACATCGATAACCCGGCCCACAGGATGATCGATTGGGTTACCAGAAGTTGATACCTGAATCCGAGGCCAAAATTCCCGAGCGCACCTAATCTGAAGTCGTTCACCGCCAGTCTCCGCGCGCACTCGTATATCAGGAAGACACGAAGTACCTCCGACGCCAGGTAGGTAAATGTCAGGTACGATACGATGGCGTTTTGAAGATCCGAAACCGGTAACTCGCCTTCAGAATTGTCGTCCGGGGCAAGGTCCCACGCGAACGAAAGTATAAACGTCAACATGATCGCCTGCGTTATCATTGTTTGCCCGCCGGCTCTCAGGTAAATATTTTGCAGGGCACTTGAGCTTGGCTTACTTCCGGTGAACGTACGTCCCGGGTCGAATGAGACCCACTGGTACGCTAGAAGAACCGATGCCCACCAGACTACGGATCTATTGCGGATCTGCGCCTGGGCGATGCGAGAGATTCCCAGAACGAAACGAAGATTCCATTCCATCGCGTCGTTGCCGAATTCCCCGCCTTCTCCATCCTGATTATAGAACTTCGAAATATCCCAGTGATCAAGCGCGAACTTGAGCGCCCACCCGGGCGGAGCCATCATGTTCTTAACGGCATCACTTGGTTTGTCGTATGAGTAACGTTGAGCATCCTTCAACCCGTCATAATCTGTAACCCCGGACAACGGAGAAAGAAGCAGAGCAAGTATGGCTAGAGTCATTTGGCCACCTGAGATTGATTAATGTCGCACTGTTCGAAACAACTAAAAGGACTTGGAAACGGTGATGCCGAGGGCATTAATATCAGCTGCTGATTCACCACCAATTTGGTATAGCCCAGAGGGGGTGTAGTCTTCAGTACACCCGGGACCAATTTTAAATTTGAGGTCATGTCGCGGTACACTTGCCTTTACAATCGGCGAAACACCGTAGAGTTTGCCACCATCGTCGGTGTCCGCGTGGTATGAGAAACCAGCGCCTACACTGACTGACACCTTCTCGTTTGACCATACCTCGTAACCGCCGGATACAGCTGCATAATTCGTGCTCCGAAAGTTTTCCTCAGTTCTGTTTACATGGCCAACCTTGACTCCACCATAAACTTTTTCGTTGTGGTATTTTAGTCGGCCATTGATTCCTACTGCGTGCGAGCCGTCTGTTATTGGAATGTCACCGGACTCAAAGTCCGGATCGGACGCGACATCTAGAAAAGCATCGAAACCGAGGCCGAAGTTTAAGTAGTCATTGACGGAAGTTTTGCCTGAGACGCCAAGGGTAATGACGCCTAAACCGGAACCCGTCCGACTATCTGAACCTGAACCTTTGTTTCCATCGAATGATTGTTTGACGCGATCGATGCTGATCCGCGCCAATCCGGTTAACTCGATTTCACGATTACCGGCATTGAGACTTGCAAAGTCGTAGCGACCCTGCACAAAAAACATTCCCTGTGACTCTTTGAACCCTCCCCAATCTTGCCTTTCGCCATCATTGTCGAAGAAGCTGTCTGCAGCCCCGCAGTACCAACCAGTAGCGAGGTGAAGTCGGTTTTCCGACATTTCGCGTTCAGACTGGGCATGAGTGGACCCGACACAAAATGAAAGGAATAGAAATACAGTCGATACTGAAAGGAGTTTTGTAACAATAGACATGGCACCTCGGAGTTTTATTGTGCGTTCGGACATGAGCGGGCGCTCACGCACACAATCTCCCCATCTACTGCGCCATTGGAGAATGACGGCACATTCTCCTGTTCATGATCGAACTGTTCAGGGACGTTGTTTCGCAGTCAGCACGTTCGATGCGTCCCGATTTATTACCGGCTAGCTGGTGTTGTTCTTTAATACTTAAGGATAACGTCGACACCGAAGTCTTTGCTACTCTTGTTAAAGTTTTTGCCGTTCACTGAGAGCAGACTTGATTGCAGACCGTACTCATCCTGCTGTCCCCTGAATCGAACTGTAAGGCCGCGTTCCGTTTTTAGCTTGAAAGACGGACCGATCGAAACGAGCCTTCCGCTAGAGTTGTCAAACTCGTTACCACCGAACTTGCTGTTCGATCTAAGAATTGTATTCAGCGAGGCGCCGATGTCGAGAGAGTACGAGTCATTCTGTACGACCGTGTAGGACCCACCGACATTGAAATTCTGATAGTTGCCCATATCGAACGTGTTGTCCAGGTCACCATTTGTTTTTTTCGAGCCCGTGAAGTCATATTTCCCTTCAAGCGTATAGGCGCACTTCCAGCCAAGGTCAAGATCCAGTTTGTCGTTGATAGTGTAGTTGAATCGAAGAGATGGAACAATGGCATTTTGCTCATCGCTCAAGTTTACATCATTATCGCTTCCGACGAGGTCGTGATAGTATCGAAACCCGATACCAATTCTGGCTCGATCGTTGAGGCGGGAAACACCTTTAACTCCGAAATATATATTCTCGATGCTACTGGCCGACAGATCATCTGCATTAGAGTTCTCGTCCTGCTTGAATTTTCGAGCCAGATAACTCAGCCCGGCCTCTCCTTTGAAGCTGGTTGGCCTTCCGCCGATCTCCGAATCGGCAACCCGATACCACCCCCCTGCACGAATACGGAGCGACCACTCCATTGATGTCCCGAAAAACTCGCGAGTTTCGCCATCCTGATCGTACTGCTTGTCGACATCCCAATGATCGGCACCGACAAAGCCACCGAAACTGGGAGTATCGTAGCGAATATCGTCGCCTGACTGTGCTACGACGGGATTACTAAGAGTGGCAAGGAGAAATGCAGCGCACAAAAATGCGAGATATTTGATAGCAGACGGCATGGCACCTGGGAGTTTTATTATGTGTGGATACATAATCAGGCTGTCTCGGTCATGTCACCTCGACAACTGCGCCTGACGGGAATGTACAAATATTTTTCACAATTCATTGATATAACCACTATATGAGCGGGTTATCACTAAATATGAATGTGGAACCGTATTCTGATAGCGGGTACAAGCAAGACATCTACAATTGACCGACAAATATGGCAGGAACTATAGGTAATTTGCTCGTCCTCACGGCTTTTGTCGCGAGCCTGTTAACCACGTTTAGCTTCTTTCTGGCCTCGAAGGAAGGACTCAGATCTGCAGAGTGGTTACGGATAGGCCGGGTTTCGTGGTGGACCGTGGCCATTAGTTCGTTCGGAGCATTCGGACTACTCATCTACCTGGTGTACTCCCATCAATTCCAGTACGCCTATGTGTATGAGAATTCCTCATTGGCACTCGCAGGCTACTTCAGAATTTCTGCTTCGTGGGCTGGACAGGAAGGGTCCTTCCTCGTCTGGATTATCATGAACGCAATTGTCGGTCTCGCAATGTTGAAGTTTGCAAGATCGTATGAACCAACCGTCATGACGGTCATCGGCCTCTGTCAGGCGTTCCTGCTATCCATGATCGTCGGATTGAAGCTCGGCGGACTTCCAATCGGGTCGTCTCCGTTCATTACTCTGGCAGAGAAATTTCCGGAGGCTCCGATGCTCGCTGCAGGTCTTGTCCCTGCCGACGGATCGGGACTGAACGATCTCCTGCAAAACTACTGGATGGTCATTCATCCGCCTACCCTCTTCGCGGGCTTTGCGGCTATGATCGTTCCATTCGCTTTTGCTGTCTCGGCACTCTGGAAAAAACAGTACACGCAGTGGGTTCGTCCCGCTCTGCCGTGGGCATTGTTGGCAACTGTTATTCTGGGGATCGGTATCGCGATGGGCGGCAACTGGGCGTATGTGACATTATCGTTCGGCGGATACTGGGCGTGGGATCCGGTAGAGAACTCCTCACT
>JABDKO010000079.1 GCA_013002165.1 Rhodothermales bacterium | reverse complement strand
GTGCCGAACTGCATATCTTTGCGCAGTTCGCGTTGATCACGTTCGGAATATTGGAAATCAAAAGTGACGTCCAGGCGATCATTAGGCTGCAACTGGAAACTGCCAAAGATTGCCTCCCGCTCATCATCCGTTGAGTTCTGGCGATAACGATGATCCCGTGGAATATAGGCAAAGGGAATATCGGCGACAGAGTTATAGTTTGGGTTGGAGTCAATTAAGTCTTGAATTTCGTCGTTACTAACGTCTGCTGAGCCATCATGACAACGGCCATCAGTTTCAGTCGGCAACGCGTTCGAAACATATAATGACGTCAGCTCGCAGGCTTCCAGACGACCGCCACCCGATGTTGTTTGATATTCCTGCTCCGGGTTCGTTTCATCTCTTACTTGCGCACCGAGGGAAACACCCAGACGGATGCCATTGTCGAATTCAAACTGATCTATATATGCAAGCGTAGCGCGTGATCCGTAATCCTGACCACCTTGAATGTTGGACTCGTCGGGACTATACGCAAGCTTTACATTTGCCTGCGCCAGGCGCTTTCCATAGACCAGTGGCTTTTTGGTATCGAGGTGTATCTGGCCACTAACGGCCCCCTCGATATATTCAGCCGATTGCGTTTTATGAATGGCAATCTTGTTGAACAGCTCGGAAGGGAAAATACTGAAATTTACAGCGCGGTTGCCGCCGCCATTCGTAGCTTCCCGACCATTTACCACGGTTGTTCCGAGGAATGGCCCTAACCCCCTGACAGAAATTTCGGTTGCGCCGCCATTTTCGCGGTGGGACGTGGCGCCGGTAACCAATTCGAGTGCCTCACCTATCGACAGCGCCGGGATATCGCCGATTTCGTCTGCAGACATTCCATCCACGATTTGTGTGGACGTACGTTTGAGGTCAATTGAGCGTTGCACAGTCGCCCTCGTCCCAACAACTTCAATCTCCTCGATCACTTCGCTTGAACTATCGGATTGATCAGTCTCCTGGGCAGAAATTGCTGCACTTGCAATTAAGGCCAGGCTCGCGGTCAACATTGCACTCGCTTTGTGAGTATTCGGCGAGGAACTGGGGCATGTGATCTGCTTTGGTTTAAACATGTTTAATCTCACATTATTTATTCTATTAAGAATGGACTCATTGAGTGTTTTATGTGACTGCATTTTATTCCTCCACTCCCACCGTTGCCTCAGATGTACTTGAGTTATATGGCGAAGCAGCGTTGTCCGTGTCGAGCGAATCGCCATCCAGATAAGACTCAAAGTCATCTGCGAATACTTCTGTCGTACCGGCCGTATCGGAGTAAATAGCGAGCTCATCGACACTGAAGATGCCCGTCGCTGCACGCACGCCACCGTTATCACCAAACCGGAACGCGACATGTGTCACTCCACCAAAGGGGCTATTGTCGGGCGTAAAGGGAGCAAGACTCACACCATCCACCGTTATCGTTACCGACGGTGCCAACGCTGTGTCGCCACCCGGATACTCCCAGGTAATCGCCACATCCATGAAGACATCCAGCATATGCGGCAGCGTAGACGTATCAATAGAACTCGGATTTCTCACACCGAAGCTGTCATCCCGAATACGGAAATCGAGAATGGCACCGGCGTTATTAGTATCCGAGTTAAACAAGGTGATGAAGGCATCGCCATCCCCCAGCGTATCGTCCAGACGCTTAACCGAAACGGCTACGCGACCTGCGGCAAGGGGACCATCGGTACCTAGTGCATACCTCAACTCACCCGTATCCGTGTCCAGCGTGTCGACGATTTCGGCAATTTTATTACCAGGTGTGCCGGGGCCGCCTGCTGCACCGCCTTCTTCAGCTCCCACTGTTGCCTCGGAAGTACTCGAGTTATAAGGCGAGGCCGCGTTGTCCGTATCGAGCGAATCGCCCTCAAGGTAAGACTCGAAGTCATCGCCGAACACCCTGGTCATGCCATCTGTATCGGAGTAAATCGCCAAATCGTCAACACTGAATATGCCCGTCGCTTCACGCACACCACCGTTATCACCAAACCTGAACGCAACATGTGTCACGCCACCGAAGGGGCTGTTGTCAGGCGTAATAGGAGCAAGACTGACGCCATCCACACTTATTGTTACCAACGGCGCCAGTGCTGTGTCGCCCCCCGGATATTCCCAGGTAATCAGGACATCCATAAAGGCATCCAGCGTATGCGGAAGCGTAGACGTGTCGGTAGAGCTCGGGTTTCTTACTCCAAAGCTGTCATCCCGGATCCGGAGATCAAGGATTGCGCCAGCGTTATTGGTATCCGAGTTAAACAAGGTGATGAAGGCATCACCATTGCCAAGATCGTCGTCCAGTCTTTTCACCGCTACTTCCAGGCGGCCAGCCGCAAGCGGACCATCGGAACCTAGCGCGTACCTCAGCTCACCTGTATCGGTGTCGAGCGTGTCGACTATTTCGGCAAGTTTATTGCCAGGCGTGCCAGGACCGCCCGCACCGGCAATGGTCTCTACAGTAGCTTCAGAGGTGCTTGAGTTATAAGGCGAAGCAGCGTTGTCCGTATCAAGCGAATCGCCATCCAGATATGACTCGAAGTCGTCAGAAAACACTTCTGTGAAGCCTGCAGTATCGGAGTAAATCGCCAGGTCATCGACACTCACTTTCCCTGTCGCTTCACGCACTCCACCGTTGTCACCGAAGCGGACGGCAACATGTGTCACACCACCTATTGAGTTGTTATCCGGTGTAAACGGAGGAAGGCTGACACCGTCCACTGAAATCGTCACCTCCGGATTGACCGACGTGGATCCACCCGGATATTCCCAGGTAATACGCACATCCATAAATGCATCCAGCGTATGCGGTAACGTAGACGTATCGATAGAACCGGGGCTTCTCACACCAAAGCTGTCATCCCGGATCCGGAAATCGAGGATGGCACCATCGTTATTGGTATTGGAATTAAACAGGGTGATGAAGGCATCGCCATTGCCAAGATCATCGTCCAGCCTCATGATTTTAAGTTCAACGCGCCCTGCTGCAAGCGGGCCATCAGCATCCAGGGCGTATCTCAGCTCACCTGTATCAGTGTCGAGCGTATCGACAATGACAGCGACTTTGTTCTCTCCGGCTGGAGCGGCGCCGCCTACGCCATTAATGGTGATCACCAATTCGGCGGTTGTACCGTCAACTGAGGAAATCTGGATGGTATCCGTAAGCCTGTCACCCTGGACCATCGCTGCAATGGTCGGGTTCGTGGTGTCGAGTGTGTATTCCCACGTGCCGGAAGACAGGATCGAGAACGTTCCGTATTCGGTAGTAACTGCCGATTGCTCGACAATCAAATCTTCACCCTCGTCCGGATCGATAACGGTCACCATGTCCATTATCGTTTCGGCGCTATCGCTATTGACGGCGCCCACTAAATTGAAGAATGCAGCCGGCGTATTTTCTGTCGATGCGCCTGCGTCATAGACTTCAACAAACGCGTCGACCGAATCGGGATAAGTCGGAGCTAACGAGTCCCCAACGAAGTACCCTTCAAAATCGTCCTGGAATTGAAGGGTGGTGCCGGCGGTGTCGGAATAGATTAAAACGTTGTCTACAAAGTAAGAACCAAAGGGAATAGTCGTACCGTTGTCGCCAAAGCGCCACTGAACGCGTTCGACGCCTTCACTGAACCACTGATCCAGATCAACGAAATCAGGGTCTACAACCGCTGCAGTCGAGAATGGGCCTCCACCTAACACTTCGCCATTGATGAGGATCGTGATCTGATTGGCTTCAGACATGTCCCACATAATTTCAATGTCATACCACTCGTTGGGTGCGAATGGCGCTTCGATGATACCGCCCGGGTAGGCCGAGCTGTCCGTGTTGCGGACTAGGAATCTATCCGTTTGTATACGCAAATCAACCAGTGATTCCGAAGAGCTGCCAGAAGAACCATAGAGCGTGATGTACGCGTCCTTGTTACTACCATCGTCCGCAAGGGCCTCCGTTTTCAGGAATGAAAACGAGAGTTTTCCTTGCAGCAAATGCGGATCCAGGTTGAGTCTTAACTCACCCGTGTCGCCGTTAATGGTATTGGTGATTTCAGCGACTTGTGTAAGCGCCGTTATGCGGATGACCAAATTGGCCGCCGTGCCGTCTACGGAAGACAACGCAATGATGTCGTTAACAGAGGCACCCACTTCCAGTCCGGCAACTGCCGGATCAGTTGTGTTCAGGGTATAGGTCCAGGCGCCGTCCTCGTCGATACTGAATGTGCCATAAGTCGTTTGGGCATCGGTTTGCGCAACGACTTTGTCTTCACCAAAGTTCACATCGGTAACGGTGACGTTACCTGTAAGAGCGTCTGTCTGATCATTGGGAATCGTGGCGCTCAAGCCGTCGAAAACGGCGGGTTCCGGCACATTGTTGATTGCGCTTTCCACAACCGACAGAGCTTCGCTGTCCAGGTTACCAGCCACTGCGGAACTACCCAGATCTACGACCGCCGCATTGAAGTTATCCAGCGAAGACTGAGAGAACGTGCCATCAGCCAAATCGGTGGCAAGATTCGTGACGATTTCTGCCGCTGAGGCGACAGCGTCATTAGCGTCCAATTGAGAGATCAGGGCCAGCG
>JABDKO010000078.1 GCA_013002165.1 Rhodothermales bacterium | reverse complement strand
TTTCTGCCCAATGGTGAGGATTGTTATCAGCGGTTGACCGATGATATTCCATCCATCGGCTCGGCCGATGTCGAGACCATCTGGCGGAAACTACGTCAGCGCTGGATAGACAGGCACACGGACCCGGCCCGCGTATCGACGGTATTGATGAAGATTCCCGGTGTCGATGAGCCCTTGTTCGAATCAGGCAGTTCACTCAAACTGGTCAACCGCCAGTCCGGCAAATGTCTGAGCAGCAACAATGGCCAGGTAAAGCTCAAGGCTTGTGAAGATAAAGCACAACAACTGTTTCAAACCGAAGGTTTCGATGATGGCAAGTTGGCGGCAGCTCTACTACTCAGTGACTCCCAGGGTCGATATCTGCACAGTAATACCGGTGAACTGCCAGATAAGGTGAAGCCGGCCGAACATGTCATCCCGGTATTTACACTGGCAACGACTGAGGAACTGTCAGGTACATTCGGTGAGCGATGGTATCTGCTGCCAGTCGGACAGTCAGTCGAAACCGCATCAAACCCTGCAGAAAATGACCGTGTTTACTATATAGAGTCAGATGCGTTGCAACGCAGCTTTCTACTTGGTGAAGATAGCGAGGTGCGTTTCCAGTCGCTGTTTGAACGCGGCACACAGACGGCTCTGCCACAAAAGAGATTCCTCAGTGGAGATGACAAAAGGCTCCAGTGGAAGGTGATGACAGTCGATTAGCGAGGCTTGAAAGTCGATTCAATGTGCAGCTTAGTGCAAGGAGAAAGTTTGAACTGAGTCACATTACAACATCGTTAAACAGTTTGTTGCATTGTGCCTCTATTCGCCCTAACGATTTAAAGTAGCATTCGCGCATGAGCCTCAGTGGTAACAGAGGCGATATGGGAGTTGTCGATTCAAACCTGGTTTATCTCATGGCTGGTTCATGCCAGGTGCTGAGTCGACAGAATGTGAATCACGATGAAATAACGTGCAATGTCAGACACTGACGTTGCCGGAACTTTCTGTCGAGATCTACAATCGCTGAGTGTTTTAGACGAGCAATCATGGATATGACCTCGTCAGGGAAACGTAATACTGATGAATACGACTTCACACGTAATCCGCAAGGCGCGGAACCTCGAAGGACCAACTGACGCCGCGGCTCAAACGGATTTACACCGCGAAGAGGTGGTGCAGTCACCCTCGGTCCATAGTGATGTACTCGATTTCTTACCAAAACATCCAGATGGTGACACCACAACTCCAGAGGCGTCCTCGGCCAATCGATTCAATCGCAAGTGCTCTCTGATTGCCTCGGATATGGTCGCCATGTTGCTGGCGACGCTCATTGCGTTGTTGATTGGTCAGGGAACACGCGCCTTGTTGCTGACGCCTGCGATGCACTATGGCCTGCCCCAGTCACAGAGCGTCCAGGCCGTCATGCTGTTGTTACCCGTGATGTTGATCATCTGGTCCAGCTATGCGATGGGTCACTACTCGCGACTCAAGCCACTGTGGAGTGAAACGCAGGATTTCGTCAAGATCATCGGCTACACGGTGGCTGTCATTGCCGTCGTACTGTTCATGAGCAAGGCGCATTTTTCGCGAATCTTTTTCCTCGCCTACTGGTCACTGATTCTGCTGCTGGTACCTACCTGTCGCTACCTGACCAAGCGTGCACTGATACGCACAGGAAACTTCTTCGTACCGGTGGTCATTTTCGGTAACGGGCCCAATGCCGTACGTACTGCAAAGACCATCGAAACCGATCGCATGCTCGGTCTCAAGGTAGTGGCTTTCCTGGATCTCTCCAATGGCACCATGAAGGTCAGCGCTGGTTCGGGTGTGTTGGTCACGGCGGATTTCAGTAATATCGACAAGTTACAGTTAAACCAGAAATTCGACAATCCGCACTTCGTGTTCGCACTGGACTCTAATGAGGATTTCGAAGCCAACCGGCAGCTGATCAATTCCATGATCATCAAGTGCAAGGCGGTGACGGTATCGCCTCCTGTCTACGGACTGCCCCTCGATGGGGCCGAAGTTCTCAACGTCCAACCGTGTGATTCCCTGCTGGTACGTTTACAGAACAAGCTCGCCAGGCCACACAACGCGATTATCAAGCGCGTGGTTGATATCGTTGGTTCCTCGCTGGCCATGATAGTGTTCTCACCAGTGGCGGTGGCACTGTACTTCCTGATCAAGCGTGATGGTGCTCCGGTTTTCTACAAGCAGGTGCGAATTGGCCGGAATGGCAAGACGTTCAACTGCTGGAAGTTCCGGTCCATGGTGCCCATGGCGGATGCCGTTCTGGAAGAATATCTGGATCGTCACCCGGAAATGAGAGCATC
>JABDKO010000270.1 GCA_013002165.1 Rhodothermales bacterium | reverse complement strand
GTATTGGGTGTTGGGTATTGGGTTACAGAGGGCGCCTAGTTTTGTTTGAAATGTGATGAGCGGGATCAAAAATATTGACGAGCTAATCGTATACCGCCAAGCGATGCGACTTGCAGACGATATATGGTACCTGATACCTTCGCTTGGGGCATTTGAGCGCTTCGGCATCGGACAGCAAATCACGTCTGCAGCTGACTCTATTGCTGCCAATATCAGTGAGGGATTCGGCAGATACCACTACAAAGAAAATAGACGGTTCTGCTATTACGCCCGTGGGTCGCTGGCCGAAACGAAGACATGGCTGGTCAAACTGCGCGATCGAGGAATTATCGAGGCGAGTCTATCGCTCAAACTGCTATCGCAGTGCGACTCCATTGGTAAAATGTTAAACGGCTATATAGCGTCAATTGGTCGATCGACGAATCAGACCAGTGCCTAATGACCAATGCCTAATACCTAATGACCTAACAACAAACCCCCACCGAAGTCGCCTCCGATGGGGGTGCCGTCATTCCAGTAGGGATTTACGGGCCTCAGCCCGGGATTTTGTAGGTCAGCCGGGCCATGCCGAGGCGGCCGAGCTGTGGAGCACCCACAAACTCTCTGTGTTCTTCGTTCAGGATATTCTGTACAGAAACATCCATCCGAAGACCGGGAGCATATTGTGCGAAGTCGAACCCAACTCCAACATCAAGCAGGAAGTAACTCGGTACCGTTCCAACATATGGTCCTGACTGTACCGGAAACGCGTCCTGATATCTTCCGGATGCATTCACACTGAAACCACTTGAGTGCTTGTACTGCCCACCCACCTTGGTCTTGAACTTCGATGCGTTGAGCGCCACAGAAACCTGGGATCCATCCTCACCAAGCTCTTCTGCGTCGAAAAAGTCATCATTAACAACCGAAAGGTTGCCGAATAGTGTGATTGACTCACTGGCCAGTACCTGCAGCGAGGCATCAACTCCATAATAGTCCAACTCACCGAAGTTGCGGTACCCGAGAAAAGCACCGACCTCGTTGGTAGATCCATCAGGCAACACGGCCTGGTCCGGTTGGACAACAGCGGCCGGGTTTGACCCGAGACCACCCTGAACGAGAGCAGCAACAATGCCTGCTACCTGCTCCGGTGGAATGCCAAAGTTGTTCTGGATGTCAGAAAGTATTGCATTGATTGTGGGATCGTCACCTGCAGCAAAAGCGGCACCAAGAGCCAGGCCAAGATCCTGTCCAAGGTTCGCCAGAAATACCAGTGGAGATTCGACAGTCAAGGGACCCACGAAATCCTTCTTCTTGACATAATACGCGTCAACAGCAACAAGCACTTTATTGTTAATGAGAGCCTTATAACCTGCCTCAAGTACCTGACTTGTCGTCTGCTTCAAAGGAAGAATATCTGTAGGACCAAGCACAGGTCGTACGCCGCTTTCCTCGTTCTCATCGGGAATTCCGAGAACACCGACAGTCGTGGCCGCCCCTGCCGTACCCTGCGATGCCGTATATCCGATGAGGTTCGCCAGCGCGTCACGCACCGGCTGTGGGAAAGTCACGCCCTCGATCGGTGCGCCACTAAGGAGTGCCGGTACCAGCTCTGCCGCTACAACGCCATACGTTGGAGCAACCGGCATGTTGGTCACAGGGAATGGCGCTCCGAAAACAGGTCCGGGCAGCGAGTACAGCGCTGTCCCTGTTTGGCGAAAATTGTCAAACGTAAATCCGTCCCGCGATCCTCTCCCCTGAAATACGAGAGATTGACCAGTGGGGAAACCAATGCGGCGAGCCTCAATGTCAAGGAATAGAGAGTTGTTTCCCGGAGACGAGAATGCACGGTTGTACGACGCGCGCAGACTGTGACCCGGCTGCGGTTTAAAGACGAGGGCAGCGCGCGGCGAAATCTGAAACTCTTCTACTACATTGTTATAATCCCCTCGCGCCGCCAGTGTCAGATCCAGCTTATTTGTGAGTGAAAGAATGCTCTGACCGTACGCTCCGTACTCAGTGATCTGCGCATCATTTTCGTTGCGCCCGTAGATCGTTTCGTCGGTGTCCGGCGTCGTGACGTCAACGTCGGCACCTAATATGACAGTATGTCGTCCATTACTGACATCGAAGCTGTACTGCGATTGTGCAGTAAGGAGGGTTGATTTATCAACGACATTCTGACCCGTACCATATACGTACGAGTCACCGGCGTTATTTCTGTTGAAATAGACCTGGCCGAAATAGCCACCACTGAGAACACGGCCCTGGACGTACGAGTATCCAAAGTCATCGGCCTGCAACGTTCCAATGCCGGACAAAACGACCGCATCATATCTTGAATGGCCACCATTAAGGATGACTTTCGTTCTGTCATTTACCTGATATTCCAGCTGTCCATTGACGTTAAGTTTCTTGTAGTCGTAGTTGCGCTGTAACTTGCCAGTAGCGGCATCAACTACCTGGTTGGACGGGGCATCTGAAGGATCCGTGTACGTGAAATCGTCGGCGAGTTCAGCTGCATCTGTGTCGTTGTCGACGCTCAGCGCCCAATCATCTGCCTGACCATACGTACCCGTAACTTTATAGCCGAACTGATTAACCTTTCCCGCGTGGCGGAAGTCGGCGCCAAACAATGTTTGCTCGCCGCCTATCACCGAAATTGTTGTGCCGGGCTCGGTAAGAGCATCCTTTGTAATAAAGTGAACAACTCCGGCATCAACGCCGGCGCCGTACAGCGCTGAACCGGGACCGCGAACAATCTCGACGCGGTTGAGATCGATCCCGATGTTCGGCATGATCGAGTAGATATTCACACCGAGTGACGGCGAAGCTGCTACCCGGTTGTCGGTCAACACATATGTTGCCCCTGAGAACGCATTATTGAAACCGCGCAATACAATCTCAACGCGATCAACACCGGTCTGAGCAAGGTCAACACCAACTGTATTTCGGGTGGCCGAGCTGGAGGAGAGGGCCACTTCCGATTCAAGAGTTTCAGCGTCCAACACGGAAATTGATGCCGGGGCATCCAACACTTTTTGTGGCTCGGCAGTACCTGTTACGATAACCGCATCCAATTCCAGGCCCTGACTGAGTTGAAAATCCTGCGACAAATTCTGCCCGGCCGATAGCGTGACAGTGATCGAGTTTTCACTGTACCCCACGAAGCTCGCAGTCATCGTGTACGTTCCTGCAGGAATGTTGGCAATACTGAATACACCATCAATATTGGAGACCCCGCCGGCAACAATCGAGACATCGCCAGGAAAAGAGATCTTTATGTTGGCACCTGGCAGCGCCTCGCCACTCCCGGCATCGGTAATCAGACCAGACACACTGGCATTCTGGGCAAACGAAAGTCCCGTGATAAGAAAAAGCACAGCACAAAAGCTGCTAACTCGCAGTATCAATTTCATGGCAGTAGAGCTGGTCAATTATTGTTTAAACGCAGCGACTTAGATCAACAAACGGTTGATCTAATCCTGAGTGATGGGGGTCTCTACCGACATCAACCCGGCACGTGCTAAAGACAGAATAGCGGCGACTGTTAACGTTCCGGTAATGTGCCCGTTAGTTCCAAATATAGAACTATCGGTAGTATTTTCTAAAATATTGGTTGGAATCGGCTTTTTTAAGCCAATCCGCACCGTTTCAGCAGCTCGGGGACGTTTCGTATGTGAAATGCAGGGTCGAAGACCTCCCGTATTTCCTTGTCAGTGAGATGGCTACGGATATCATCCGCTTCCAGAACTATCTCGAGAAACGGGCGCTGCTCATCCCATGATCGCATCGCCTTGGGTTGTACCATATCATATGCCACCTCGCGGTTAAGTCCCTTGTCAATGAGCGCAATCAACAGGCGCTGACTGTGGTAAAGACCGAATGTACGCTCCATGTTGGTGCGCATTGTGTCAACGTTGACGACAAGATTTGCGATGATCTGTGCGAGGCGATCTAGGGCATAGTGGACTATCGTTGTCGCATCCGGAATGATCACTCTCTCGGCCGACGAATGCGAAATGTCTCTCTCGTGCCATAGCGCGACATTTTCATAAGCAGTAATCATATAGCCGCGCAGCAAGCGGGCGCACCCCGTGATGTTTTCCGATCCAACAGGGTTCCTCTTGTGAGGCATAGAAGATGATCCCTTCTGCCCCGTCCGGAAAGCTTCCTGTACCTCCATGACTTCACTCTTTTGCAGCCCCCGTATCTCGACAGCGATCTTTTCCATCGTTGCACCAAGGAGGGCGAGTGTGGACAGGTAGTATGCGTGACGGTCGCGCTGCAAGACCTGCGTTGAAATGGCGGCCGGTTCAAGGCCCAGCTTGCTGCATGTTATTCGCTCGACGTCGGTTGGAAGATGAGCAAACGTGCCAACTGAGCCAGAAAGTTTTCCTACACGCACGCCCTCTGCGGCGTGTTCAAATCGCTCCCTGTTGCGCTGCATTTCAGAATAGTAGAGAGCCATCTTCAGACCAAACGATGTAGGCTCCGCATGCACACCGTGTGTCCTCCCCATCATAATGGTGTTGGCATGCTCGCGAGCTTTGTCTCCGAGAGCATCGATCAATGCATCAATCTTCACCCTGATCAGTTCATTGGCTTTGAGCAATCGAACTGACCACGCAGTATCTACCACGTCGGATGATGTCAGTCCGTAGTGGACCCACTTCCGCTCTTCTCCGAGTGTCTCGCTGACGGCACGCGTAAATGCAACCACGTCATGCCTGGTAATCTCTTCGATCTCATGAATTCTGTCGATATCGAACGAGGCCTTTTCGTACAGTTTTTCTACATCGGCTTTCGGAATAACACCAAGCTCTGACCAGGCGGCGCATGCGGCTAACTCTACATCTAGCCACGCCTGAAACTGCATGTGTTCACTCCACAATTCAGCCATCTCCGGCCGCGTATATCTGGCAATCATTTAGAACGTATCTCGTTTATCTCGAAGTCCCTTATAGAGCAGCGCCCGTGCTCGGAATATGTGAGCTTTCACAGTACCCAGCGGCAGGTCCAGCTCAGCAGCGATTTCTTCGTAGGATTTTTCCTGTTGATGCCGCATCACAATAACCTTATGATACTTGGGCGGAAGGGCATCGATGGCGTCTTTGAGTACTTCTCTCCTCTGGTCCTCAACGATGTGCCGGTCCGGGCGGTACGTTGTGTCCGGCAATTCAAATTCAAGCTCTCCGTCTTTCGCAGAGATCGGTTTGTCGATGGACATCGTCGGAAGCTTTTTTTTCCTCAGATAGTCGATTGTGTGATTCGTCGCAATCTTGTACAGCCACGTTGAGAACGCGTACTCGGATGAGTATGACGAGAGGGCTGAGAATGCTTTGATAAAGCACTCCTGCACCAGATCCTCGATGTCATCGGTGCCTCGCACCATTCGTTTTACATGGCGCATCAGGGCATTTCTGTACTTGTCGACAAGCTCCGCATAAGCTGCCTCACGACCAGCCAGAGCTTGTTCAACCAGGGCGCGGTCCTGTTCGCTAGATGCCGAGGGAACCTTAGCCGACCCTGATCTTGACATACTTATTGGAGGAGTTGTCCCGGTGACTTCGAATGCGTGGGCCAAGATAGGCAAAATGCAGGCTTTCTATCCAGCCGTGAATTGGCCCCTCAAACCATACGGTGGGTGTTTACAGAAAGTTATAATAAAAACGAAGCCGGGCCACCCGATGGGTGGCCCGGCTGCCTCATCTAACGAAAACGTGCGTTACTTCACAAAAAGCATCTCACGATAGGTTGGCAGCGGCCATGAACTCTCCGCAACAACAAGCTCCAGCTTGTCACACGCGGCTCGTACAAGCTGCATGGCAGGAAGAACTTTGTCTCGACAATACAGTGCCTGCGTGTCGATGTGACCGTCCGAAATTGAAGACGATGCCTTGTCAAGTTTGACAATCGCTGACTGCAGGTCTTCGATCAGCTTTCCTAAATCGCCTGCCGCCTTCCTCAATCCCGTATTCTTGATCTTCAAACGGGTACCGCTTGCAACAGCCTCAGACATTTCAGTGAAATAATGAACCGCGGCAGGAAGAACCATCGTCCGCGCCATTGTCAATGTGGTCTCAGCCTCGATCAACAGACGCATGACGTACTGCTCGAACCAGATTTCGAACCGACTTTCCACCTCTGTCGGAGAAAGAACACCATACTTCTTGAACAGCTTGACGTTCTTTGAATCGTTCAGTTTTGCGAGAGCATCGACCGTAGTTTTCAGGTTCAACAGGCCGCGTTTCTCTGCCTCCTCGTGCCATGAGTCAGCGTAGTTGTCGCCACCGAAAATAATCTTCTTCGACTGTTTGATTACTGAACGAAGAACGTCTCCGACAGCTGCTTCGAGATTCTTAATCCCGCGTTTGCCGTCAAGTTTCTTCTCCAGCATCCCGGCCATTTCATCAAGCGATTCCGCTACGATGGTATTGAGTACCGCATTCACAAACGATACAGTTTGTGCACTACCAACTGCACGGAACTCAAACTTGTTACCGGTAAAGGCAAAGGGAGATGTCCGGTTTCGATCTCCCGCATGAAGCGGAATATCCGGTAGTGACGGAACGCCAAGACCGAGTAGTCCTGCCTGCTTCGAACTCTTTGCCGGGCCCTTTGTCAACTGCTCGAATACGTCTTCAAGCTGGTCTCCCAGGAAGACACTCATTATTGCTGGAGGAGCCTCATTTGCTCCGAGCCTGTGATCGTTACCTGCACTGGCAACGGACAGCCGCAGCAAATCCTGATGTTTGTAAACGGCCCGGATGACAGCGGTGCAGAAGAACAGGAACTGCATGTTGTCGTGCGGATTATCGCCGGGCTCAAGGAGATTCATCCCGTTGCTCGTACCAATCGACCAGTTGTTGTGCTTCCCGGAACCATTGATTCCCGCGAACGGCTTCTCGTGCAGGAGACATACAAGGCCATGATGTCTCGCGACTCTCTGCAGGATGTGCATCGTCAACTGCTGATGGTCTGCTGCAATGTTAGAGGTCTCAAAAATCGGGGCGATTTCATACTGACTGGGTGCCACTTCATTGTGACGCGTCTTGACGGGAACGCCCAAGCGGTAGAGCTCTTTCTCGGCCTCAAGCATACAGGTCAACACGCGATCCGGTATCGAACCAAAGTAATGGTCATCCAGCTGTTGGCCACGTGGAGGTTTGGCTCCCAGGACCGTTCTGCCGGTGCTCATCAAATCGGGGCGGCGGTAGAAGTATTCCTCATCGATAAGAAAGTACTCCTGCTCACAGCCAACGGTTGACATTACTTTCGTGACCCCCTTTACATCGAAGAGCTCCAGAACGCGTCGCGCCTGTTTGTCGAGCGCCTCCATTGATCGGAGAAGTGGAATCTTGTGATCCAGAGCGACGCCCGTCCACGAAGCAAACGCGGTCGGAATTGCCAGATATGACCCCTTCTTGTTCTCGATGATGAAGGCTGGCGATGTCGGATCCCAGGCTGTATATCCACGGGCCTCAAACGTTGCTCGAAGACCACCGCTCGGGAAGCTCGACGCATCGGGCTCTCCCTGTATGAGGTCTGTACCCGAGAACTGCGCGATCGCCCCGCCACCCTTGTTGGGTGTGATAAAACTGTCATGTTTTTCGGCAGTCGATCCGGTCAGCGGTTGGAACCAGTGGGTAAAGTGAGTCGCTCCTCTCTCGACGGCCCATTCCTTCATCGCCAGGGCAACTGTGTCGGCAATACCTGCATCGATCACTTCACCATGCTCTATCGTAGCGATGATACTTTTAAAGACGGACTTTGGCAGGCGACTTTGCATTTCTTCCAGACCGAATGTGTTTTCGCCGAAGATCTTTTCGACATCCATCGGACCTTCTCTCTTCTCACCGTTTACGACGTACTTGGTCGCGGCGAGCAAATTGTAGTCTGGCTTGTACTTAATCATTGTTGTTTACTTGCAGGTTTGATTGGTTAATCAGGCGGCTTCGTTTGTTGATACTGTGGGAAGCTCAATCGGCTCGATCCGCAATCTCGAATCCTCTTTCATTGTAGAGAGAACAAGATTGGTCACGGTACCGCTTACACCATCCCATGATTGTATTTGTGAAAGCAATTGCTCCAGAGCAGTGGTATTCCGAACTCGTACCTTTAGAATGTGTGACCCGTCACCGGTGATCGAGTGAACTTCCTGGACCTCCTCCTGTGCGACGGCCCTTGCGACAAACGATGGGTAGTACTGTGATCCGTCGACGCGCACACGAAGAAACGCAGCGATATCCACCTGAAGCCGTTTGGCATCGAGCTTCGCGTGATACCCTTTAATAATTCCCCTGTCGCGCAATTTGCGCATTCGGTCGCTCACTGATGGAACCGAGAGACCGACACGTTCGGCAATCTCACTCCTCTTGATTCTTCCGCTTTCCTGCAGAAGATTCAGGATTTTGACATCAATTTCGTCGATTCTCTCTGTTTTCAAAGCTTAAACCTAAATTATTTAGGTGTAATAACGAAAACTATTACTAAAGTCTCGTCATTGTAAAGCGCTGGCTTTAATTATTAATGTGAAAATGTCTTGAGGGTTCTCAATAATAAAGGCTATTGATGATTTCGTGCCTCGCCTGAAGGGGTCCCTAGAAGCCCTGGAAGGCAATCTCCCCGCTTGCGCCGTCATTGTCGTTTCACAGGCGTGTCGTTGGTGGTCGCCTCAACTCAGAGGGCGTGTGGTACGGGCTGGTGTTATTCGCCCTTTGTTAGCGTGCGGAGAAATGGAGTTCCGACCAGGGTCCTGCTACCGTTCAAATCGAAGAGTCAGGAGGGCTGGCAGATTCCGCCGAGGGAAGGGCTGACTGTCGCTCAAATGCGTGAAGTGCGACGAGTGGTCGTTTTTGCGGGCCTGGATACCAGCTGAGCACTTTCGAGTCATGCGGTCGAAGCTTCGCTCACCGGTAGCTCCGTTAGCCTGACTGATCCAATGTTGTGGTGGGCCCGGTAGGATTTGAACCTACGACCAACGGATTATGAGTCCGCTGCTCTAACCACTGAGCTACGGGCCCGTTGCGTCTAGCGCAAAGGGCTAAGAAGATACGATATCTGGGTGCTAGTTGTTAGTTGTTAGTTGTTAGTTGTTAGTTGTTAGTTGTTAGTTGTTAGTTGTTAGTTGTTAGTTGTTAGTTGTTAGTTGTTAGTTGTTAGTTAGAATCGATCCCTGCTGCCGATCCCGCCAAAGCGTGGGTTGACGATGTTATTCAGAACGGAGCCGAATCGGTACCGGAAACCAAAGCTCAGACCTGCTTCAAAATTGGTTTCAAGTTGCCTGCGTCGCAAAAGGACTTCTTCCAGGTCAGCATCGCCTTTCGGCAAGTTGATCTGATCATGGATGAGCTCAAGCGCGCCTCCAATCTCGATGGAAAGCCCTCTCGTGATACGAACATCGAATTCGGCATCGAATGCCAGACTGTGACGCGACAGGTCGTGCAGATATTGCGAAGCGTTGACACCAATCTCGATATCACCCCAGGGCTGGACTACTTCGTACTCGGCGTTCAGCAGATGCTGAGGTAACACCTGCTGAATCTCGTTGTAGATCGTGGTATCCTGATAAGTAATGTGTGAGGCACCCAGACGGTAAGCGACGGTCAGCTGTCGGCGATTGGCTTCGCGATATGGATAGAGGCTCCATTCCAGCGCGGCCATGCCCCGATAGCGCCACTCGACGTTAGAAAAAGTCGACGTCAGGATGTCTGCATACGCACCTGCTGACCAGTGGGGCGAAATACTCTTCACAGCATAACTCGTTAAGCCATCCCGCCTGGACGTGCTTTTGATGATCTGATCGCCCCGCTCGAATCGATCGTAGTTATAATTGAAAAAGGGGCGCAACTGGAGCTTCCACTCTTCGGTGACGCGACTGATATAGATGCCATAGCGTGTATCAAAAGATTCCTGCCGCGACTCAAAATCGGCGCTTCCGTCCGCGTACATCTCGATCGTCCAGTAGTCCCACGGGTCCTCAGTGACCACCTGCTCCAGCGTGGCCCCTTCCGACATTGGAGCAATCTGGATGCTGATACGATCTCGCATGGAGGTCTCCATCAAGTACGGAACGAGAGCTGCTTCCATAATGCGAAGAAACCCTTCGCGTGACTCACCATCAGTTGCATCGGCTCTTGTGGCATAGACGGTCGAATAGTCCATGCCTTCAAACGCTCTCAAGCCGATGAAGTCAAACGTGAACGCCCAGCCACCTGCTCCCGTTTGTTCTCGGGTCAAGAGGACGTGGACGTCTGCCACTTCTCGATCCCTGACGTGATCCACGTATGGCATCTCCTGACGGTAGAAATCGTCGTCACAGAAATCGCAGTCCAGGAAAAAGGTCAAGCGTACCGGCGTTTCTGTACTCACATCCTGCGTATAAGCGGGCCGGGCGAAGAGTCCGCAGACAACCATGAATAGACTTAAGATCCACGCGGTACATGTTCGGTACATCTCGATTTCCATCAGTTGGATAATGACTTGGGTTTGTCGCGACCTCGGCCCGTAATCACTATTACAATCGACGTTCCGCATGCAATCTTTGCCTAATGTACGGAATAATGCCGCCTGGGTCTGACTTGAACCACGAAGTCGGGACGACAATTACTCTCGTGTCCAGACCCACTTGAAGTTCAATCCGCGGCTGTGGCCTCTAATTCTAAATGGGTAATCTGGCCCTGGCAAGCATTCGCCTCGTAACGAGCAACAAGTGACTAATTCCCGGTGACGAGTGACTCGAGAACAAAGTTCGAGCAATGACCACGAGCAAAGCGAGTCATGACACGAGGCCGAAGGCCGAGTCACTCCTAATCCCTCGCTCCACATCCGTGTCTCGCGTTTCCTCAAGCAATCCTCAGCCAAACCTCTTGAAAACGGTACAATATAACGGCACAATTTTCTGTTTCTAAACCACTTACGCTTAAGATTCATCGCGTCTTGGATGATAATTAGCGAAGTCCCACTATTACTTATCAGCAAACCGCTCCACCACAATGACCAGATACTACCTGGTCGCAGCCCTTTGTATTGCCGTTTTTGGCTGCGACTCGACGACATCCCAAAATGCTGACGATATCGAGGATCTTTTTTCCGCCAACAAGGCCCTCACCGAGTCAGTTATCAATCGAAGAAATGCCTACTGTATCGCCAATCCTGAATATTCAAGATGCTCGTGGTGGTGCGCGAGTCCGGAAGCCAACTGTGGCGAAGGCGGCGCGACAATAGAAGACGTAAAGGCAGACTTCCAGCACACTAAAATCAGCAGCCGAACTGTTTCCTTCTCCAACATGAGCGAGAACGCAGAGTATTATCTGTGGGATTTCGGAGACGGATCGAAGACAGGAATCGAGGAACCAACGCACACCTTCCCCTCTGACGGTGAGTACACTGTTGCCCTGACAGCGACAGGCGGCGGCAAAACGGATACTCACTCGAAGCAAGTAATGGTAACCGAAGAACAGGCTAATCCACCAGTAGCTTCGTTCTCCTACTCTGCGTCTGATCTTTCTGTATCGTTCACCGGAACCAGTCAGAATGCCGAGTCCAGCGCATGGGATTTTGGAGATGGAAACTCAAGCTCCGATACGAATCCGAGCCACACGTATGCAGCTGCAGGTTCGTACCAGGTAGCTCTGACAGTATCTAACGCCGACGGAAGCGATACAGCGACTGAATCAGTCACGGTGACTGCTTCTGATCCTGAGCCGGTTCCACCGGTTGCTTCGTTCAGCTATACGACGAGCGACTTGAACGTATCGTTCTCGAATACCAGCTCCAATGCCGATGCGAGTTCATGGGATTTCGGGGATGGCAACGCGAGCAGTGACTCAGCACCGAGCCACACGTATGCAAGTGCAGGAACGTATCAGGTGTCTCTATCGGTATCGAACTCTGACGGTTCCGACAGCGTGACACAAAGTGTGACTGTTTCGTCCGGAAATCCGGATCCAGGACCGGACGGTATTCCAACAGACCGAACCGATCTTGGTGGATCCGGATGGAACAATGACATCCCGGATCCCCCTCCTGGCATCATCGTCTTTACGGGGTATTCAAACAGCTCTCAGTCAGCCAACACATTCCTCGGTCAGTTTGCGGGTACGTACAACAACTATACGTTCGTGAGCTGTGCTCAGGGTGGAAGTGCACTCGAGAATTGGGTGAACAACGACATGGTTGCTTCGTGCAGTGTTTCGAATCCTAACGATGTCGTTCTTACGGTCAACATGATCGCTACCCAAAGCGCTATGGATGCCGCGACTTCCGCTTCAACCATAGCGTCGATGGTACCGCAGCTTGATGCTGATCTGAAAGCGACCTTCCCGAATGCAATCCACGCATTCTACGGTGGTGAGCCAGCTCATTTTGTTGAGCCTTCGAAATGTCCACGCATCTGCGAGCCTATCCGTAAGCTTGCCAGTGACTGGGCCGGCGCAGCCGCACTGAGTTCTGGTTCGTATCTCGGACCATATCTCTGGGCAGGAGATGGTATTCCTAACGCACACGGATTCGTATATGATATAAATGACTACTTGAATCCGTCAGGTGGCTATGCCAATCAGCACCCGTCTGAAAACGGCAGGCTGAAAGTTGCACAGCAGTACGACATCTGGTTCCGGGAGAACGGAATTAACTAGGGGAGTCGCCGGTCTGGGTCGCGCTCAATCGGCCGGCTGACAATCCTTAAACCGTAAGCCCCGATTCCATCCGGAATCGGGGCTTGCTGTTTTCTGGAAATCACGCAGAGTATAAGCTTACATGCTGCCAATGAATTCGAATATTTCGCTCCAGTAGTCGTACCGCTCTCCTGTCTCTACATCGCGCAGATCATGATCAGCATCGGGAACTACGCGAACGTCGAACAGACCCAGCGTATCGACGAGCTGGATGTTCGCAACACTCGCGCCTGTAGGAACACTCTTGTCGACTTCTCCAAGCAACCAGAGTGACGGAATTCGCAACTTTTGAAGTTCGGGG
>JABDKO010000234.1 GCA_013002165.1 Rhodothermales bacterium | reverse complement strand
GTATCCTAATCCTGTTCGATCCGGCCAGCCGCTCACAGTCGATGTGCGTGTCCAGCCTTCGGATGTTATCGTGAGTGTCTACAACATCGTAGGCCGCATGGTAGCAACAGAGCATCTGTCAGTGAGGGATGGAAACGACAATCTCACACTCGACACCAGTGATTTCGCCTCAGGTATCTATCTCGTTAAAGTCGCAGGTGACTTTGTTAACGAGACATCGAGATTTGTGGTCGTAAATTAGTCGACAGTTAAATTGTTATGACAGGAAAGGTCTCCGGTTCTGCCGGATTGTGACAACAATCCACAGGCAGAACCGGAGACCTTTTTGTGTGTTGTCCTGCCGCAGCCGGGCAAGCTGGACATGACGTAGATCGCTACAAGCCGGTTACAGATGAGAAGGAAACGGCCATGTAACCGGGACCGAAGCCAATGAGCAAAGGCCATAGTCGGTAGGAGCCGGTGTAAACCGCTGACCTGGGTGCGAAGCCTGTCTATACTTCTCCAGTGGTGCTGGCCAGGAATCTTGCATTCCCGGAAGATCCAGCCATTTACCGAGTTTCGGGTAACCGCATTTGCTGCTGCGGACGGCGATGTATACTTTCGCCCTGGGTGGATCCGACCACCAATTTCTACTTAAGACGTATAGTGTGGCACCTGATGCGTATGTGTAATGAAAACGACTGTCCGAAAACCTGTCGCGTGCGATCACTCCTGATTGCGATTGTAGTCGGTATCGGCTTATTCGTCTTTTACCGACATACATTCGGAGATCCGTTGGTGGACTTGTTGCTGGCAACAAATGCCACAAAAATCAATGCCCACCCCGTCTGGACAGACCACTGGTATGAAACCTCTATCGGCGGAGATTATCGTTACAATGTTTTCACGTCAGACCGCGTACACTACACCGTCGGCGAAAATTCCTACCGTACGGCCGGACTGTCGAAGGACTGGGTGTGGAATGTCGGAGACGATCCTATAATCGTAGAGATTGAACACAGTCATTGGCTGCCCGGGTTTTCCAGAATCAAGGGCTCCGGGTCACAGAATCTCTCCGAGTGGTTCTATTCGAACGTGGCCGTCTATATCTGGTTGACTGCCGCTTTTGTTGTCGCATGCAGTATACGCGACAAACGGGTATCACCCTGAGTTCGCTCCGTTGATCGGCATAATTTGACCTAATCCGAGGGTTTCGATTTTAGTATCTTCTCATTACTAGCACCCCGAAAAAGAGCAGTAAGCATTGCCACACGTCTATCGGTACCTGGTTAGAAAGAAAGCTCGATTAGTGCTTCTACTTTTCCTTGCAGTATGCATGTCGATTCCGGCGTGCGATAGCGGGCTACCCTTCTCCTCTGCACCTCAGCTCCCGAACACGCCGTTCGATTACACCGTTGACCTGCCTGCCCATTTCATCGAGCCCGGGATCCCAGGATCGACGACGCAGATTGCGGTAATTGATCATGACAACACACCCGCAGACAATCCGATTTCGGATCATGGGGCTACGCTGGGCAGAGTTCTTTTTTACGACAGAAATCTGAGCCAGGACTTGAGCTCATCCTGTGCTACCTGCCATCGGCAATTGCATGGTTTCTCGGATCCGGCAATCCGTAGCATTGGATTCAGTGGCAAAGAAACCAAGCGGCATTCTATGGGATTGACAAACGCGCGATTCTATAAAAGAGGTAGAGCGTTCTGGGATGAGCAGGCAAGGAGCCTGGAGGAACAGGTGCTGATTCCCGTACAGGACGCATTTGAACTGGGCACGGATCTCAAGGTGATAGAACAACGACTTGCAACCCTCGAATACTACCCTGCCCTGTTCGAAAATGCCTTCGGCGACGATCAGATTAACTCGGACCGAATATCAAAGGCTCTGGCGCAATTTGTTCGCAGCCTGGTTTCCTTCGAGAGTAAATATGATGAGGGACGTGCTGCCGTCGACAGGTTCACTGCTGCGTTTCCGAACTTTACCGATGAGGAAAACAGAGGAAAGGAACTCTTTCTTAAGTCGAATACAGAGGGAGGATTGGCCTGCGTCAGCTGCCATGCTACTGAGGCCTTCGTCGGGGTGCACACGGGTCCGAAAAACAACGGCCTCGATGTGGTAACTCTACTGGATCCAGGAATAGGCGGGATAATCGGAGCCGATAGTTTGGACGGGATGTTCAAGCCCCCTTCCCTGCGAAACGTGGGAGTACGATCTCCCTATATGCATGACGGCCGATTCGCGACGCTGCGTGAAGTCGTTGACCATTACAGCGACGGAGTAGAAGCGCATCAAAATTTGAGCGACGAGCTCAAGGATGAATCAGGTCAACCGCTCAGATTTACCTTGTCGGAGACGGACAAACAAGCCCTGGTGGCATTTCTGCACAGCCTGACAGACAACAAGATGCTGAATGATCCGAAGTTCAGCGATCCATTTCGCAGATAATATAGAGGTACTAGATACCAGGGTGACGACGCGTCAGTCAGTAAACGACATTCTGATGTCAGTAAGGCGATTTCGAAATACCGACGATTAGGAAGCAATCAAGGACCTACTGCACTCCAAACTGCCAGCCTATACGAAGGAGGGGCAGGACCGGAATTCCGTCCAGACCGTCAAAGATTTCTTCCGCTTCAAAATCCAGATCATCCTGAAAAGCCTGGCTATTCTGAATCGAGCCGGTTGCGCCAAGTTCATAATCTGGCTTTCCTGAAATAGCGGCACCGATTCCAATATTGAATCCACCGGAACGTACACCCAGCATTACAGCCGGGGCGAATCCGCCGTACTTAATATCCACGGTGAGCATACCGATGTCAGCCGCATCATAGGTCCCGTTTCCAATGTCGATATCCCCTCGTAAATCATCAGCCGAGCCGTCCGCATTGTATCCACCAATCAGTGCACCGACGCCGATCGAAAATCTCCCGGCTCCCGGATAGTAATTACCCATCGCTACGGCTCCGTAAAAATCCGTATTGATGAGATAGTCAACATCATCTGATTCGAAGGCGATGCTGTTAATCGGGATCCAGCCGATATCGGCCGAGACTGAAAAGGTGCCAAATTTTACTTCGCCCGAAACGCCGGGGCCCAGAAGGCTGACCTGAGGTCCGACGAAGATTTCGGACTGAGCCATGGTCATGGTTGTGCCGCATAGTAATACGAGAACCAAAGACAGAATTGTTCGCATTTTGGATCTCCGTTTAGTAGGCAGTGAATTCGAAGTCCGGACCTACAACGCGGACTCTGAATCCCCCCTGGCCGTTGTCTTCGTAGAAGGCTGTCGCGGAGAGATCCCCGGTATCTATGTCAACCGTACCCAGGATCATACCTGTGGAGGGCGTTACAACCAGGTCAACTTCCACGTCAACGGGCTTTTCGGCATCGCCGGTGAACTCACCGGATCCGTCAATGGTTACGTCACCGCTAGTCGTCGTTGTCGCAGTCGCCGTCAAACTTCCGTCGATTTGATTGCCGGTTACTTCATCAATCCTGACCTCGGCACCATTGTCAAATGACATGTTGTCGTTTGGAAAGGTTACGCCACCAATGACCGAGGTTTCCCGGCTTCCATTGCTGTCATAGTCAGCATCGACAACGGCTGTTACAACTCTTCCGTTTTCGGTTAATACAACTCCATCCGGAATTTCTCCATTTATGGCATCGAGTAGCCTACTGGCTGCTTCGATGTGGACGAAAGTCGCACCGGTATTAAAGTGGGCTCGAATGCTGTCTTCATCGACAAATTTCTCTTCTGTAAAATCGAGGTCACAAGATGAGAGGCAAAACAAACATAGAACCGCGAGGCTCAGATTCTGAACTCGGATCATAGATCTTCTAGGTGGATGAAAGAATTAGGCGCGATACATTCAGGAGCGGATGAAAGCAACCAGCCTTCATTGCCGGAATCTACGAATCGATGCAGGGAAAAACCAGCGACCAATAGATGGACTACCGGGCTGATCATCCAATACGTCGCTGAACCGATTCAATCATTCGCAGAGCTGTCAGCATTAGCTAACTTTCAAACTATCTGCTGATCAGGCAACAGGTCGGGCGTATATTGTTTCTTTGTCAATTACCGTATCGCATGATCAGCGAGAAGTTCTCAGAACAAACCGCCAGACTGATTGCCCGGGCCACCAGAACGCCCTGGCTCATTACGTGGTTATTTGTTTTTGCCGGGCTCATATTTCTTGCAAGTCGCCTGGAGACGAGGCTGCTGAAGTCGGACTTTGGGTCTAGCTCTCCCGGACAACTCGATCCTTTTCGAGCTCAGCTTCAGGAAGAACTTGGCAAAACAGAGCGTGCCGTAGTCTATCTGGAATCGGAGTCACCTATTCCTCTGGCCAAAGCACGGCTCATTTTTGACTACATCATTCCCAGGCTGGATTCTCTCGACGAAGTAAGCGTTGCTACAAGGGACCTGGGATCCGGGTATCTCGATTATGCCAGAGGCGCGGGCCTTAAGAGACTGTTTCTTTACCTGGATCCGTACCAGCTGGAGCTATTCGAACAAAGAATAAGCCCGGCAGGAATCCTTGCGAGTGTAGATGACCTTCGAACAACTGGAAGCTCCGGTCTTGATTTCAGCAGAGAATTCAAGGCAAAGGACCCGCTCGGACTGTTGGGACTTGCAGCATTGGCTCTCAAGAATGATCTGATAATTTCTGAATTCGAGCTCGCGGACGGTTTCATTACTACAAAGGATCGGAGAAGATATTTTGTTCTGTTAAACACGGAGACAGCGGATAATTCCATCCACACCTCGCGGAAAGTCGTTCGGGGAATAGAAGAAATATTTCGATCGGCCACGACCGATCCCCAGCTTCAGAATTCAGTTCGAGGAATTGAAATAAGCGTCGTTGGAAGACCGGTGAGCTACCTTTCGGCGTTGGAGACGTTTGATTCTGACATCAGGAGGGTTGGACTTGTCGGGGCCCTTGCGATTCTTCTTTTCCTTGTCGCCTATTTCCGCTCCGGCTTGACTCCACTTCTCCTTGCCATTCCGGTCTCGTTCGGTATCGCTGGCGCCCTTGCCGTTGCCTATCTCGTATATGGATCGGTCAGCCTGATATCCTTGATATTTATAGGCGTCATCATCGGGCTCGGCGTGGACATCGGTATCCATGTTTTCGTCTCGTTTCGGGCAGCTATGAGGGAAGGTCTTGAGAAGAGTCTGGCGATCCAGCGTGCAATAAGCCGTCCGGGCCCTGCAATTCTCCTCGCCAGCTTGAGTACCTGCCTCGCCTTTTCCGCGCTGTGGTTGATCACCTTTCCGGTGATACAACAGATTGCATTACTGACCTGTGTTGGAGTGTTGGGGACCGTTGTAGGTAGCATAGCTTTTCTGCCAGCCATGATAACTCGATTTAATATAGCGGGTCGGGGAGGCCATCGAGAAAGCAAGCTGCTCTCCCGACTGAAACACCGATCTGGAAATCGAACCATAGTTCTTGCTTCGTGGTTTATCATCCTGTCAATATGTGCAGCGTCGGTAGCTTTTATTCGCTTTGAACCTCACCCCTGGCGCCTTGCCCTGCGCGGCAATCCAAAGACCGCCGAGATGCACAAGCTGAACCGGGAGCTTGGTTTATCCTTTTCACCTGTCATCCTTGCAAGCTCTGCACCTGACGCGGAGGCTGCTCTCGAGAAGGATCGGCGAGCGGTTGAGTTACTTCGACTTGGGACCGGGCGGGCTCGAATCGCAGGGGTAGAGACACTGTCGGATTGGATACCCTCGAAGGACAATCAAATTACCAACGCACGATTCATTTCGGAGCATGCCGGGTCGTTTTCCAGAGATCGTTTTATTGCGGACTACAATGATGCCGCTGCTCTATTACGGCAAGAAAAAGGAGCAGATGTACCATACCTGACAGACAGCTATCGCGATCAAATTGCTTCGTTCTTGAATCCCGACCTGGAAACTTTTGGTTTGACGGATCTCGAGCAAAGAGGCATCGACACGGATAGGTATCTGAAGAAAGTGGGCTCAGACTACGTGAACGTATCATATGTCTATCTTGAACAGTTTCCATGGGAAGAGGGTGTCATCCCCCGTTTGATGGAGACCTTCGAAAGGGCTAGTCGAAGTCAGAATATTAATTCCTTCTGGCTCGGAAATATGATCCAGGGGCGGGCCAATCGAGCGACACTTCAGAGGGATTTTACGAGGGCCATACTCTTGTCAGCGCTCTTGGTATTCCTCGTTCTGTTTGCAAGAATGAGAAACCTGCAGGGTATTGTTCTCTGCATTCTTCCAGCCATTGCAGGAGTCCTGGCATCGATGGGAGTAATGGCTTTGCTAGATATTGAGCTGAATATGCTAACGTTATCCATTGTGCCGATATTGATCGGACTTGGAGTGGATGATGGGATTCACATCGTGGAAAGGCTGAGACGGGGTGAGTCGATGAATGAAATTATCCCGGGGGCTGGTTCGGCATTGACGGTTACTACTCTCACTACGGTGATAGCATTTCTATGTATGTCTCTCGCGACGTTCGATGGTGTGCGGGAGGCGGGGATTGTCGGTTCGGTGGGTCTGTTAGTTGCATTGCTCGCCTCTCTGCACCTGGTGCCGGCAATCAAAGGCTCAGGGGCTGATTGAACGACGAGTACGGTGTTTGTGAGATGGAAGGAAGAGCTTTGTGTGGTATGGCTTTCATTTGAGTATGTAGAAATAAGGACTTAGGCAATTCCACAGTCAAACAGAGTCGTGAAGTGCTGAGCTGATTTTTAGACGGAATTCGGTTGTCTGTTATAACCGTGCTACGCGTTTTCCATCTTCATTATCAGAATCTCCAAGATATGCCATATCGTCTCCTCGTGATCGCGTCTATTCTTGTTCTGGTACCTGCCTCTCAGGCGCAGGATGCTGTTTCATTGCTCAGTCCCACACCAAGGGCGCCCGGCCACTTCGGCGGAGCTGTCGCGGGTATTCCAGACGTTGACGGCGATAGCCGCGGCGATCTCCTCATCGGGGCTGACTGGGAAGGCGGTCTGGCAGGTCGTGTACATATTTTTAGCGGATCATCTGGTTCGTTGATTCAAACCCTCGAGAGTCCGACACCGGGAGGAAATGGTGGTTTTGGAAGTGCAGTATCCGATGTGCCAGACCTGGATGGTGATGGTGTATTCGATATCGTCGTAGGAACGTTCTCCGAAGGATCATCTGCTACGGGTTGGGGGCGCGCGCATGTTTTTTCCGGTGCATCGGGAACGCTAATCTACACGCTAATGAGTCCAAACCCGGAAGGAGCGGGGCAGTCGACGCCGTTCTTCGGTGGTTCCGTTGCAGGCATTTCTGATATCGACGGTGACAGTAGGGGTGACCTGCTTGTTGGCGCGGCCTCTGAAGCTGACGGCAATACGGGTCGAGCCTACGTCTTTTCTGGTTCGTCGGGTGACACTCTCAGAACGTTGACGAGCCCAAATCCGGAATCAAACGGTTTATTTGGATTCCGGGTCGCCGGTGTGCCTGATACAGACGGTGACGGTACGACAGATATTCTCGTAGCGGCACACACTGAGGACGCCATAGCCACAAATGCAGGGAGGGCCTACCTTTTCTCGGGAGCTACCGGCGCTCTCTTGCACACGTTCCAGAGCCCTAACCCGTCAAGCGGGGGACTTTTCGGGCGTGAAATAGAAGGCGTATCGGATACTGACGGCGACGGCCGGGGCGATGTCCTTATCGGTGCAAGCGGAGACGTCGGCAGTGGCCGCGCGTACCTCTTCTCTGGTGCCACCGGTTCGCTCATTTATGAACTTGAGAGCCCGAACCCACCCGGTGCAGGCGGCTTGTTTGGGCAGGCTGTTGGTGTCACACCGGACCTTGATGGAGACGGTGTAGCCGACCTCATTGTCGGCGCGACTGGAGAATTCGAGGCATCAATCCTGACGGGTAGAGCTTACGTCTTCTCGGGCGCGACAGGTACACTGCTGAATAGCCTCGTGAGCACAAATCCAAAGTCGAGCGGGTCGTTTGGATACAGCGTTGCGGGGGTCCCCGACGCCAATGGCGATGGCCAGGGAGATATTCTCGTTGGTGCGGTTCAGGAAGACGGCCCGTCGGCTTCGACCGGACGAGCTTACCTTTTTTCGGGAGGAATGCCTGTGGCTAACGAGTCATCGCCAACCCTGCCTGTCAACAGCCTGGACGTGTACCCGAACCCGGTACGCGAGGAGGCCACTATTCGTCTTACTCTTTCCCTACCTGAGACTGTTACCATAAAGTTGCACGACGTTCTCGGGCGGCAAGTCACAGGATTGCATAGCGGACCGTTGACATCAGGAGCGAACGCTTTTCAGATTGATGCGTCGGAACTGGCCTCCGGGGTCTACTTCCTGGTAGCCTCCACGTCGACGGAAGTGATTACTCAGCGCCTCATCCGTGTCGACTAGGGTTTTCGCCGTGGCGGGACCTGCATCGGGAGAATGAAATGATGCCCGACCGTCCAGGTGTCAGGGGTGCATCGTCAAATTAATGACGGTGAATACAGGAGGAGCCAATGAGCGGACTTGAACCACTGCCTGCTAATTACGAGTTGTCAGGCTAGAGCGGCCGAAGTCAACAAAAGCAGCACCGTCGCTGGCCGTCAGCTTCTACTCCTCTATCCGCGTCGTTCCCTTTTAGACCCACGGGGATGGCGCGAACAATGTTCGTAGCGATGACAGTTCAGGTGCTTGTAGTAGTTGTTGTGTCACGGGCTAGTTGAGGATCGCCAACTCGAATTTGGTCTGGCGACGTCGTAATCATGACCTGTTTTTTTGCAGGACTCTGGCTGGCGTCCGGGCTACTTTTCTATCAGGCCGCTGCAGTTCATCGTGATTCGGCAAGAGATGAACTTGAGATCTGAAACAAATAACATTTTTTCAACAAGATGCCCATTCAGACCATCGTCAGGACGGAGAGAACACGATGGCACTGGCTAATTCAGCACGCGGAAAATATTAAAACCGAGACGAAGGTGGGCCTTGGTTATGTCGAGATCACCGCCTCGGAGGTATTGATCAGACGTAATTCCAACTGAGTTGGTAAGGATAATCTGGAAGACGTGACCGGCGGTTGCAATTTCTAATCCGCCGCCGAATGTATCAAATCGAATGTCGTTACCAAAAACAAGTGTTCGCGTGAAGCCTGAGACGATGGGGGCCCAGTCGGCAACAACCGATAGAGTCCGACTGAAACGGTACCTGCCTCCAAGTCCAAGTGTCACGAGTTGACTTTCTCCATCGACTTCGTGGCCTGGATTGATCAACAAACCGGGAACGAACGCCAGACCGATTTTGTCGCCAATTTGTCGGGTTACGCTAACCTGCATCGTTGTCTTAAATCGCTCGACTCCGAACCGATCCCGGTCCGGGATATCCTGTGAGACCCAATTGAATGATGTTTGAGCGCTGACACCTACTGGCCACCCACCCTCTCCACCTTGGTGCGCTATTCCATAGCGTGCCTGAAGCTGTACGTCGTCATCCGAATTCGATCTCCCGACAGCTACCATTAATCTGTCGGTGATTGCATATCCAAGACTGATGTAAATAATGCCACTTCCGTCAAGTCCGAAGAAGGCATCATATCCATCGTTGATTTTCGGATTGAAGCGATGCGATATCAGGAAGAGCATATCACCTGCATTAAGCAATCTGGTTGTTGGAAGATTCACCACTTTCCAACCGTAAAATGGATAGGCCACTTCGGACATCGATTTCGCTTTACGTTCTGTGTCGACGTCATCGAGGCTGTCTATCCACTCTTCGATCACACCAATTTCTTCGGTCGTAAGCTTTTCTCCAGTGAACGGCATCTGCATGCCGACGATACCCTCCTGCCCCTTGAGTTTGTGTATCATATAGCTGACCTTGGAATTACCCGGGTCAACTATCTTCAATTCTGGGCGCTCAGTACTGGCCTCGTCGACAGCCGTAGCATAGAACTTATCCGAAGTCAGATCTAGCCCCATCATCGGAACTGGTCCGCTGTGGCATCCTGCCGCAGTACAGCTCCGTGCAAAGAGTGCAGCTACACGCTCTTCGAGGTTGGGAATAGAATCGGGATCCTGACCGTATGAAGACAACGGTACACAGAATGCTGCGATCATGAACATCGCAACCAGGCCCTTGGTAAATGTTGAGAAGTGATTTGTGATTAGCTTTCGTCTCATTAGCTACGACCAGAAGTTCTTACTAGGATTGTGGATGTACATATTCGTATGATCGTCGTTCGATCCATTACATTTAGAGCAGAATAGATACTACTCGACTGAGACACTGAATTCCACGATCGGATTTAGTCCATCCGTAGGGTCTGTGTCAATTTCAGGTTGTTCGTTGCCTGCTGAATCTGAAGCCTTTACGCGAATAGAATGCTCACCAGGAACTGCGTTCCAAATAAATTCCCAGAACGACCAAACACCAGCGAAGGGGTACGAAAAAAGCGTCGGATTCTTAGCTTGCAGCGTTTCGCCGAGCAGTGGATCTCCAGCGACGAGTTCTGCCAACGAAAGGATTCGGGCTGGTTCGAACTCGCTGCCGTCAATTGAAACCAGAAGGCCGCTGACGCCTCCAAGACCGCTCAGTGCGAAGCCTGCAAGCTGCACGCGACCCGAATCAATACGGGCTCCACGGAGATGACTAGTCGTCTTGCAAGTCACATCGATCGAACCGTCATCTTCGTAACCCAACACTTCCTGATACGTGCCAAACTCGGTTTCATCCGCAGTAACTTCGATGCGCTCCACCCACTTGATGCTCTTGTATCCGTAGTGACCCGGAACGAGCAGTCGAACTGGCCCACCATGCTCGGGGCGCAGGGGACTACTATTCATCCCAAACACAAGAAGTGGTTCGGACAATTCAGAACTGGCGTTGGGCCAAACTTTTTCAATTTTGATGTTATTCGTAAATCCGTCCGCGCCATAGAACCGCAGTCGTTTTGCACTGCCGAGATCCATCCCTGCCTGCTCGAGAAATGGATACAGAGGTACGCCTGTCCAGGTTGCCGTACCTATTAGTCCGGGAACCGCGTTGTTATCAAGGATGCATCGCATGCTCGCGAGTATCGTCCGGATCAGGGAGTCGTCGGCGTCGAGATCTGAGTAGCTCAAAGACTTTGGAGTACCGACCAGGCCGTCTATTGCTAGCCGCCAGTTGCCACGAGGAATCTGTTGGATGCCAGGCCAGTTTTGGAGCGCCCCATCGCCTCCAAACTGAAGAAAGAAGTTTTCAGTCGGAGTCAAGAACGGAAAGTCGATGCCCTTCCCCACCGGTTCGACCGCAATGCTATCGCACCCTCCGATGGACAAGATCGAAGCCCCGATTACGAGGCCGCCCGATTGCTTTATGAAATTTCGCCGAGTAGTCATTTAGTTTAGGTTCGAGGAGAAGTCGTGGTTTAGGAACTGCGGATCTGAAAGCGATTTCAAGAACGCGATGAGTCCATCAATCTCCTCTGCTGTCAAATTCAAGCGTCGGCCGTTGCCGATTAACGGGTCAATTGTTGCAGAATCCTGAGAACCCGAGTTGTAGAATTCGACGACTTCCCTCAGCGTCGTGAACCTTCCGTCGTGCATGTAAGGCCCACTAAATTCAACATTGCGTAGTGTAGGGGTCTTGAATTTTCCAAGATCAGCGTCATTTCCTGTTACTGACGCTAAGCCCTGATCAATGTGCGTTTGGTCAAGCCCATTATTATGGAAGCGGTTGTCGGTGAAAAGGCTTGTGCCGTGGCAATGGAAGCAGTCTGCCTTCTCCGTAAAAAATAGTGTCCGCCCAAGTTCTTCCTCAGCGGTTAGAACTAGATCGCCAGCCTTGAATTGATCGTATCTAGAACCGCTCGAAATAAGTGTACGTTCGAACTGTGCAATTGCTTTTGTTGTCAGATCGGCTGTTATCTGGCCCCTCCCGAATGCTCGCTCAAAAAGGTCCGGATATTCTGAATTACGTTGCAATTTCTCGACCACGTGGTCCCAATCTTCACCCATTTCGACACGGTTCTCAACAGGTTGTAGGGCCTGATCTTCAAGACTTATTGCTCGTCCGTCCCAGAAGAGTTTGTCCATCCATCCAGCATTGACGATGGGCATGGAGTTGCGATCTGTGATCCCCGCAACGCCGACGCTAAACGCAAGCGGATCGGAAAAAGCAGCGGAACTCTGGTGACAGCTGGAGCACGAAACGGTGCTATCGATTGACAGTATCGGATCGAAGAACAAGCGTTCACCAAGTTTGATACCTTCAACCGTCATCGGGTTGTTTTCGGGGATCTCCATGATCGGGAATTCAGATGAGATCTCCAGTGAATACGGAGTCGGCCCCGGCGACGTGTTTGTATCGCACGCCGCCGCGTGAGCCAATCCCAGTATCATAATTATTTGAAGTAATCTCATAGAGAACGGAGCCGAAGCCCTTACAACTCGTCTACAGATCCGATTGAGAACACAGACGAACCGTTAGTCTGTACGATTTCCTGAGCTGCTTGATTGCCCATGATCATGCCGTACGCATCGAAGTCCCAGTCGACAGGATTCGTAAGCCATTCTTCAAGATTCATCTGTAGCTCTATCGCCCAGTCTTGATTGTCCACGTCCATAGAAATTGGCAATGAAACGTCGAACGAGTAGTCAGATCCACCAGACGGTCCATTGTGGATGCGGAAAGTTTTATCAACTCCGTAATGTCCTTCGAAGCGCATGTAGTGATATCGCTCAGTAGTTCCGTCACCCATTGGAGCCATCATCGGCCACAGCATATTGTCGAAATCGGTGGTTCGTTCGAGCGAGCCAAAAACGTTTTCGGCTCCGTCAACGCCGAATGTGAACGAGATGCTGTCATACTGGCCAGCTGGAATCTCCTCGGAATCAAGATGTCGCGAATCATGATCTTCCTGGTTGCAATACTGAGCCGTATCTAGAGAGACGACGGTTCCATCAGCTCGATGCAATTTTACGTTAGTCAGGATGTACTCAATGAGCGAAACTGAATAATCATGTCCGGCGCTACTGGTATACAGTTCCTGATCGAGGACTAGTTCTTGACCGTCGATCATGTTGACGATTTCAAGGCTAATCGTACCAGCCTGAGGATCGTCCGACCTAAACATATCGCAGCCAGCGAATGATAGAAACAGGACAGCCACGAGTAGCTTCTGTAAGTTGTTTTGAATTGCGATTGTCATTTTTTGAACCGATCTGTTTAGAAAGATGGTTTTAGTTCAACACCTAGAAACACATCCCTCGAGTTGATTGAGTTGCGGCCATAAGGTGTAATAAAATATTGGGCACTGATCCCAAACGAGGACAGACCAGGCTTGTGTAATAGCACGAATGGATAGATCGCTGCACCAACCCCAGTCTTAACGTATCTCTGATGCGTTGGTACAGGATTGATCGCCGAGAAACCGACCATGGGCTCTTTGAGCGACCATGTAAGAGACGAGAGCAGCTGGACTAAAACCAGACCATTAAAAGGTGAAATGCCGGTCTCGGCCCGGACCACTAGCTCGTCACCGAAATCGGGTTTGCTATCGGAACTACAATGAATGTCACTCCCGATTCGACAGTCTGCTGCGGCTGATAAGAAGTACTGCGAAGATCGCAATCTATATCCTGTCGCGACCTGTACGTATGCGGGTAGAGGATAGAAACTGTGTCCGAAAGATATTGAAGTCTCCACGCCCAGTTGACCCGATCCTGCGCTCGGCGTGTAGTTACGCGTGTACCCCAACGGAACAAATGCGGTCACATTTGCAGCCACTGCATTCCTCGAATTTTCCAAACCGAGGAGCGGCGATAGCGAGAAACGGCCACCGACTGTGGCGGTCCCAAATCCAAAGATCCGAAACCTAAAAGCGTGATCACGGACAAACGTTCGCTTGTACGGTACGGAGACGACTAGACTGACGTTGTCCGTCAGACCGATTTCTGTGTACGCGTACAAACTACGATCGCGATACGTGTCACCTGGAAGACCCTGGATGTAGTCGGTCGTCGTGCCGTGAAACGTGTACTGATCAGCGGCCGTTACGTGGCCGTACGAAAACTTAACGTATGCGGTGCCTTTCGGCGGATTCCATGCTTGAGAAAAGACTGCATTGGGCGTCACCGCACTAATCGATATCAGTAGCATGAAAGACAAAGCTCGAAACCACGTAATGACGCCAGAGTACTTACAATCAGAAGCCCTGGATATTATATTATTGGCGTGGATGCTGATGTAAAACATGACGCTGACGCGGCAATCTATTCTGTTGTGTTTCTAGTTGTCAGGAGCACCTTCGGTGATCCACTGTCGGATAGTATTCAGCTCGCCTGAGGTAAGAGGCGTGCCACCAAATGGCATTTGTTCGCCGATAATTCCGGCTGCGCCTTCGAGTTTTTTCACGAGATAGCTTCCATCAGGATCTCCTCGAACGATGTCGCAGGTTTCCAGCTGTACGGCTTCATTCCCGGGCCCGAGCATAGCTTCCGCCGTCAATACCGAGAAATTACTGGGCGGTGACCCCGACCCATGGCAAAATTCCGAACTACAAGAGTTGTTCGCGAGAATAGGTTTAACATCATTCTGATATGAAACTGTCGAAGTGGGATACGCGCTTGCATCGTATGCAGTTACGCAACCAGCGCCATCCTCGTTGGCACTGACGTGTTCACAACCCATGTAAAACAATGCTGCTAGGGGTAAGACAAATAGGCGAAGCTTCATAACAAATTTCATAATTGTGTTCAAAATTGCCGACGTGATACGAGTTTCGGCATATGCGCTCGGATTATTAGATCAATGTGTTACTCAAAGATCAAATACTCGCTTTATTTGATGATTGTATGTGTCAGCGATGTACAGGGTCTGGTTCACTTCGTCGTAGTAGATGCCGCTCGGAGTGTTTAGCTTGGCCTCCGTGGCCGGTGTTTCATCAGGTGAATACCCTGCTTCTCCGGTTCCAACTAACGTCGTAATGTTGCCGAACGGATCAATTTTTCGAATGACGTTATTACCTGAATCGGCGATGTAGATATGATGATCTTCCCTAAAGATGACGTCGGTAGGGTAATTCAACTGCGCTTGTCGCGCATTGCCGCCATCACCCGAATAGCCTGCTGTTCCTGTGCCAGCGACGGTCGTTACGTGGCCGGTAATGAAATTGATACGTCGAATGCTATGATTCTCGGTGTCCGCAATGTAGAGCGCCCAGTCGTGTGTGTTCATTGATGACTTCCCACCGGCCGGAGCATCAACTGCGACAGGAAAGTCAAACTGGGCATCTTCTTTCGACCCGTCTACGAAGCCGGCACTGCTACCAGCAAACGTAGATACTATTTCGTCCTGGTCAATCCTTCTTATCCGTTGGTTGCCTTGATCCGACACGTAGACTAATCCGTCCGGATCGAAGACCACGCTACTTGGCCGATCGAACTCGGCATCAGTTGCGGGTCCGCCGTCACCACTTAACCCTTCGGCACGACCATACGATGACATCATCTCGAGGCTCGCGCCGTTAAAAACTTTAATCTTGGAATTGCCTCGGTCTGAAACAAAGAAATGTCCACTCTGGCTAATAGCGAGGTGCGAAGGATAGTTAAGATCGACCTGATCTCCAGTTCCAGACGCGCCATCTCCCTGGTTGCCTGTGCCAATAAAAGGAAACATATCTCCCTGGCGAGTTATCCGACGGATCGCGTGGTTGTTTTCGTCGAGGACGAAGATTTCGCCCGTTTGTGCCAGCGTCAACGGAACCATTTCAACGTCGGTCGGGAAATTGAGGAGAGCGTCGATTGCTGGTCCTCCAAGACCGTCTGACCCGGACATCCCGGCAACACCCGCGACGTTGCACAATATGCCTTGGCCGCCACAGGAATTTTCGTCAACCACGATGTCGTCCTTTTTGTCGAACTCGCTAAATGTTGGAGTAAAATCACAACCTGGGAGAAAGGCAGCAATAGCGATAAGGGCCATCAGTATTTTCCGATGCCCATCGACGACATTATATGGAACACTATTGTGTCGGCCCGGCATTCAAACACCCACGGAGCTTCTTGGAAACAGTTAGACTGAAATAGAAAGACTGAAACAGGACGGGTGGTTAACCAAAGAAGGTGGGCCGCCATCCAACATGAGGATGACGGCTCCACCATTCTAAGCTTCAGTCCATGACCTAGTGGTCTAGTTCAACTTTCCATGTCTGGTGATTGAACGTGTCCGCGATATAGAGCGTGTGTTCGCCTTCGTCGAACGTGATTCCCATCGGACGATTGAGTTGTGATTCGATAGCAGCTGCTCCACTCGTGGATGAGCCTCGAACACCTGTTCCGGCAACCGTCGTGATTACGCCGCTAGGATCAATCTTACGTATCACATGATTCTGTGAGTCTGCAATGTACAGGTCTCCATCATGAGAATAGTAGACGTCGGTCGGAGCATTCAATGTTGCTGCAGATGCAGGTCCTCCATCGCCCGAATAGGACGCGGTTCCGTTCCCAGCAATTGTAGTTACTTCCGCAGTTGCAAGGTTGATCATTCGGATACGATTGTTTCCGGTGTCAGCGACGTAAAGGAATGTACGATCGTCGTTGATCGCAATTTTTCCGCCCGGTGTAGCATCAGGGCCTTTGGGAGCATCGAATTTCGCGGCAGAACCTATGCCGTCGGCAAATCCTCTATCACCACCTGCAAATGTGTCAATCATCCCTGTAGCCGCATCAACTTTTCTGATTCTGAAATTGCCTTGATCAGAAACAAACATGTTACCATCTAGATCAAAAACCAGGCTACTTGGAATATCCATTTTAGCACTAGTAGCTGGCCCGGCATCACCTTCAAAACCTTGAGTCGTCCCGACTGCGGCTGAAACCTGATCAGTGTCTTTGTCAACCTTCTTGATCTTCCAGTTGTGCCATGACGCCAGATAGTAATGTCCGTCATCACCGATAGTTAGAGAAACAGGATGATTAAGATCAATACCTGTCGCTGGACCAGATGAGTCGTCTCCAAGATTTCCAGATCCAATAACCGTACTTAGAATACCTGCTGAATTAACTTCCCTAACGCGATGGTTATTCCAGTCGACTATATATAGTTTACCCTGCGACCCTACGGTGATATCCATTGGCCAATAGTGAAGCGCGTCAACGGCAGGCCCGTTATCGCCAGCGGAACCAGCTTCGCCCGTCGTGCCTGAAATGTGACATAGAATGCCAACTCCGCCGCAAGCTGCTGGCGGTGGCGTTTCGTCGGGAACGAAGTTACTATCGCAACCCGAGAATATTATTATTGCACCAATGAGCATCGACCCGAACGGGCTACTGCTTCGATTGTGCAAAAAAGGTTTCAACCCTTTCATTATCGTACCTCTAGTGGATGAAATATTAGTACTATTTATTATTGACTCGTGTCAAACCGATTGATTTCGATCAGCTATGATTACGTTTAGCTGCGCCGGAAATAAGACAATCCGATAGCGCTTTAACAACATATTACGGATAAAACTGAAAATCTCGCTCAACCGAACTGTGCTTTTTTGAATGCCAGTCAACGAAGCCTACGGTCGAGTTGAGTTACCAAAACGGGTACTCAAATTTGGATCACAAGACATGTCCGTCGCGCAATTGGACGCCCTTGATTCAAGTTTGAGGTTATCCCGACTTATATCGGAGGAAAAACGACGCGATTAAAGGTTGTTATTCGACAGATACGCGAACCGTTTGCGACGGCAGCAGGTGTTTGTATCATGCGAAACGATCAGTTCAACTGGCGTCGACTAATCCCACAGTAAGACTACGGTCACGTTTTTCGGCTCTCATTCAAGGTTATCCCGACGAATGGCGGGCAACAAATATTTACATCTAGTCGCCACAATTCAATAGTCCGATCTGTTGTGTCAACCAGATTCACCGACAAGTCTGTTGTCTTTGCCTTCGCCCGGGAGAATACCGAGGGGTTGCGAGAGCTAAAAATGCTAATCGAATCGGGGCAAGTTACACCCGTCGTTGATTGTGTCTATCCGATGGACGAGGCAGCGGCATCTCATCGAAGAGTAGAGACAGAACAGCAATCTGGTATCGTGGTGCCAAAGATCGGTGATGCGCCGGCTTCGTCTTGAGACGTGACGCGAGCTAGCGAACAATCGAGTCGCGGAAGAAAAGACGTGGAGCCAATGAGCGGACTTGAACCGCTGACCTGCTCATTACGAGTTATCAGGTTGTCATAAAGTATTGTCTCCATTCTGACGGACTAGCTGGTTTTTTCAGGCTTCTGTACGTATTCCGACTTGTTCGAATGCATGAAAACGCACACATCCGCAAGTATTTGTAGCGCATGTGTAGCAGATTCGAATCCTTTCAATCACTGGGACATTGCCTGTGTAATCACATCCCCTTGAATGAGAAGCAATACGCCCTACACAATTTGTCTTTTGTCCTCTGGTGAATGACAACAGCCTCAAAAGTGAAACTATTTTGATAGGGTCAGTATTCGACGGGCGCCATTGGCAACAATAATGAATATAAGCGCACCGCAAATCAGGTCGGGAATGTTTGAGTTTGATAACCATACAAGAGTTGCTGACGCAATAACAAGGGCATTCACCTTAACGTCATTCGAGGTGAAAATCCAACTTGCTTCTACATGGGCTTCCCCCCTTTGGGCGCGGCTAAGAATTAGTAGAGTAGCAACGTTCCCAATAAGGGCCATAGCTGCTACAATAATCATTGTTGTAACGTCTGGAACACCCTCTTCCGTCAGGAACCGCCGCAACACTTCAATGACCCCAAGTACAGCAAGACCGAACTGTAAATAACCACTCCAGCCTGCCAATTGCTTCTTCCGCACGATGGTTCCACCGACTGCCGCAATACTCAACGCATAAACAAGTGCGTCTGCCAGCATGTCGAGAGCGTCTGCGACAAGACCCATCGAGCCAGCAAACAACCCAGCTACAAGCTCACCGAAGAAAAAAGTGGCATTGATTGCCAGCGCCCACATCAGCGGACGCATCTCGTTCGTGCTGGATACTTCTTGCACGGGCAACACCGGTGACCAGGCGTCGACATCCAATGACTCTCCGACCATACACGAACCGAGGCGAAGACTGTCTAAAGCCGATGTGATGGAAGCTGCATCTTCGGTGTGGTATACCACGAGTTGCCTTGCTCGGAGATCAAATTCAAGATGTTCGATACCTAGCACTTCATCAAGTCGAATACGGACCATCTGTTCTTCGGCGGAACAGTCCATATGTTCGACGAAGTACGTGCTTTTATTCATGAGTAAACGTCGCTTGTCGAATTTGATCTAAAGTACGTCAATAGGCAAGCAAACGCAGGGCATTGAAAACGACGACAAGCGTTGAACCTTCGTGCAGAGCAACAGCTGGACCAATATCCATG